>JBGVCR010000001.1:0-8459 GCA_045118995.1 Candidatus Cryptobacteroides sp.
ACACATTGCTCCAAGAAGCACAGGCATGCATAACACATACGCAAGCCTCATCCATTTGTTTGTTTTGTTTTTGTACATCATGGTAATACGATTTTTAAGTTTCGAGTGATTGAAGCCGTTGGCCAATTGGAAACGTTTCGCTCCCACAGCTTTTTTCACAAGAAGTAATTGATATTGAGTTGCATCGACGCCTTTGTTGATTGTAAGATTGTCTGCTTCATACTCATGAAGCATCTTGAGTTCAGTTCTGGCAATCCATACTATAGGATTGAACCAATGAAGGGTGGTGACTATCGAATAGGCCATCAGATCAATAGAATGGCCACACTTCACGTGCATACGTTCGTGTGTAAGGATTGCAGGATTCTCTTCAAAGTCTCTTCTGCCGATCACTATGTATCGACCCCAGCTGAATGACGGAATATCGTCTTCGGTCACTTTAACACGCACTCCATCAATTACTTTGCCCTCAACCGACAATATCATCCTCCTCATGAGCCAATATGATCTGGCCGTTGTACAGAAAGAAACCATGGCGCCGGCAATGAAGATTATTTCTATGAGGGATATCCCTATTCCGGATCCCGTACTCTCAACTGTGACAACAGCACTTTCAAGAGTCACTGATTCCGGCGAAGAACTTTCCAGCACGCCTTCTATCACATCCATAGGCATCCTGGCTTCAAGATTGTTCGGAATAGAAATGTCTATGAACGGCATGACCATGCACATACATGTACCTACGATAAATGCCACCCTGTTAAGCCTGAAGAATGTTGTCTTCCGCATCACCAGCATGAAGAACGAATAGAATACGGTCAAATACAGCGTACTCTTGATCATATATAATAACAAACCAGTCATAGCCTTATTTGCGACGTTTCTCAATTTCTGCGATAAGCGCCTTCAATTCGTCAAGATCCATCTTTTCTTCTTCCACGAACTGGGACACGACACTTGCGTAAGAATTGTTGTAGTACATTTTCACCACATTACCAATAGCCTGCCCGCTATACTCCTTTTCAGAGATCGCCGGTGAATACAGGAATGTATTTGCCACCGGCCTCCTCGTAACAAATCCTTTGTCCTCAAGGAACTTCACCCGCGTACCTACGGTATTATAACTAGGTTTAGGTTCTGGGATATATTTGAATAAATCTCTGATACACATCTCACCATGCTCCCAAAAGATATTCATTATCTCTTCCTCTTTTGCAGTAAGTTTCATTCTCATAGCGCATTTTATTATAAAGAATTTAGAAAACATTTTACGCACTACAAAAGTAATAATAAATTCGACATCTCCTATATTTTTTAGGAGCTATTCTAAATATTTTAGGAGCAAAGAACGATAATAATACTCCCGATTGCTGTCACTACCAGGAATATGTTCATAATGATAACAATTGCCAAGTTCACTCAGTCAAATTTTACCTGCAGTACCCTATTATAGATATCATAAAGGTTTCTAAAATTCTCATAAGGATAAATATTTATCAAATTTCTTGATAAGATTATTGTTTTTCAATAAATGAGCTTTATATTTGCATATCGAAAAACAATAAATGCGCGCTAATCGATCAAGTCAAACAATGTAAAACGAAACTACAATGAAACTTAACAAAGGAATTCAAAGACGCCTCGTAGTCTATTTCTCAATCGTTACACTACTGCTGACTTTTGTAACAGTAGCAATGACCTTAAGTGTCGGCAAGACAAACTTGCCGAACCCTGATGGCAAAGTCAGCATAGGCCGCGTGACAACAAACACCAGCCACTGGGCTTTGACCCCGGAGGCAGACAGCCTGGCTTATGCTGTTGCATGCAATGAAAATGAAGAAGTCACCGTCAAGGGTGTGCCGACCGAACTGTTTGTATATGGCGTAGGCGAAGATTTCCAGATTCCTGAACACTGGGGATTCAAGGCGAGCTACGCAATGAAGATCACCAGTTACTGTCTCAGCATCCTGATGATAATCTGTTTTATATGCATATTGGTCAATATATTCAAAGGATTCCGTAACGGTAAGTATTTCAGTAGGATGCAGGTGATCCTTCTCCGCTGGGGCGCACTTTTCAGCTTCCTTCTTTTCATAGCAAACGAACTATGTGTAAAGTTCCGTATGGAAGCTATCAGTCTGTTGTATCAGGGGTCATCGGATGTTGATCTTGCTGTTGTATTTCAGATCCAAACTCAGGAGCTTCTGATACCGTTCCTTCTGCTCATCCTTGCGGAGATAATCAATATAGCCCTCGGGCTCAATGAAGAAGAGTCAATGACAATCTAAAACAGGAGGAAATATGCCAATCATAGTAAATGTAGACGTAATGCTGGCAAAGAGGAAGATGTCCTCCGGAGAACTGGCGGAGAAGGTGGGAATTACTCAGGCGAACCTGTCCATCCTCAAGACAGGCAAGGCGAAGGCCGTGCGCTTCTCTACCCTATCCGCTCTCTGCAAGGCCCTGAACTGCCAGCCGGGAGATCTCCTGGAATATCAGCCGGGAGATGAAGATGAAAACGACGAACAATAAATAGATACGCCCCATAATATAATGAAACGGACTTTAATCATATTCCTGAGCCTCATTCCCCTATTTGCAATGGCTCAGGAACCACAGATCATCGGAGGATATCTCCTTGATGGCAAAGACAGCTTTGAGGAACTGGAGGCAGCTGTGCTGACCGAATCAAAATCCAAGGCCAAGAAACTTGACGGCAAGGGAATGAAGATGCCGGGAGGAGTTATGGTGATGACACCTCGAAGCATCGGAAAAGAAATCGGAAGCATTGTACTGGCCAAGCATCCATTCCTGGTAAAGACCATCAGTTTTACTGTTGATGAAAACCGAATGGAAGGCTGCAAGGCAAGCATCAGGATCTATAAGATTCATGATGAGGACAACCTTGAAAACATCGTGACCATGCCGATCTATCAGGAAATCCCCAAGGCCGATAAGAAGACGACCTTCAATATAGCTCCGGAAGAGAGTCTGTTCTTAGAACCTGGCGAGTATTATGTGAGTTTTGCCCTGACTGAAATTGGAAGTGACATCAAGGAACGATGGGCTGACTCCCACACATGGTCGGACAAGGAGCAGAGCACGAAATACATGGAGGACAGAATCTTTTTCCCTGTCTATCTCAAGACCAGCTTCACACGCAGTAATCCTAAGGACCCTCTGACGAAATGGGGAGCAAATATCGGTATTGAGGTGATGGGAATCGAACGAAGATAATGACCCTTCACGAGGGTTTTGAAGCTGATTAGTGTAGATTGAACTTGGCCGCATCTTAGCGGTTCCTCTTCCCCTCAGTGTTTTATATGCAGGAATGATGCTGGTAGTGGCGTTGTTCCTGCTTTTTGTTGTATATTTGTCAGATTAACTGAGAGACTTCTATGAAAATCAAGGATATACTGCTGATCATCACGGCAATCACGATAGTTTCCTGCAGTGATGCTAGGAAGAGCGAGACCTTCAGGCTGCTGGAGGATGTGGAGAGTTATATGTGGGAGAGGCCTGATAGTGCTTTGCAAATTGTAACCAGCATTGATGAATCAGATCTGACAACCAAGGAACTTAAGGCAAAACACGATCTCTTTAAGTGGTACCTTGTTATGAAAGCCACTAATGAAACACCAGAGGCAAGTCTATTACTCAGTGCGTATGACAGCTTCACATCAAAGGGACCGTCATCTGAAAGATTCCTTTCATATTTATTCAAAGGGATTAATTACATACTTTCGAAAGATTACGAGAGTGCGATGAAGGAATTAGTCAAAGCGGAAGAAGATTCAGAATACGCATCTACATATTTACTAGGAATATTACATTCATATAAGGGGCTCATTCACAAGAGTTATTATGATTATCCTGCTACTATATCCGAAAATATCCTTGCAGCAGAGAAATTCCTTGAGGCAGGAAGTCAGAGGCAATACTTGATAATGATTGAAGATATTGCAGACTGTTATATCATGAATGATGACATAGAGAATGCCTCAAGCTATCTGAATATAGGAGAACAATATCTGAAACACGGAACCCTATTGGACGTTCATTTCTTCTATATCTGCAAGGCCAAGGTAATTTCCCGTCGGGACGGTGTAGATGCATGTGCTGATTTTCTCGACCAATATCTCGAAGAAACCACTGAAGCCAGTTGGTTTCTCTGGAGGATTATGGCAAATATGTATAACAGTGCGGGGAGATATGATAAAGCATTAGCTTGCATAGAAAAAGAAGCATTGTACAATGATATAACACGCGACCCAATTATTATGCAGTCCTGGCGATGGTCAAGAAGTCTCTAGAGGATTACAAAGGTTCGACAGAAGCATATGAGAGGGCAATGCATCTAGATGACTCTCTTGAGGTAATCAAATTGAACAGTGACACAAAATTCATTGAAGAAAGATATGCCAATGCTGTAGCACAGATTCAGGCTGAGAAGACAAAGACCAAACTAATTCTGATTATTCTGTTTTCGTTGATGGCTGCCGGTTTGACCATCTGGCGTATACGCATAAAGCTTCAGGAAAGGACAGCAGAAAAGAAACAGCTTGAGATCGAGAAGCAGAGATATGAAGCGATGTATTCGGATGCTGTAACAGAACGTGATGCCTTGACCAAGATGATCGAAGAGAATACCGTCAATGAAGGTACGAAGGTCATCATCGAAAGGAGACTTGAACTGCTCAACAAGGT
Organism: Candidatus Cryptobacteroides sp.; assembly: GCA_045118995.1. Lineage (GTDB taxonomy): Bacteria > Bacteroidota > Bacteroidia > Bacteroidales > UBA932 > Cryptobacteroides. The sequence goes on from JBGVCR010000001.1 coordinate 4,708, forward strand.
CATCGTTTCATATATTACCGATACATCAGCTGCCAACAGGAAGGCCAATGAAGAACTTGAAGCCTTGGTTTCTGACAGGGATATGTTCATCACTTCGACAAGAATGACGCTGGAATCGTCTCATCCGGCATTCTTCAGATACCTTCGTGAAAAGGAACTTACAGATTGGGAGATCAATTATTGCTGTCTTTATCTGATAGGCCTGAAAGGAAAGGATATCGGAGAGTACATCAACTTGAAAAGACACTACACTTATGGCAGTGTAATCAGGCAGAAACTTGGACTGACAGAAAACGACACAAACCTGAGCATTCATCTGAAGAAGTTGCTTGAAAATCCTCGTGCGTGAAACTTTTTTGAAGCGCCGTCAAAGTCTTAAAATCTCATTTCACTATAAATCAACGGATTGCATACCAAAATATGCAGTCCGTTTTTATATCTGTTAAACTTTTTCCAGATAACTTTGCAGCAACAAAACGACAGTTTAACAAATAGACAAAGTGAATATGAGCAAGAATCTGTTAAAAGTATTTTGTTATGGGAGTTCCCGGCAGATTAGACTTGAGGTTGCAGCCGAATGTACAGACAAAACAAGTGCTGAAGCAATCTGCAGGATGCTTGAGGCAAACGATATCAAGGCAATGGTCGTAGAGAAAAACAGCCCGGTGTATGCCGAAAAAGCCAGTATTATCGCACCTGTGCAAGTTCAGGTAGCTCATAAGGATTTAAAGAAAGCTGAAAAACTGATTAACGAATAAAATATGAAACGGACATTATTAACGATAGGCATAGCTATCATAAGTATGTGCGGTTGTTTTGGCCAGAAGATGCCGAAACTGCATAATGAGGTAATCGAAGCCTCGAAAGAGTATCAGATGGGTAATGCATTCCAGAAGGATCTGTTGTTGTATGTGGATATGCTTGGGAAAACTCATCCTTATTATGCAGAAAAGAAGAATGTTGCAAGGCTGAACAGAGACGCTAAGAAATGGTACAAGGAGTGTGGTAATATCACTGATACTCTCAAGTTTGCCGCATTCCTGCAGACGATAACAATTCCGTTGAATGACGGCCACACAGCTGTCCGATATTGGGATTCCTTTGAGAAAGTCTTTCCAATCGGAGTCATCATCGACGGCGATTCCCCGGCCATTGTAAATGTGACCTCAAATGATATGAAAGACTGTCTAGGAAAGAGCATTAAGACCATAAACGGTAAGTCCCTAAAGGATATCCTCAATATTGCGAGACCTTATGTCAGTGCAGACAACTGGCTCAATTACGAAGACCTTGTCGCCCAGTTCTTCTCCTTTGCCGACTTCTGGAAAGTGCTGGATATGAGCAACGAAGTGCTGGATGTCGTATTCGACGACGGAACAGAGGTGGAAATCAAGGCTGTATCAAGAACAGAAGTGCAGCTGGCAAAGCTGAAAGAGAAGGTTTCGACGAAGTTTACAGCCAAGCGAAAAGTGTTGTTTGAATACGAGATACTTGAAAACGAGAGCATCTGCTACCTTCAGTTCAATCAGTTTGCAGACCGGATGACCCACCCCAATCATCCTGAATTGCCTAGATTTGACTTCGTTCTTATGGATATGATGAAAGAAATTGATGAGAAGAATATTGAAACACTGGTCATCGATCTTCAGTACAATGGTGGTGGTAACAGCGCATTGGGACAACTTCTGATGTCCTGGCTCCATCCGTTCAACAAGACGAACTGGACCGATGTCGATGTCAGAATCTCAGACCTTCTCTGCGAACTTTATCCAAAATATAGGAATTACACAATCAATGAAGAACCATTGGAAACAGGTAAGGTCTATGACATGTATTCATTCGACCAGACCAAGCCAAATATGGATTACCAAGTTCCGGAGGATTTTGTACAGGATACTTCCAGCTATGTAGTAAATCTTGATCCCGATAAAATCTTCAAAGGCAATGTCATCTTCATCGAGAGCCGAGGCTCCTTGAGCAGTTCGGAAATGCTTTTGACGACATCAAGAGATAATGGTGTAGGAATCATCGTAGGTGAGACATCCGGAGCTAACCCATGCAATTACGGAGATATTCTCTACTCCATTCTTCCGAACACATCGACTTTGGTCGGCACAAGCTGCAAATACTTCACAAGGGTCAACAAGGATCTTTTGGACGAAGAATACCTTGTACCTGATGTACTCATTGATCTGGATGACCCCGCGAAAGATCTTGTATGGGAATGGATCCTGAAGAATTATGGACGATAGTGTCATTTTATTGAAAAATATTTGGATTTTACCCCCATTATTTTGTAAAAAATTATTCCTAACTTTCGAATACCAAACGCACCGCCATGAAAAAGATCCTCTCCCCTATCATCGCTCTGGCAGTTTTTTTTCTGCTCTTCCTGTGGTTGTTCTCAACAAGAGAAACAACTATGGACATAACCTTGTTCGGTGCCGGATATGTCACATTGCTTCTTGCAATATACCTGGGAATCATCAGCATCGGCAATCCTGATTATCAAAAAATGTGGTGGATAATCCCTGATGATGTCACACCGAAACAGCGTTGGGGATTCTCGGTTGGAAACTTCCTTATATGCATGACCGTATGCTGGGCATCTTTGGATCTTCCGCGCGAGTCTCTTTCTGACATCTCTGTAGTACTTTATGCCAGTCTTCCCGTCTTTATAGCGGTAGTGGCATTCTTCGTCCGCAGATTAATCGTTAAAAGGAAATAGCTTAGTCTTATTATAGAAACATGATCAAGGTAAGACACATACTTCTTGCTTTTATTGTAGCATTCATTGTTGCCGCAAGGATAAATGTGTCTATAGGTGAATGGTACGCTACGCAGACCTACCCGTTTCTTTCTGCCGTATTATCATTCCTGGTGTCCTGGATTCCTTTTTCAATGACTGAGGTTCTGGCAGTTTGTGCCATTGGGCTGATAATATGCCTCTTAGCCAAGGGTATACGGAATAAGGACAAGGTCTGGAAGATTGCATTGAGAGAAGCAGAACTGATTGCATGGATATTCATCTGGCTTTATATTGGATGGGGCATGAACTACTTCAGGGAGAGCATATATTCAAGAGGCAATATCGAACGCCAGCCATATGATGAAAAGGTCTTCAATAAGTTTCTATCTGACTATGCTGACAGTTTGAATTATGCATATACGCAGGACTCAGTCGATCTGTCTGCATTCGAGGACGATATAAAGTCCATATATACATCCGTTCCCGATAGTTTGGGACTATGTGAGCCGAAGAGTTGGCACCATCCGAAACGACTTTTGTTCAACAGACTGTATACTTCTGTAGGAGTCGGAGGATACATAGGCCCGTTTTTCTGTGAAACACATATAAATGCAGACCTGCGTCCAGCCCAGCAGCCGTTCAGCTATGCGCACGAACTTTCGCATCTGCTCGGAGTGAGCAATGAAGATGAGGCTAACTTTTGGGCATATGAAATCTGCAGAAGATCGGATATCCCTGCCGTGAGATACAGCGGATACTATTCTCTGCTTCCCTATGTGCTGTCTAATGCTTCAAAGATATTAAGCGACGATGAATATAAGAACTATATCAGCTCGATCAAACCGGAAATCATACAGCAGCTGATCGATCAGCAGAACTTCTGGAGATCAAGATACAACAAGATTCTAGGGAAGATCCAATCTACGGCGTATGATTCAATGCTGAAAGCCAACAAGATATCTTCCGGCACTAAGAATTATCTTCAGGTCATTGACTTGATAAT
>JBGVCR010000002.1:0-59249 GCA_045118995.1 Candidatus Cryptobacteroides sp.
AATCGCGTCAGTCGTTTAAAGAACTCTTAGCCGTTAAGCATACCCGTTTTTCAAAGGGAGTGCAAAGGTACGACTTTTAAATTAACTTCCAAATTTATTTTCAAGTCTCGACCCCTGAAAAATGGCAAAAATCATGGAATATGCATGCCAAAAGCCTAAATACCAGCAGCATACGAGACCTGTTACAATTTTGTTAAATCATAGGCCGATTCACCAAAGTGGTAAAAAGAAGTAGATTTACCAGAAAAACGATTATAATTGGAAGAAAATTCATCGATCTTATATAATAAGGTTAGCTGAATCAGTCGACATTTTTATTATATTTGCATGATTGCATATATACTATATAAGTATAATCAGAACTAAACACATTATAACATGAAAAATAAACTGATGACTCTGGCTGCTATTTTAATGGTAACAGCATCCGCATTTGCCCAGGACTCCCCTCTCTGGCTCAGAAAGAACTCCATATCACCTGACGGAGAACAGATAGCCTTCACCTACAAAGGCAACATCTATATAGTGGACACCGACGGTGGCCTGGCAAGACAGATAACCACCAACCCGGCATACGACACCGATCCGTTATGGTCACCTGACGGGAAAACCATAATATTCGCCTCATACAGAAACAAAAGCAAGGACATCTATAAAATCCCGGCAGAAGGAGGAGCACCGGTCAGACTGACATCTCACCCCGGCAACGAAACCCCGATGACCGTTCTTGAAGACGGAAACATAATCTTCAGCGCCAGCATCCAGCAAGACGCGCAGTACGGCGACTTCCCGGGAGGCTCACAGGTATATATGATAGGTAAGGATGGAGGCCGCCCTGAACTTGTGACATCTCTGCAGATTTCGAATATGAGCGTAAGGCTCGACCGCACCGTAATCTACGAAGATTATAAAGGTTATGAAGACCCTCTGAGAAAACACCATACTTCATCGGTGACCCGTGACATATGGATTTACGTCCCTTCTAAAGATCCATCAGAAGGATTCAGCATCGACGGCAACGGAACATTCGAAAAGCTTACAACATTCAACGGAGAAGACCGCAATCCAGTATTTGAGCTTGACGGCAACGCATATTATTATCTAAGCGAGCAGGACGGTACACTAAACATCTACTACAGCGGTCAGATCGAAGATCAGCTTAGAAACGGCGGCATCAAGCCGAAGCAGATCACATTCTACAAAGACAATCCTGTAAGATATCTCTCGATTTCAAATAACGGTACACTATGCTACTCATATGACGGAGAGCTTTACACAATCAAAAGTGGTGGCCAACCCGAAAAAGTAGCGATACAGATCGTCACTGACCAGATAGAAAAGGAGTCGGAGCTCCAGACATTGACATCGGAAGCTACACGCATGGCCATATCACCAGAAGGCAAGGAGATAGCCATAAGTGCAAGAGGCGACGTATTCGTGACTTCAATTGACTACAAGACTACCAGGAGAATCACCAACACACCTGAGCAGGAGCGTGGACTCACCTTCTCAAAGGACGGAAGGACTCTCTACTATGCAGCTGAAAGAAACGGCCACTGGGGCATATGGAAGACATCATTGACAGAAAAGGATGACAAGATGTTCACATATGCCGTAAAGATGAAGGAGGAAATGGTGACCAGACCGGGAGAGACCTGCTTCCAGCCTCAGGTTTCACCTGACGGCAAACTCCTGGCATACCTTAAGGACAGGACAGCAATTGCAGTCATGGATCTCAAGAGCGGAAAAGAAAAGATTGTTCTCGACCGTATGGTCAATTATTCATATACTGACGGAGACCAGTCTTACGAATGGAGTCCGGACAGCCGTTACATCCTCTGCAACTACCAGGCGAACGGCGGATGGAACAATGAAGACGTAGCCGTGATCGATGTCGAGAGCGGAGAGATCACAGATCTCACCGAGAGCGGATATTCTGACGGAGGATTCAGATGGGCACTCAAGGGAAAGGCCATGACATGGACATCCGACAAGGCAGGATACCGCAGTCACGGAAGCTGGGGAGCCGAGAGGGATGTATATCTGATGTTCTTCGACGGCAAGGCATATGCTGATTTCCTCAAGGACAAGGAGGACAGAGAAATTGACAAGATGATGGAGGGAGAAAAGAAGGGCAGGAAGGAAAAGAAGGACAGTGCACAGGTAGAGAAGAAGGAGGAAAAGCTTGTTCTGGATCTTGATGACAGAAAAGACAGGATTGTCAAGCTCACAAGATTCTCAGGAAGACTCGGCGATCATTATCTCACCCAGGATGGAAAGAAACTTTACTATTCCGTACGTCTGGAAAGAAGCACTGACCTTTGCGTACTTGACCTTGAAGACAATAGCGTAAAGGTACTGCTTAAGGGTCTCACAGGCTCATTCTACCCAAGTGCTGACGACAAATACCTCTTCATCCATACAGGAAGCGGAGTTTCAAGGATCAGCACTGCTTCAGGAAAGAGAGAAAGCATATCATTCAGCGGCGAGTTCGAATACAAGCCTGCACAGGAGCGCGAATACATATTCAATCACATCTGGAAGCAGGTGAACGAAAAATTCTATGATTCTGAGATCCATGGAATCGATTGGGCTGGCTACAGAGAGACATATGCGAAGTTCCTTCCTCACATCGATAATAATTTCGATTTCCAGGAAATGCTTTCTGAACTTCTTGGAGAGCTTAACGGCTCGCATACAGGAGCAAGATACTCATACAGAAGCGGCCTCACTATCGGAACTCTCGGAGCCTTCTATGATTACGATTATGATGGTGACGGTCTGAAAATCAAGGAGATAATCAAGGGAGGAGCACTGTATCTCCAGCATCCTGATATCGAAGAGGGAGCTATAATCACTGCGATTGACGGAGAAGAAATCAAGGCTGGAGAGGAATGGAGCCACATGCTGAGAGGCAAGGGAGGAAAGAAGATTCTCATAACCGTAAAGCAGAAAGGTAAAAAAGCGCAGGATCTGATGATCGAGCCCGGCTATACCGACTACAGACAGCTTTATAACAGATGGGTCGAGCAGAGAGCCCGGATGGTAAAGGAACTTTCCGGCGGAAGAGTGGGATATGTTCATGTGGAAGGCATGGATTCCGAGAGTTTCAGAAGAGTGTACTCGGATCTGCTTGGCAAATACAGAACCTGCGAGGCTGTAATCGTGGATACAAGGCACAATGGCGGTGGATGGCTGCACGACGATCTTGCGACATTGCTTGACGGAGAAGGTTATATCCGTTTCGAGCCAAGAGGACAATACATCGGCACAGAGCCATACAACAAATGGACAAAGCCATCCTGCGTGCTTGTCGGCGAAGACAATTACTCAGACGCCTGCGGATTCCCATATGTTTACAAGACTCTCGGTATCGGCAAGCTCATCGGAGCTCCGGTGCCGGGCACAATGACTGCCGTATGGTGGGAGAATCAGATCGATCCGAGCATCGTATTCGGTATCCCTCAGGTGGGTGCGATGGCTGTAAAGGAAGGAAGATATCTCGAAAACATGCAGATAGAACCTGACATCCTTGTTTACAACGATCCTGCATCGGTACTCCGCGGCGAGGACAAGCAGCTGGAAGCAGCTGTTGCTGAAATGCTTAAGACTATTGACAATAAATAATAGAGATAATGGACAGAAAAATCGTAATTATCCCGACTTACAACGAAAAGGAAAATATCGAAAAAATCATAAGGGCTGTATTTGCCCTTGAAGGGGCATATCATATTCTTGTTATCGAGGATGGTTCTCCTGACGGAACCGCCGCAATCGTCAAAAGATTGCAGAGCGAGTTCCCCGAGAGACTCTTTATGATCGAAAGACAGGGAAAACTCGGCCTCGGAACTGCATACATCACAGGATTCAAATGGTCTGTGGAGAACAAATATGACTATATCTTTGAAATGGATGCAGACTTTTCCCACAATCCGGAAGATCTGCCGAAATTATATGAAGCTTGCCGCGACGGAGCCGACCTGGCGATCGGATCACGTTACTGCAATGGTATCAGCGTGATCAATTGGCCTATCGGACGAGTGATAATGTCATACTACGCTTCCGTTTATGTACGTACCGTGCTTGGAATGAAGGTTTATGATACGACTGCGGGATTCAAGTGCTACAGGCGCAAGGTTCTGGAGACAATCGACCTGGACAAGGTGCAGATGAAGGGATATGGTTTTCAGATCGAGATGAAGTATTCGACATATAAGCTCGGTTTCAAGATCCAGGAGGTTCCGATCATTTTCGTGGACAGAAAGGAAGGTACATCCAAGATGAGCAGCGGAATCTTCGGCGAAGCATTCTGGGGAGTTCTTAAACTTAAAATGAGAAAGATTAAACCAAGACTGGCATAGGATTATGATTATTCTTCATAAAGCTACCGTTGTAACAGCAGAAAAAGAAGCTGTCGGAACCATTGTGGTAGACAACGGCAGGATTACCGATGTATATTATTCTGATTCAGAAGACTTTGACTACCGCATAGACAAGCTATTCAAAGCCCACCCTGAAGCTGAAATACTGAATCTCGAAGGCAAGCATATCATGGCCGGCGGAATTGATGCCCATGTGCATTTCCGCGAACCAGGCCTTACCCACAAGGCTGACATGAGTTCTGAATCGCAGGCTGCAATAGCAGGAGGTGTGACCACCTTCTTCGATATGCCCAATACATCTCCCGCAACAATCTCAGCTGAAAGACTGAAGGACAAGATCGCACTTGCCAAGGAGAAGGCAGTCGGAAAAATCGGTTTCCATATCGGAGCCACCAACCTTAATTATTCAGAAATACACACTTTAGTCAGAGACGGAGACTCCGTGACAGGACTTATGCCTAAAGATGTTGCCGGCGTAAAGGTATTTATGGGTTCCTCTACCGGTAACATGCTGGTGGACGAGGGCAATTCACTGGAAGATTTATTCTCTATCAGAGAGAAGCCTGTGCTGGTCCATTGCGAAGATGAAGCGACAATCAAGGCCAATCTTGCTGCTGCGATTGAAAAGTACGGTGATGACATACCGTTCGAGGAACACGAAAATATCAGGAGCAGAAAAGCATGCATCAAGTCAAGCATCAAGGCACTCGAGCTGGCCATCAAGCATGGAACAAGACTTGTGCTCTGCCATATTTCCACTAAGGAGGAGCTTGAAATGGTCAGAGCTGCCAAGATAAGTAATCCGGACATCGTCGCAGAAACATCCTGCAACTACCTATGGTTCAGCGACGAAGACTATTCCCGACTGGGAAGCCGTGTCAAATGCAACCCGTCTGTAAAGACCTCGGCTGACAGGGCGGCACTTCGCGAGGCTCTTGCCAGCGGTCTTATCGACACAATCGGATCTGACCACGCGCCACACCTTCTGTCTGAGAAGGACGCGAATTATGCAAAAGCGCCATCTGGTCTCCCGACAATCCAGCAGAGTCTACCGGTTCTTCTGACAATAGCACACGAAGAAGGTATTCCTCTGACCAGGATTGCATCCGTATTCTCTGAGAAAGCTGCTGAAATATATGGACTTGAACGTGGAAAAATCAGACAGGGATATGAAGCAGACCTGGTAATCTTCGATCATGAAAAAGAATTCACTGTCAGGAATGAAGATCAGCTCAGCAAATGCGGCTGGACACCATATGACGGAGAAAGACTGCGCGGTGTTATAGAAAAGGTACTGATAAACGGAGAAATCATAGATTTCAATAAAAACTGACTGACATATGTCGCCTAAAGTACAGCCCAGCAAAATATTGATATATATCGCATCCATATTTGCGATCACTCTATGGGGAATGTCGTATATCTGGACAGACAAACTTATCGCCCAGAACATCCCGATATTCTATTTCGTTTTTGTCAGAATTCTCCTCGCCGGAATAATTCTGTTCCTCTTCAACACTGCCTACGCAAGAATCAAGAGGATACAGAGACAAGATCTTGGCAAGTTTCTCCTACTCGCATTCTTCGAGCCTTTCATATATTTCATATGCGAAACTTATGGACTGAAGCTCACGGGATCACCGACACTCAGTGCAATGGTAATCGCCACAATTCCGATATTCTCTATCGGAGCGGGTATGATATTCTTTAAGGAAAAGGTAAACTTCATCAATATCATAGGAATATTGTTTACACTTGTGGGCATAGTTATGGTGGCGATGGCCAAAGGTGAGCTTGGAGAAAACTTCATATGGGGCGTGATATTGCTGCTTATAGCCGTAGTATCAGAGGTGGGACACGCATCCATAACCAAAAGTCTTTCAGGAAATTACTCAAGCCAGATAATTGTAATGTACCAATTTCTGATCGGCTCGGTATATCTTCTTCCGCTTTTCATATGGAAAGGTCTGGACGGATTCAGTGTAGAAACGCATTTCAGTCCGGAAGTATGGTATCCTATCATATGTCTTGCAGTGCTTTGTTCAAGTCTGGCATTTTCATTATGGGTCAGCACAATCAAGAATCTGGGAGTCGCCAAGTCCAGCATATTCTCAGCTCTGATTCCGGTAGCTGCTGCCATCATTGCATGGATTCTCGGACATGAACTTCTGAATTCACGCCAATGGATAGGAATCGGAGTATCGACCCTTGGAGTCATCCTGTCACAATACACTATGAAGAAAGGCTGACCATACAGAATATGAAGTAGAAAAAACCAGGCAGAATCCTGATGGAAACTGCCTGGTTTCTTTATATGGATCATGAACTATTGCAAGTCCCGATAGCGGAGAATCGGCTGACGGGCTGCTGTAGTTTCATCAAGACGTCCAACAGGAGTATTGTGCGGAGCCTCCTTGAAATATTCCGGAGATGCAATCGCTTCTTCTGCGAGAGTCCTCATTACTGCAATGAATTCATCCAAGGTCTCCTTTGACTCCGTTTCCGTAGGCTCGATCATAATGGACTGATGGAAAAGGAGCGGGAAGTAGATCGTCGGGGCGTGGAAGCCATAATCAAGAAGTCTCTTGGCTACATCCAGAGTAGTTACCCCTGTAGACTGGTCTGCAAGACCATCAAAGACAAATTCGTGTTTGCAGACAGTCGGAATCGGAAGTTTATATACATCCTTCAGGGATTCCTTGATATAATTGGCACCTAAGACAGCCAAAGGACCTACTTTTCTGATATTCTGCTTACCGAGCATCAGGATATATGTATATGCTCTCAGGAGAACACCGAAGTTACCCATGAAACCTGAGATCTGGCCACAAGCCTGACATCCGCACTTGCATTCAGGTGCGCATCCGCAGGCCGGGCCGAAAGCTCCTGATCCTTCTGGAGAAGATGCGCATCTGCACATTCCGTCAGCAATGTACAATGTGCCGTCTTCAGCTTCCATGACCTTCGGCACAGGAAGATGAGAAGCAAGATGAGCAGCCACTCCTACAGGGCCTGATCCGGGACCGCCGCCGCCGTGAGGTGTAGAGAAAGTCTTGTGAAGGTTAAGATGCAGAACATCGAAGCCCATATCTCCCGGGCGTACCACTCCCATAAGCGGATTCATATTGGCTCCGTCATAATACAGCAGACCACCACAGTCATGCACGAGAGCGGCAATTTCCTTGATATCCTTTTCGAAAAGTCCCAGAGTATTCGGATTGGTCATCATGATACCTGCAATGGTATCGTCAAGAAGTGGCTTGAGATCCTCCACATCAACGAGTCCCATTGAATTGGACTTCACCTGCACGATATCCAGTCCGCAGACCGCCGCAGAAGCAGGATTGGTTCCGTGAGCACTGTCAGGGACAATGATTTTCGTACGTTTGAGATCACCGCGGGCGATATGATATTGGCGTATCACCATAAGTCCGGTAAGCTCGCCGTGAGCTCCTGCGAACGGATCGAGGGTGAATTCCGCCATACCAGTGATGGCTGACAATGCGGCCGCAAGATCTTTGTACAGACGCAATGCTCCCTGCACTGTCTCTGCCGGCTGCAACGGATGTAGGCCTGCGAAAACAGGATTGGCAGCAATCTCCTCATTGATCTTAGGATTGTATTTCATCGTACAGCTTCCGAGCGGGTAGAATCCGGAATCCACACCGAAATTCATCTGCGAAAGATTTGTATAATGGCGGACTACATCAAGTTCGCTTACCTGCGGGAGGGCTGGAGCATCTGCGCGAAGAAGACCTGCCGGAAGTTCGGAAACGGATGATTCCCATTTGTTTGCCGGGAGCGAGTATCCTTGCCTTCCTTCTTTGGAAAGATCAAAGATCAGTTTATCGTAGTACTTCATACTTCCAGTTCTTTAAGATATCCGACAATCGCATCAATATTCTCCTTCGATACCTTCTCGGTCACGCAGAAATTGACAAGGCCAGGTTCTACCTCCACAGCTCCGAATACACCGATCAGCTGCAGGGCATCCTGGATTCTCTTGGCAGGTACTGTAGTCTTAAGGGTGAACTCCTTAAGGAAAGGCTTCTCAAAAGGTTTCTCGAAGAGTCCGGTCTCAAGAAGTCTGTCATGCAGATAATGTGCACCGCCATAGCAGAGTTCATTGACCTCCTTAAGTCCTTTCGGTCCCATAAGCGACATATAGACAGTCACATAGAGGGCCATCAGAGACTGGTTCGAACAGATATTGCTGGTAGCTTTCTCGCGGCGGATATGCTGCTCGCGAGCCTGGAGTGTAAGTACATAAGCACGCTTTCCATTGACATCTTTCGTTGCGCCGACAATACGACCCGGAAGCTTGCGGACATGATCCTTGGTACAAGCAAGGAATCCGACATATGGACCGCCGTAACTCAGAGGAATTCCCAATGTCTGAGAGTCTCCGCAGACAATATCAGCTCCCCACTGAGCAGGAGTCTTGATAACGGCAAGGGATGAAGGATCCGAATAGACCATGAAGAGACCTTTCTGAGCATGGACTGCATCAGCAAAACCGGTAAAGTCCTCGATGTGGCCGTATTTATTGATTCCAGGCACAAGAACTCCAGCCACATCCCCTGCCGCAAGTTCGGTCAGAAGGGCTCCGTATGAAGTCACACCGTCCAGACAAGGAATCATTGTCACTTCCACTCCCTTGAATTTGGCATAAGTCCTTACCACTTTGACAACCTGAGGAAGAAGACCTTCCGAAAGAAGTACGCGTGTCTTTTTCTTGGTAGAGGCCATTGCCATCATCATTGCCTCGGCAGCAGCTGTCGCACCATCATACATCGACGCATTGGTACAATCCATTCCGGTCAATTCTGTGATCATCGACTGATACTCGAAGATATAGCGGAGGGTACCCTGCGATACTTCAGGCTGGTACGGAGTGTAGGCTGTGAGGAATTCCGAGCGGGAAATGATATGAGGGATTACAGCAGGAGAATAATGGTCATATGCGCCGAGACCGCATAGGCAGAAGAGACTGGTATTCTGCTCGGCCAGGGCCTCGAAATACTGGCGGACCTCATGCTCGGACATTGCATCCGGGAGGTCATATTCTTCACGGTAAATGACATCCTGAGGGACATCGGAGTAGAGATCCTCCAGGGATTCCACTCCGATCCTGTCCAGCATCTGGCGGATATCATCTTCCGTATGCGGGAAATAAGCAAATGCCATAACCTTACTCGTTAGCGCACATCGCTTCGTATGCAGCTGCATCCATAAGAGCCTCAAGCTCAGAAGGATCGCTCATTTCGACCTTGATGATCCAGTTAGCGAATGCATCCTGGTTAAGAAGCTCAGGTGCATCCTCGAGTTCTTCATTGATCTCGATCACTGTTCCTGATACAGGGCTGTAAAGGTCGCTTGCGGCCTTCACACTCTCCACTGCTCCGAACTCTTCACCTTTCTCGAGTTCGTCATCCACCTCAGGCATATCCACATATGAGAGATCACCCATTGCATGCTGAGCGAAATCTGTGATACCGATCACGGCTACATTGCCTTCTACCTTTACCCATTCGTGTGACTCGCTGTAATAGAGTCCTTCTACTGTCTTTGACATAATTGTTATTGATTTAGTGTGTTATTTCTTATAATTGGTTTCGTAAAAACGTTTTTTGGTGACGATGCCAGGGAAGACCTTCTTGCGGATACGGATCTCTACCGCTGTACCGAGCTCAGTATAAGCCTTGTCAACCATCGCCACACAGACACTACGGTCAGTAGAAATCGAGCGGTAACCTGTAGTCACGACTCCCACCTGTTCACCGTTCACCTCGACAGGATAGCCAGCACGAGGAATGGCCTTATCCTGAAGTTCTATTCCGACAATCTTACGTGTCAGTCCGGCTTCTTTCTGTGCCACCAGAGCATCACGTCCTATGAAGTCTTTCTCCTTGATCTTTGCAAACATTCCGAGTCCGGCCTCGAGCGGAGTGATTTCGTCGCTGAGTTCGTGTCCATAAAGAGGAAGTCCGGCCTCGAAACGGAGGGTATCACGGCAGCCAAGTCCGCAAGGTGTCACGCCCGCCTGAAGCAATATATCCCAGATTTCATTGATGGCATCGTGTGTACAATAGATTTCGAAACCATCCTCGCCGGTATAGCCGGTACGGCTTACAACCATACGGGATCCTTTCCACTGTGCCTCGTAATAAGTATAGAAGCCGAGGTCTGCTGCAGGTGCAAGTCCAAGAATTTCCACAGCAATTTTCTCTGCCTCGGGGCCCTGAAGGGCAATTTCGCCCCATGAATCAGAAGCATTCACTACCTCGACGTCGAAACCTTCCGTCTGGGCGCAGATCCACTCGTAATCCTTAGCGATATTGGATGCGTTGACCACGAGAAGATATTTGTTCGGCTCGAATTCCTTGTAAACCAGGAGATCGTCTACAACGGTGCCGTTTGGATAAAGCATCATTCCGTAGAGAATCTTTCCGTCAGGGATACCGGAGATATTATTCGAGAAGATGTGGTTCACGAATTTCTCGGCATCAGGTCCGCTGACGAAGATCTCTCCCATGTGGGATACATCGAACATTCCGGCGTGATGACGGACTGCATTATGTTCGTCGGTGATATTGGTGTATTGGATCGGCATCATGAAACCGCCAAAGGGGCTCATCTGCGCTCCGAGAGCTGTGTGCTTGTCGTAGAGACAGGTTTTTAAAAGATTTTCTTCCATAATATGTATCAGTGTTACAATCAAGTGGTAAAATCTTTCAAATTTAATCAAAAAATAATCAAACGAGCAATATCGACGAGAAAATCCCCGAAAGATTTTGTGATAAAATCTTCCGGGGATGCCCGTATAATAAACTAACCAATTATTGGAGCAGATTTTCCGGGAGTACCGGCATTGCACCATTCTGAGTGCACACATAAGCCGAAACCTCTACAGCCCGCTTATGCGCTTCAGGAATGGTCTTTCCCTTCAATATCGAAGCGATGAAAGATCCTGTGAATGAATCACCGGCACCGACAGTATCCGCTACAACAACCTTAGGAGTATTCTGGAAGGACATCTCATCTGCGCTGAAGACATAGCTGCCTTCAGTTCCGCATGTGAGGATGAGCATCTTGAATCCATAGTCACTGAGCAGTTTTCTGCAGGCGTCTTCCTGCGAAAGGCCCTGACATCCGAACATCTCCGATACCACCACAAGCTCTTCATCATTGATCTTCAAGACATTGCACTTTGCAAATGAATTCTCTATAGTCTCTTTGCAATAGAAATGCTGTCTGAGATTGATGTCAAAGATCTTGTAAGTATCCTCAGTATCAGGCATAGCATCAATGAAACGGTTGATTGTCGCTCTTGACACTTCACTTCTCTGAGCGAGCGATCCGAAGCAGACAGCCTTGCAGTTCCTTGCAAGTTCTTCCAGTGCTGAAGAATATGGTATGTTGTCCCAAGCAACATTCTCCATGATCTCATAGCATGGAATACCCTTTTCATCAAGAGTCACCTGAACTGTTCCTGTAGGATAGTCTACGGTTTCAAGGTTATACGCAAGTCCTCTCTGATCGAACTTCTCCTTGATCTCGCGGCCAAGCTGATCGTCACCGATCGCACTTACAGCAAGCGATCTGAAACCGAATTGTCCTACATGATACGCGAAGTTAGCCGGTGCTCCACCGATCTTTCTTCCTTCAGGCAGGCAGTCCCACAGCGCCTCACCCATTCCGATAATATATCTTTCCATAATATATGGTTGAATTCATTTATATGTATTCTTACATATGGAGAATGCTTGAGCATTTTCATGAGCTTTATAACTTGCCCAACAGATTCAAAATTGTTCATACGCCGAAGCCATTTCTTCGATCACGCACAGATCATCCGCAGACAGAGATAAGGTGCCGTCAGAGAAATAGTCCACCAGATGGCTCTCCAGGGCATGGATTGATCCTATTATCGCAGGATCAAGATAGTCGCGCAGATTTCCCACCCTTTGCCGTACAGAGGCCACGCCGTGGCGCAGAAGTTTCTCCACCGGGGGACGTATCGCTTCTTCCAGTGCGTCGAAATCCGTATTGTAAAGAAGAGTTCCGTGCACGATGCTCCTGTCCGGGAGCTGGTGGAAGGCATTACCGCTGACCTTGCGGCCTTCCACAAGGATATCGTTTCTGCCTGACTTTTCAGCTTTGAGTCCCAGAGAGCAAAGACAGGATGTCAATGCAGAGAGATAACGCTCGAATATTTCCGCAACATCTCCCCTTCTGGATACATATGATATCATGATATTGTCCCGGTCGGCATAGACACAGCCTCCGCCACTCTTTCTACGGACTATTTTCACTCCGTTCCGGCGGCAATAATCAAGATTGACTTCAGCCTCCAATACCTGGTTTCTGCCTATTATCACCGTCGGTGCGACCCTCCACACAAAGAAAGCCTCTTCGTCCACTGACTTCGCGACAAATTCCTCCATTGCGAGCCAGAAGGCAAGAGACCTTTCGTGATTATCCGGCAGGATTATGTTTTTCATAAACTTCAACGTTTGGTCCCATCAAATTTATTAAAAATTTCATTCATTATTCAGATTTGCAGATATTTTTAGGAATAATGCGGCATCATATATGTTTTCTGCAGCAGTCAGATAAACAGGACAGATATGAAAAAGACCGGACACAGTTCATTGAATATGAGAGTCATATTCAGATGTATGATGGAAGAGGGATATTATCCGAGCTATGAAAAGACACATATCCTTTTTAATGTGGAAGATAATGTGGCTGTGTTGGAATACGAAGAGGATATACTGAGCTTAAGGATCTTCTTTTCCATCGATGAAGATGCCTACGATCTGTTTCTGGAGGCATCCAATGCCGCCATGTTCGAAAGCTACATTGTCAAGCCGGTAATAATGGACAATATGGAGAACATCATGTTCAGCTGCGAGATGATCTGCGGGACCTTAAGGGAATTCCGTAAACTCTTACCTCGCGGGATCCGATACCTGAAAGAGGCAATAGCTGTGCATAAAAGTCAGATGAAGCGTCTGATACAGGCAGAAAAAATCTCCTCCGTCACAATATCTGCATCGGAGGAGACATATCCGTTAAAAAAAGGAAGCAAAATAGTTTCTTAATTCTCTTCAGGAAGAGTCCTGGACAGAAGAATCACTCCAAGCACGGCAGAAATGACAGAACCAACAAGGACTCCAAGCTTCGCCTGATCCAGCAAGGCATCTCCAACTTCTGCAAGGCCTGAATATGAGAGGTCTGCAATGAACATGGATACTGTGAAACCGATTCCACATATGACACAGACACTTGCAAATGCCTTCCAGGTCGTATTGGTAGGAAGCTTCACTATATTAAGTCTGACTGCCACCCACGAGAACGAGAATACGCCGATGAACTTTCCGAGTACCAGACCAAGCATGACGGCAAGGCCGGCTCCTGAGAAAAGGGTTCCGATACTCATGCCTGAAAGATCTATTCCAGCGTTTGCAAAAGCAAAGAGAGGAATGACGACATAGTTGATCGTGAAATGCAGATGGTCTTCCAGATCCTGAAGCGGACTGATCATCTTATCTGCCGCAGACTCTATACTTTTGAGGGTATGTACCTGGTCATTGGTGAGAACGATAGTATTACGCTGTTCATCGATATTGATGACCGGGAACTTATTGACATTCTTTCTGATACGCTCCAGATAATAACCAGTACCTTTGGTAAGAGTCGAAGGCACACAGAATGCTGTGATCACACCAGCTATAGTCGCATGTATACCAGAGTTAAGCATAAGGTACCAAAGCATGAGGCCGAAAAGCACATAGAATCTCTTCCTATGACATTTGAGTATATTGGCGAGAATCATGGCTGCCGCACATAAAGCAGACAGAAGCAGATACATTATATCTATATCGGAAGAATAGAAGAGGGCGATCACAATGATTCCGCCCAGGTCATCTGCCACCGCCAAAGCCGCAAGAAAAATCTTGAGGCCGACAGGCACTCTTTTGCTGAATACGGAAAGAACTCCTAAAGAAAATGCGATATCAGTCGCCATCGGTATGGCCATACCCCTCTGCATCATTGGATCAGACGGACAGATAAGACTGAAAAGCAGCACAGGAACAATCATTCCTCCGCATGCGCCAATAATAGGAAGGAGAGCCTTATCTCTTGTCGAAAGTTCTCCCACCTTGATTTCTCTCTTGATTTCCAGACCGACCGCCAGAAAGAATATCGCCATCAGGAAATCATTGATGAAATCCCCCAATGTAAGGGCATGGCCGGAATGGCTGAAAAGATTGAAGGATCCTACTGAAAAAGATACAGGAAGACTCCACAAGTCGAAATACCAGCCTTTCAAAGCACCCACATTAGCAAAGACGAGAGCCAGAACGGTAAAGAATATCAAGACAAAGCTTGCATTGACGTGTTTTATATATTTACTCACGAAACTATAATTAGTAAGAGATTTCATTCAAGACTTCATTAAAAACGCGGCAAATGTAGTCATTTTTTTAAGTCGGTGAACAAAAAATATGCTTTTTCTCCCATTCCTAAAACTAGTTTTCGGAGCTCTGACGAAGTCTGAAGTCTGATTTTGAATTTTAGAGGAAATATCATATATTTGCAATTAACACAATGACAACTTCAATAATACAAGCTGCCATCAAATGAAAAAAATCATCCTGTTTTCGGTGTTCCTCCTTCTGGGACTTGCCGGTTCTCAAGTATTTCCGATTCTTCTCGGACCTGAAATCCATGCACATCTCAAGCCATTTTTCGATGTAATGCTCTACATCTGCCTCGCTTTCATCATGATCAATGTCGGACGTGAATTCGAGCTGGACAAGACAAAATGGAAATCCTACACTGAAGATTATTTCATTGCCATGGCCACAGCAGCAGTCCCTTGGCTGCTCATCTGCGGCTATTTCATTCTCCTTATGCCTGTACAGTACCGTTTGGACTGGGGAGCCTGGAAAGAAACATTGCTTCTGAGCCGATTTGCCGCTCCGACTTCGGCGGGAATCCTCTTCACCATGCTTGCCGCAGCAGGATTGAAGAAATCATGGGTGTATCAGAAGACCAGAGTGCTGGCTATCTTCGATGACCTGGACACCATTCTCCTTATGATTCCGCTGCAGATTCTGATGATAGGTATGAAATGGCAGCTGGGAGTGGTTGTATTGTTTGTATTCCTCTGCCTCTATCTGGGATGGACGAGACTGAATTCCATCAGGATGATACAGCATTGGTCAGCCATACTTGGCTATGCCACTGTACTGGTATTCATTTTCCAGGGACTGTATGAGATTACAAAGGAGTTTTTCGGACCAGACTCGGCCATCCATATCGAGATTCTACTCCCCGCCTTCATACTCGGAATGATGATGAAGACCAAGGAGCATCACACCAAGGCCGACGAAACAGCAGGGTCCGTAATATCATATATGTTCATGTTCCTTGTAGGTCTGAGCGCGCCACTTTTCTTAGGAGTGGATTTCAGCGCCACAGCAGGAGACTGCGTTATCGGCCAGGTAGGAGATATGAGCTGGGGAGAGATTGCAGGACATGTCCTGGTCACTACAGCCTTGTCCAATATAGGCAAGCTGCTTCCGATGTTCTTCTACAGAGACAAGAGCCTCACAGAACGCCTTGCACTCAGCATCGGTATGTTCACCCGCGGCGAAGTCGGAGCAGGTATTGTATTCATAGCACTTGGCTATGGTCTGGGTGGTCCTCTTCTTGCTATTTCACTCCTTACAATCCTCACAAACCTTATCCTTACAGGATTCTTTGTAATGATCGTCAAGGCATTGGCAATGAAGGCTGAAAAAGAATAATTATAATCTTATACCGATGCTGAACTCGAGATATTCAGCCTTGATGCTGTGAGATTTGATTGCAAAACCGAGATAGGTATCGGCCAGTTTCGGAAAATAGTATCTTATTCCGGCCTTTTCATAATGCCATCCGCGTTCGCGATCATCCAACTTCTCGTTGAGTTCCTTGTCATTAACTCCCTTGTGCCTGTAAGGATATGCTCCGATGGCAATATGCGCAGCAAAATTACGCCAATAGACCTCCTGCACGACTGCCACACCAATTGAAATCGGATTGTAACCAGGGCTGGCTGCTACTGCCGCATCACCATAGAGGATTCTGTCCGCCGCTTCAAGCTCCTTCATATTTGAAGAATAGAACATGTCAACACCGAGACCTGTAGCATATCTTAATGCATATCGATACATTGCATCGAAGCTGAGGGAGAACTTAGGATGTGCCTTCAGACCGGCAGCCTCTTCCTTGGTCGGAACTCTTGCAGGCTTGTCAGGATCGGTATGATCATATGCATATTTATTCCACTCAGCCTGACATGTATGGAATCCGGTACCAAATGTGATCATATACT
The DNA here is from genome assembly GCA_045118995.1 of Candidatus Cryptobacteroides sp. Taxonomy (GTDB): domain Bacteria; phylum Bacteroidota; class Bacteroidia; order Bacteroidales; family UBA932; genus Cryptobacteroides. The sequence continues at coordinate 16,774 of JBGVCR010000002.1, forward strand.
GCATGCCTTTCTTGAAATCTGCTGCCTTCTGCGGCTTGCCCGTGTACTTCGCGTACTCATAGTCTGAAAGTCTGTAACGTGCAAACACACCGGCTCCGAGCGCGTTTATAGCCTCGTTAGGAAGAGCGAGACGACCGTTCGAGTAGTGACGGAACATAAAGTCGGCTCCGACCTCCCACCTTGGTCCGATATGAAACTTCGCGAATGCTCCTACTCCGAAATAGGCCATAAAAGGTGCACTCAGCCAGTTATTGCCTGGATTCTGGACAGGATCATACTTTCCGGGATTATAAGTCGCACCGAAATCGAACAGATATCCAAGTGAGAAGTATCTGCTTCTCAGAAGAGAACGTTCGAACGAACCGTAAATGGAATAAAGGTCCGGGAACTTCGTATGGTCCGAGAACTGGAAATGTCCCATTCTTGCCACAGACATACCTACGCTTATGATAGGAAATCCGAACTGCTGGGCATATATGTTTCCGTTTTCCGGCTGCGTCTGAAAACCGAGCCCAAGATCATATGTCATATAGCCGAACGTTGTCTGGTTCGGATGCAGTTTCTCCACATCATAACCGTACCATCCCTGTCCGGAAATAACCATATTGCTCCCTTTCTTAGCCTGTGCATTGGCTGAACCGGCATAGATTGCAGCACATGCAAACGCCAGTAATGCTATAGTAAACTTCTTCATTCTTAAGGACTTATACTTTTTGTAAAAATAATCGGGGTGCAAAGATACAAAAAGTAACAAGAACTAATAGCATTACCGTTGTTTTTCATCATGGGCACTCCATCTGTTAAATTCAGAATTCAAAGGTCACACCTACAGCGGGAACAATCGTGCCGCTCCACAGCTCCAGAGTCTCGAGAGCATAGCGCTGTTCGAGCGGAAGAGAGTCAGGATTGAGGATCTCACCCGTACTCAGATAAGCATCCGGCTGACGGATCTTGCTGAAGGTCACGTTCTGCAGATCGACATAAAGGCCAAGGGTCCATTTCCTGAAATAGAAATTCTTATCTACACGCAGGTCTATCTGATAATATGGATCCAGACGGCTTTGATTGTATTTTGTGTAATCATAAACAGGCCTACCGGCGGCATCCCATACGACTTTCAATGAAGAAGCGTCCTCATCATATGGGGTATAGGGCGAACCGCCAATCGCACTGACCTTCACGCCTATGCTCCAGTATCTCGGCAAGTCATACACCCCGCTGACATTCAATATGAAACGATTGTCCCAGGCGGAAGGGATATAATCAGCATCCTTGGCAGACTTATATTCGCTTTTATACAAGGTGGCTGATCCGACAAGGGTCAATTTATCCGGAATCAGCCATCTGACAAGCAGCTCCACTCCGTATGCCCTGCCACTGGAAGAAGATATCAGCATTTCCTCTCCGATGCTTCCGTAATCGGTGCCTGTACAGGTCAGCGGTACTCCGGTTTCCAGAGATAAAGGTATATCCATGAACTGCTTGTAAAACCCTTCCAGTCCGATGAAGAGTCTGTCACGGAATTTCCAGTCAGCTCCGACAGCTGTCGAGATCACCCTCATGTAGTCAAGGTCCTTATTGGCCAGGCCTCCTTCCGCATCACGGAAGCTAAGGGCAGTAATCGGAGGAAGCTGATGATAGAATCCAGCGCTGGCATTGAACGACCAGTTTTTCCAAGGAAGATACGAGACCGAAGCACGCGGCGAAAACTGTTTCCAGAAACTTGCAGTATTGGCTGAATACGAGGCGGCGTCAGTCCGAAGGCCTGCAGATGCATTCAGTTTTCCACCAGGAGATTTATAATCGGCCGAAACAAAGATACCACCTCCGAAAAAAGACAACCCGGTGCCATAATCAAGGGGAATCCCTGACCTTGACCGACGATAGACATCGCTGTCATAGTGCCGGAAATAAAACTCTGCACCCTCCCGCACAGTCCATGGCCCGTAATACGACCTGTTCTCGAACCTCATCTGCACCTTTCCTTCAAGCCCGCTGCTGTACAATATGAGATTGTCACCGACACTTTCATCATTATCGAGATATTTACGGCTGCGGTTATTAAGATAACTATAACTGAGGCTGTATGTCTGTATATGCCGGTCGGAAAAATGCTTATATGAGGTGCCGATGGTAAATGTCTCCTGCTTCAGTACGGGAAGATAACTCAGGAGATACTCATCACCTTTGTCATCGGGATCATCACTCAGTTTCATATTGTCAAAGCCGGCGAGGGCTATGAATGCAATTTCATTTCTGCTGTCGATCCTCGTCCTGGACTTGAACTGGCCATCTATATAGTTCGGGAGCATCGGCAGTCCCAAAAGTCGGAACAGAAGCTGTAGGTAGGACTGCCTTACGGAAGCTATATATGTGGTATTATTCCCGATATGGCCGCTCGCACTGGCACCTACTTCCGAGGCCCCGATTACTGCCTTGAAAGCCTGCTTGTCAGGATTACCATCCTTCAGAGTGATATCCATCACCGAACTCAGCGCTCCCCCTCTGTTGGCTGGAAAGGATCCGGTATAGAAACTGATTTCCCTGATCAGGTCAGAGTTCAGTATGCTGACAGGTCCCCCGGATGCTCCCTGGGTAGCGAAATGATTGATGTTCGGAATCTCGATACCATCGATGAAAAAGGAATTCTCCGAGGGGCCTCCTCCCCTGACTATCAAATCATTGCGATAGCCGATCGGAGAATAGGAGACACCGGGATAAGAACGGACGATACGGGCGATGTCCTTGTTGGCTCCCGGGATCCGGTCAATGTCTCCCAGACTGATGACACGTACGCTGACCGGGCTTTCCACGCTCCTTAGAAATGGAGAAGGCTTCACCGTAGATGCCGCCAGTTCATCAGGATCCTGCTCCATTTCGATTTCAATAAACGGCGTATATGGAGTGATCTTATACTCGGGTGTCACCACAGTCCTGTATCCCAGCTGAATGGCAGAAAACTGAACAATTCCGGGGCGTACGTTTTCCAGGGTGAATACTCCTGTGGAATCTGAAAGTGTGCCGGAGCCTTCGACTCCGACTATGACCACAGCGGCATAGGGAATGCTTTCCCTGGTAAGGCGGTCAATGACTCTGCCGCTGACATTGTATCCCTGAACTGCTTCAGGCTGTGCATCAGACGGATACGATGCTATGAAGATTGCCGTAAAAAAGGCAATGAAAAAGGCAAGACGTTTCATAATACACTAACTACACGCCTTGCCGGAATAACATTTTTCGTGCTAATTCTTATATCAGCCGATGATATATTTTCCTATCTTAGGTATCTTCTGAAGAATGACCGAAACAATCGCGACACCTATGAATGCGACTACAGCAGCCAGCACTATCTCCACCGGAGTAGTCCAGAAGCCCAAAACTCCTTCATTTCCGGAGCCAAGCCAGTTTCGGAACATGCCGCACACAGGCACAAGCACCAGAAGATGAGCCAGATACATACCGTAGCTCGCCTTTGAGACAGGAAGGAGAATCTTGTTGTAGAAACAGCCTGCGCTCTTGATTTTCCTGAAAAGAAGTATCCATCCTACGGTCATCAGAACTACTCCTATGGTGTCATTGCACCAGGTAGTTTCCCAATACACCGCATCATTTATGATATTGTCAGCTGGGAAGGTACCACCACAGGTTTCATATACTCTCCTGAGGAAACCTCCGAAGGTGATTGCAAAACCTGCAAGCCAGCAAGGGAGCGCTACAGCCAAGGTCTTTTTCCAGGAAAGTTCTCCCACAAATTTACGGAAATAAAGACCGAGAAGCAGGTATCCTATGAATCCGCTTATATAATAGAAGGTACCGTAACCATTCCAGCTTGCCTCTCCCCACAAAGGATAAAGAGCCTGACGTGGGATTCCTGTAGGTCCATAGGCAAATGCAAGCGGTTCCTGGCTGACCCAGTCGCGTATAAGCGGAATGAATGCTGTAAAAATCCAGATTCCCAGATATACCTGAAGTTCCTTCTTGCCGACTTTTTCAGCCCAAGGAGAAAGAAGCGGCATAAGCATATAGACTCCGATGAGCATATATACGAACCAGAGATGTCCTGCAGAGTAATTGAAATTCAGAAGCAGACTCTTGAGATTGGAGACCGGTTCTCCCCATACGAATGCATATACAAGGCTCCAGAGGACAAAAGGAATAAGAATCCTGACGGCCCTGCGCTTGAGAAACTCCCCGGCACTATAGTGCAACGGGAACTGAAGATAACTGGAGGCCACAATGAAAAGCGGCACACATGCCCTTACAAACGAGTCGAAGAATGATGCCCAGAAAGCATCTGTTTCAGTGAGAATCAAAGAGCCGTTGCCCCCGAGATAGAAAGGTTCGGTACTGTGTACGAGAATTACCATGAAGCAGGCTGCCACGCGCATCCAGTCGATCCAGATTTCTCTTTTTGCTGTATTCATTTCCATAAATTAATTGATTGTCAGTTTAGCGAGATAATCATAATGTTCGCCTTCTTCCAGAAGTTCAGCAGTGAAGCCGCTTTCTTCCGCATAGATGGCCAACGTCTCAAAATCTACATATAGCCAGTCAAACGGTTCACCGAGAATGTTTTTGTATTCCATTCTATAGTCGAGCTGACCGTAATAATCGTCTGCAAGATCGATCATCAGGCTTCCGTCTTCCTCTTCATACAGATAACGAAGATCACTTGAATCGATCAGGATGCATCCATCCGGCGTCAGGAGCTGCTTCATACGTTCGAAGAAGGCAGACATATTGTCCAATGTCCCGACAATGCCGGTTCCGTTCATCAGCATCAGGACCGTATCGAATTTTTCACTGAAGGTTTCGTCAAAGAGATTGATCTGACGTGCGTCAAGTCCCCTTCGCTTCATCACATCCACCGATAAAGGAGAAATATCGATTGCAACCGCAGCCTTTCCAAGCTTCTGCAAAGCTACCGAATGGCATCCGCTTCCGGCTCCGACATCCAGGATCCTGCCCTTAGCCTCTTCCAAAGCAATTCTTTCAAGCTCCGGCATATCTTCCAGACTGCGGAAAAGACTCTCCACCGGAATCTCGTCATCTTCGAACATCGAGGAATGCACAACGAGGGTATCCGCATTGCCATTGACATAATAATCATATATTGCCGCTCCCATCGGATCTGCAGCCGCATTCAGGATTTCTTTTTCCATTGGCATAAGTTTTAAAATGCTAATATACGTCATTTAAGCATAATTCTCAGTATTTTCTACCGGAAATAATTATATTTGGGAAAACTTTATCGAACTGATTTATGAAAGCTTTACACATCATCATCGCGGGTTTCTGCCTGACATTGGCAGCAGCCTGTTCGCAGCAGCAGAGCAATCCTCAGAAAGAAGAAGGCAATGCTGTCATCGAGAATATCATGTCACGTCGCAGCATCAGGGCATACAAGCCTTGCACGGTAGCACGCGATACAATGAAAACAATACTTGAATGCGGAATCAATGCACCGAGCGGAATGAACAGACAATCGTGGGAGGTCCGAGTGGTGGACAATCCTGAAGTCATGGCGGAAATCGTTCAGCTGATGGCAGCAGGAAATCCTGATACAGACCCGGGCGCTGTGAAAGGATGCTTCAGGGGTGCTCCTGTGATGGTTTTCATTGCTAATGATCCGGCTTATGATTTTTCTGTGATCGATTGCGGACTTCTTTCTGAGAATATCATGTTGTCAGGTTGGTCCCTCGGAGTAGGATCAGTATGTCTGGGAAGTCCGATCAGATTCCTCAGAAATGCTCCAGAAGCAATGGCCAAGCTCGGCTTCAGCGAAGGTTATACACCTGTAATCTGCATAGGAATGGGTTATCCGGCAGAATCTCCGCAGGCTAAGCCAAGAGATTTCGGCAAGGTCAGATTTGTGGACTAAGCGATATAAAAGAATGAACCCCGAAAGTTACAGTCAGATACTTTCGGGGTTCATTGTTTATTTCAGCAAGCGGGCAACCGCTTTCATATCGACTTTTTCACGAGTATAGGCCTGCGGGAACGAGAGGCCTTCGCCAAGAAGTTCGAAATTCAATGAAGCCGCCATTTCGTTGAGCAGACGGACACTTGCACCAGCCCAGGTATATGAGCCGAAGGCATAGAAACGACGTCCCTTTATCAGACGAGCCTGAAGCGCCTTCATGAATGTTTCTGCCGGCGGAAAAATGCCGTTATTATATGTAGGTGCACCCACTACGATCGTATCATACTTGAACACATCGCGAAGAGCTCCGGAGATTCCAAGTTCGCCGGCATTGTTTCCTGCAAGGTCGTGGATAGCGTATGGTACCCCAAGTTCTTCAAGTTCCATTGCGAGGGCATCTGCAGCCGCAGCAGTATTGCCGTACATCGAAGCATACACGATGCAGACTCCCCTTTCCACCTCATAGCGGCTCATCTTGTCATAAAGGGAGACCACCAGACCGGCCTCCTCCTCCCAAACAGGACCGTGTGTACTGCATATTCTCTTGATATCCAATCCACTGAGTTTCTTCAATGCTGTCTGAACCGGGATTCCGTACTTGCCTACGATGCAGGCATAATATCGCATCATTTCCTCGCGATACTGCTCAAAAGTACCCTCTGAGCCCACAACATCTTCGTCAATTGTACCGAATGTTCCGAAAGCATCACCAGAGAAAAGAGTATTCTCTTCTTCAAGCCAGGTAACCATTGTTTCAGGCCAATGCACCATAGGAGTCATATAAAAACGCAGGGTGCAGCTTCCAAGACTTACAGAATCGCCCTCGCCCACCACAAGTACTCTTTCTTCAGGGACATTGTGATAACCTTTCAGCATAGGGACGGTCTTGGCATTTGCAATGATCTGAAGTCCCGGATATTCCTCAAGCATATATGAAATCAATGATGAGTGATCGGGCTCCATATGGTTGACCACGAGATAATCAACTGCTCTGCCCTCTGCAGCCTCGCGAACATTGGAGAGAAACTCTTCCTCGAATCCGCACTCGACAGTATCGATCAGAGCTACCTTTTCGTCTGCCACTACATATGAATTATAGCTGACCCCTGAAGGAAGAGGCCACAGCCCCTCAAAGAGAACCTTATCCGTGTCATTGACACCTACATAAAATATCTTGTCACTAAGTTTTACCATATCCTGATTATTCTTTTTGTTCAAGAGTGCAAAAATAACAAAAACTCCCGACATAGCATTATGCCAGGTCGGGAGAGTTATAGGATTATTCAATTGTTATTCTGCTGTTGCCAATGGAGAAGGCACATTGTATACACGGGTTGCAAGCTCCTTGTCCAGCATATACATTCCATACTTATTGTTCTCCACGGCCTCAAAGGCTGCTATCATCTCTCTTGCAGACTCCTCTTCCTCCACCTGCTCGTCGATGAACCATACCAGACGATTGATCGATGCAAAATCTCTGTCCTCATTGGCAATGAAAGCGAGATTGTTAATCAGTGAGGTCACCTTCTTTTCGTGCTGAAGTGTCTGCTGGAACATATCAAGAACAGAATTCCAAGCAGTCGGAACCGCCTCTATCGGCTGGAGTTCCACTTTGGCATCACGGGAATTGAGATAATTCATAAAGATACGTGCATGAGCCTGCTCTTCCTGAAACTGAACATAGAACCAGTTGGCAACACCTTTGTAACCTTTGGCCTCTGCATCGAGAGACATCGAAAGATAAAGATAGGCCGACCAAAGTTCAGCATTGATCTGTGCATTGATTGCGTTGTGTAAGTTCTGACTGATCATAATGACTATATAATTAGCAATTTTGAATTGTTCAATTTTACTCAATTGCAAAGTTAACGAAAGAAAATGACAAAACAAAAGTATCTGTATTTTTTTAATATATTTGCACGACAAATAACATTCCGGAAGCTATGGATATCAAGGCAATATCGACAAACATCGGCAAGGCATTACTGATCAATGCCTTTTTTATGCTGATATCGATTGCGATCTCCATTTATTACGGATTTGATTCTGCCTTCACTCCCCTTCTGATCAGTTTCCTCGTGACTTTCATCACAGGAACATTTCCATTCATATTCGTGAAGAAGAATTCTGCAACGACTCTCCAGTCCGGCTTTCTCACCATCGTCCTGGCCTGGATCCTGTCCTTTATATTCGGAATGCTCCCATATGTACTTTGGGGAGGAGAATTCACATTGATAAACGCCTGGTTTGAAAGTGTTTCCGGATACACCACCACCGGATCCACGATATTGACAGAGATAGAAGCTTTGCCGAAAAGCCTTCTCTTCTGGAGGTCGTCCACACATTTCATCGGAGGACTGGGGGTGATCGTCTTCCTTCTGATGATACTTCCCGACAGCAGTCCTGCCAAACTCAGACTCACGCATCTGGAACTGTCATCGTTATCCAAGGAAGGGTACAGATACAAGACCAGCACGATAACAAGAGTGATGGTCACCGTATATATAGGGCTGACAATCGTCGAGACTCTTCTGCTCTGGGCGGCAGGAATGTCTCTCTTTGACGCTGTTAACCATGCCTTCAGTACAGTCGCCACCGGAGGTTTCAGCACAAAAAACACTTCCGTCATGTATTTCGATTCCACATCGATCGACATAATCATAACAGTCTTCATGGCTCTTTCTGCGATGCATTTCGGCGTCATATTTGCCATTGTTGCAGGTAGGTCATTCAAACCGCTGAAGCATTCTGTAACAAAATACTACCTTGGCATCATCGCCGTATGCAGCATAATCATAGCCTTCTCGCTTAAGACTCAGGGAGGATATGAATCTTGGGGCGGGGCCCTGCTTGACTCGACTTTCCAGACCGTCAGCTACCTGACCACCACCGGATTCGGTCAGGCAGACAATGCCATGTGGCCTCTTCTGGCCAATACAATACTGATTTTCGCGGCAATGCACTGCGGATGTGCAGGCTCGACGACCGGAGGTATCAAAGCGGACAGGATGTTCATTGCCTTGAAAGCCATTCATGGAGATTTCCTCAAGAGACTTCATCCAAGTTCTCTGTTCAGAACAAGAGTAGGAGGTAAAGTTCTTAACGACAGCACTGTATCTTCAGTATTTCTTTACATCGTACTTTACATCCTCATCATATTCATTTCATTCATATTACTACTCATATGCGGTGTAGAAATCGGAGATGCCTTCTCCGGTACAATATCTTCATTGGGTAATGTCGGACCAGGCACAGGCACGCTCGGAACAATGGGCAATTACTCAGGTTTCAGCCCATTGGTAAAGTTCATATTTACAATAGATATGTTCTTTGGACGAGTAGAGATCTTCCCAATCCTCATAGTGATATCAATGATATTCAAAAGACAGAAATGACGCCCTGCATAGCAATAATAGACCGCAACACACTGAGCGGAATAGCATTACGCAGCATCCTTTGGGAGACTTTCGGCAATGTGGAAATCCATCTGTACACTACGATGGACCGCTTCATAGCAGATTCGAACAGACATTTCATTCATTTCTTTGTAGATTCGGATATCCTGTTCAGATATATAGACGAGTTCGTCACTCTAAAGAGTCAGACTACCGTCCTTCACGAAGGTACCGGAAGCAAGTTCATCAAGGAAGGATTCAATGTCCTGGATCTGTCTCTTGGAGAAGGCGAACTGAAGAACAGAATCCTGCAGATGCAGCTGGTCAGCAGATATGAGCAGGAGATAGATGAGGGACGTCGGAGAAATGCCGGAAACGATCTTTCACCGCGTGAGCAGGAGGTGTTGGTCCTTATGGTCAAGGGGCTGATCAATAAAGAAATAGCAGAGAAACTGGGAGTTTCTCTGCCTACAGTAATCTTCCACCGTAACAATATCTGCGATAAACTTCAGACCCGCTCGATCGGCAAGCTGACCATCCACGCAGTCCTGTCTGGGCTTATTGACATCAATGATATTTAAATCCTGATTCTCAGTTTTCTCAGCTTTGAGATGTCGGATGTACCGCCGTAATAGATGATGTACTCTCCGGATGCGGCTTCCATCTTACCTGTCTCAGGATTGAAAAGGTCGATGTTTTCTGCCGAAAGCGGAATCTCGACAACCGCTCTCTTTCTCGCCTTTATGTGAACTCTCTTGAATCCGCGGAGGCTCATGATCGGTCCATCCACATCGTCAGCCTTCCTTATATAGACCTGCACCACCTCGTCTCCATCCATATGGCTTGCATTTTTCACACGGATTCTGAGCACATCATTCTTGACCTTTGCTCTTCTGTATTTGAAGTTGCTGAAGCTAAGTCCGTGACCGAACGGGAAGAGAGGCTTGCCCTGGAAATATCTGTATGTATGTCCCGGCATATCATAATCACCGAAGTCAGGAAGGTCTGCATCTGATGCGTAGAATGTCACAGGAAGACGTCCTGCCGGATTGTAATCTCCGAAAAGAACATCTGCGATTGCAGTACCACCCTGCTGGCCTGCATACCATCCCTGAAGGATAGCATCACAGATTTCAGCCTCTGGAGCAAGAGCCACTGCAGAGCCGGAAAGATGAACGAAAATAATTGGCTTTCCGGTCTTTGCAAGTTCTGCGATATACTGTCTCTGAGTCTCAGGAAGCTCGATAGAAGTTCTGTCACCACCTTTGAAGCCCTTGTAGTTCACTCTCATTTCCTCACCCTCGAGCTTTGGGGAAAGACCACCTACGTAGATGATTGCATCGACGTCGTCAAAGGTTGACATATCCATTGCAGCATATTCCTGTGCCGCCTCCTTCAGCAAGGCTTCATCGTGATAATTGCCTTCAGTCTCGCTGTATCTGCCTGCATCATCCGACGCAGCCGCAAGTTCGCAACCCTTCGCATATACCACATTCTCCGCTCCTACTTTAGCGGTGATGCCTTCGAGAACGGTGATGGTCTTGCGAGGGATACCGTTATAATTGCCCCACATGACGAGGGAGTCGGCGGCATTAGGTCCTACGACCGCATATTTAGCATTCTTTGACAAAGGCAAGATCTTACCCTTGTTCTGAAGAAGGGTCATTGTCTCACGGGCCATCTGAAGGGCAAGGTTATCGTGCTGGTCACATGCAAGAAGGTCTCGCGAAACTGAATTCCATGAAACCATATCCTCCGGATCCATTTCTCCGAGTTCGAAACGAGCCTTCAGGATACGGAATACAGCACGGTCGATTTCAGCTTCAGTGATCTTTCCAGCCTTCAAAGCCTCACCAAGAGTGTGGAAAGAGTCACCGCATTCAAGGTCCGCACCACTGCGCACTGAATTGGCTGTAGCTGAAGGTGGATCATTTGGGAAGATATTGTGACATCCCTCATTGAAGAAATCATGTACAGCCCAGCAGTCGGTCACCACCATTCCATCGAATCCCCACTGTTCGCGGAGAATCTTTATCAGAAGCTTGTCACTGCCACAGCATGGCTTTCCTTCGTATGCATTGTAAGCACACATGATTTCCTTCACATCAGTGGTTTTCACCAGACGCTCGAAGGCATAGAGATATGTCTCATTGAGGTCTCTCCAGGACACTTCCTCGACATCGAACACATGGCGTTCGTACTCAGGACCGCTGTGGATGGCGAAATGCTTCAGACATGCGTGGAGCTTGTCATATTTCTGCGAGCCGTCACCCTGAAGGCCGTTAACGACTGCACGTCCCATGACTGTAGTAAGATAAGGATCCTCGCCATAAGTCTCCTGTCCCCTTCCCCAGCGAGGGTCACGGAAGATATTGATATTAGGAGTCCATACAGAGAGTCCGTGATAACGTTGTACGCCCTCACCTTCACGGGCAATGCTGAACTTGATTCTCTGTTCGGTCGAAGCGACGTCGAAAACCTGCTGGAGGAGCGTATCATCCCAGCTGGCAGCCATACCGATGGACTGAGGGAAAACGGTAGCCAGACCATTGCGGGCCGATCCGTGCAGAGCCTCATTCCACCAATTGTACTTTCTGATGCCGAATTCCGCAATTTCTGGAGAGTCATAGTCCATAAGCATGATCTTCTGCTCCACGCTCAGGCGTCCTAAAAGGTCATTAGCCCTTTCTTCGGGACTGAGGGAAGGATCCTGATAAGGATAATTCTGCGCAAAGGCAGAAATTGCAGCCATCAGAGAGATGGAAAAGAATAGAATGCGTTTCATAAGTTTCGATTTTCTCCAAATTTAGAAAATTTATCTCATATATTTGCAACACTCGGCAAAATCCATCGTCATAAAGGTGAAAACGAAACTTGATGAAAGACACTGTTGACATAGAAAAGGTGTATGACGCCCATAGCCGCAGGCTGTACAATATCAGTCTGCGGATCACGGGTTGCAGCGATGATGCCGAGGAAATAATGCACGACTCCCTTCTCCAATATTGGAGGTTCAGGAAAAAGGAAGAGATCAGAGATCTTCCAAGATGGCTGACAAGTATCTGCATCAGGAAGTCCATCGACAGACTGAGGGACAAAAACAGATGGAATGACTTTCTGGAAGACTATGAAGATCCGGCACTGGAAGACTCCCCTTCAGATGACAGCGGATACGATGCCGGGCAGATCACGAAAGCACTTGCATCTCTTCCGGACCATTACCGGGCAGTTCTGTCGCTGCATTTGTTCGAAGGATTTGATTATCAGGAGATTGCTCAGATAACAGGAGCTAAGGAAAGCTCCATAAGGAGCCTGTATATGAGAGGTAGAAAATTATTGGCTCAGGCCGTAAAGAAAGCTGGATATGAACGGAATTGAGAAATATATAAAGGAGAATATCGAAGAATTCGACGCCGCTCCCGTACCGGAAGGAAGCAGGAATGCCTTCCTGCAGAAGGTGAGGGAGGAAAAGCGACGTCGCAGAACAAGGTCAATCGTGCTGGCAATCTCGTCAATGGCGGCAGCAGCGGCGATTACAGTTTCCTTTTCACCGGAGAGCTTGTCATACGAGATAGAAAAGCACCATAAAGAACTGGTTTTAAAGGAAATGGAAATCATTGCCTCGGTATCTGAAACTTCACCGGAATTGATAGATGAGGTCATGAATACTATCAGAGTGGTGGTATCCGATGCGATCCCTTTGGAAGAGCAGCTTCCTGACGAGATGGGGGTGAAGGCAAAGAAAGAGATCCTGAAGGAATATTATGACTGCAAATACAAGGCACTGGAACAGATATCTGAACAATACATAAACATAAATTAAAACGGACAATATTATGAAAAGGTTGTTTTTGACAATTGCATTTGCTGCGATATCAGTTTTCGGACTGATGGCAGAGGAAAAGACCGAGGTCTATGAATTCGGGGACATTACAAGGATCGATTCGGGATTTCTATATCAGATTCATATCACCGAGGGCACATCCGGTAAGGTGACAATCGTGTACGAAAGTGAGTATGAGAAGCATTTGAGGGTGAAGTACAGCAAAGGCGAGTCAAAGCTCAGTCTCGGACTGAATGACATTCCGAACAAATTCAAAAGAGGAAGCCAACCGCTCATCCACGTCTATCTGGAAATGGACAGGATAGATGAAGTAATGACATCGGGAGGTGGTGCCGGAATTTTCTTTGATGGAGATTTCACCGGAGAGGATGTAAGGCTCTCGGCAAGCGTGGCGTCAACTATTTCAGATCTTGAATTGCACTGCCGGAATCTGGACCTTAGCTGTTCGGGAGCAAGCAGGGCTTCCGTTGCAGGAACAGTCACGGATAGAATGGAAATAGAACTGAGTGGAGCTTCAAACGCTGACCTGAAGCTTTCTGCACAAGAACTGGAATGTAACGTAAGCGGCGCCAGCTCATTCACCAACAGCGGAAATCTCGCCGGATGCGAGATAGAATGTTCAGGAGCGAGCAAATTCACAAATAACGGAGAAATCCGAAACGGAAGCATAGAATGCTCAGGAGCCTCAGTAGTGAAACTTGACGGAAAAGGCTCCAGACTTGATCTGGAGGGTTCGGGAGCGTGCAAGATAAATACCAGAGACTTCACAGCTGCGGATGTCACACTGGAGCTGTCAGGAGCAAGCAACGCGGCTGTATATGCAGATAAAACCCTGAAATACAGTGTTTCAAGGGCAAGCAAGCTTACTTACTACGGAAATGCAGAACCTGTAAATATGGATGAGTCTTCAAATGTAGTAAAAGGAAACTAAGCCTAGTCTTCATGACGACGTAGCGAGAAGAAGAACTGGAGTCCTCCCCACTGACGGTTGATGACACTGATGTCGCCTCCATGGAACTTCACAGCATTCTTCACGATGGAAAGTCCAAGGCCGGATCCGCCGACATCGCGGGTGCGGCCTTCTTCTATGCGGTAGAAGCGCTCGAATATATTTTCAAGATGTTCCTGCGGCACGCCTTCTCCTGTGTCATAATAAGTGAGATAGCAGAATTTCTCGATGGTACTGTAACATTCCAGATGGATGGTTATGTCATCTCCGGCGTACTTGAGACTGTTCTCGACGAGATTTCTGAGGATTGTATAGACCAGAGTCCTGTTTCCTGTCAGAACAGTTCCCGAACTGAGCATGTTCTCCACCTTTACCTTCTGAGCGATTATGCGGTCCTCAAACTCGGCGAAGACTTCATTGGCCACGTCGTAAAGGTCGATATTCTCCTTACGGAACTTCGATGATTTCTCCTCCATCTTGCTGATAAGAGACATATCCGTAATAAGTTCAGTGAGGCGAAGTGTCTGATTATAAGCCTTTTCTATAAATTCATTCTTCTTCTCTGCCGGCATGTCCGGGCAGGCAATAAGAGTCTCGAGATATCCACGGATAGTGGTTACAGGGGTGCGGAGTTCGTGAGCGATATTGCTCGTCATCTGCTTTTTCAGCTTACTTTTCTGACGGGCTTCAGCCTCAGCTACATTCTTTCGCACCTTCCAGAATATGATTCCCGCCAACGTGAGCGCCAGCACTGCCACAGAGGCAACGATATAGATCCAGAGATATTGCATTATTCCACAGCATTGAACACATAGCCGTAGCCAGTGCGGTTTACGAGATAATTCTTACGGATTCCGAGCTTGCTTCTGATACGGGCAATATGGACATCCACAGTCCTGTCAAGGACATAAGGAGCATCTTTCCAAAGTTCATCAATGATATTTTCGCGAGAGTAAATCTGTCCCGGATGCGAAGCAAGGAAAGAAAGGACCTCAAATTCCTTTTTAGAGAAAACTACCAGCTCTCCATCGACATAGACATGCTTCTGCTGAAGATCGATCTTCACCGCACCCACTTCAATCCACCTGCCATCTGGCTCTGCAGGAGCTGAAGCCACTGCACTACGTTTGAGCACTGCCTTCACTCGAGCTATCACTTCAAGAATCGAGAAAGGCTTAGGAATATAATCATCACCACCGGCAGAAAATCCGGCCAGAAGATCGTCCGGATCCGTCTTGGCAGTCAGGAAGATAATCGGTACCTGGTTCTGTCTGTCACGCAGCAACTTGGCCATTTGCAGACCTGACATTCCTCCCATCATCACATCAAGGAGTATTAGAGAGTGCTGAGCACCAAGCTTTTCTAAAGCTTCCTCAGCAGATGCGGCCGTATCCACAGCATAACCTGCATTCTCGAGATTAAACTGAAGAATCTCGCGGATTCCGGCCTCATCGTCCACTATAAGCAGCTTATTTTCCATAAATTTCGTATTATCACACAAATGTAACAAAAACTTAACAGAAAACATTATGCTGAATTCAAAAATCCCCCTACCTTTGCACTCGGGTTGATCAGAGAATCATTCTCAGATTCTCACAACCTATTGGTTATTAGTTTTAGTGTTATTAATTATGTGGTTAGATGAGGTTCCCCGCGGGATGCGGCGAGCCTTATTTGTTTTATATGGATCAGATGCAAAAGTAAGTGTCTACACATATATATATTTTTTTTGCACATGATCCTTTTATACGTCTACATAACAGAACCGCCGCTCCTGTCTCAGGCCACGGCGGTCAAAATGAAGTCTTTCTGTTATTAAGTCCGGATATGTAGCATTATATCCGATTATCTTGTGTTTGTAAAATTCGGTAAAAGTGACATCTATATAAAGGGCAATTTCCGACAATAAATATTCGATTTCCGATTAGAAGGCATTTTTTTACTATATTTGTCGCGAAAACGAAGATAATCACTCGCATACCATGCAGAAATATACATTCAACGAATACGAAAAGGAAAGACTGAGCATTTACGAAGTAAACGGAAGTACCGACATGAAAACTCTCATGAAGGCCAACAAATATCATATGATCGTGATTACTTCTGGAGAAATGACTGTAGACGTCAATTTCAGGATATTCCACATGAAGGCACAATCAGTTCTGCATATATCATCTGGAGAAACAATCAGAGAAATCTCAACATCAGCTGATATGCGAGGATACCATTTTATATATAGTCCGGCCTTCCAGATAGAAATGAGAACAACCCGTAAGTCTCCGATCAGCCCGCAGTTGAAGAAAGAATACCCTTATCAGGAATTCACAGAAAACGAATACGAACTGATCTACAATTCCATAAAAAGAATCATCGGTTACATCGATGACACGGAACACCTGTATCGATCGATCCTGATAAAAAATGAAATATACTCCATGCAGCTGAACATCTCCAACAAACGAAGGAAACAACACGGCAGCATGATGACCGACAACGCTAGCCATCAGGAGGTAATCAGAGAAAGATTCAAGAATCTCGTGGAAGGACACAGCGACAAACAGCACCATGTGAGCTGGTACGCAAACGCAATGTTCATCTCGCCGGACTACCTTTCCAAGATAGTCAGAGAATACGACGGCACATCAGCCAGAGCATGGATCAATGCAAGCATCATCGAAAAAGCCAAATTCCTGATGATGCAGTCCGACCTGACTCTCAAGGAGATAAGCGATAAGCTTAATTTCCCCGATCAGTCCAGCTTCGGAAGATTCTTCAAAAACAACACCGGCCAGTCTCCTAAGGAATACAGAAGGATACTGACCGGAAAAGATTTATAGCAGAGTATGCTCGCAAAGGATTTTCGCTCCTATAAGGATGAGTATCAAGCCACCGGCAAACTCCGCCTTTGACTTGTATCTGTTGCCGAAGATATTTCCGATATATATTCCTGCAGCGGAGAAGGCTCCGGTCGTCAGACCTATTATAAGTACAGCAGACCAGATATTGGCTTTCAGGAAGGCCAATGACACGCCCACTGCAAGGGCATCAATGCTGGTGGCCACTGCCATTGCCAGCATCGTCCGGAAGGAAAAATCCGGATCCGTACAGCAGCACTCATCCTTTTCGAAAGATTCCTTCACCATCTTGCCACCGATTATTCCGAGAAGAACGAATGCTATCCAATGGTCCACGCTGGACACGATGTCAGCAAACGCGACTCCTGCAAAATAACCTATCAGAGGCATAAGCGCCTGAAAACCTCCGAACCACGCTGCAGCAAGGGAGGCATGACGAGGGCGCACCTTACATACGGAAAGGCCTTTGCAGATAGAAACTGCAAAGGCATCCATTGACACTCCTACCGCCAATATCAATATTTCGGCTATGTGCATCAGAAATCAATCGAAAGGTGTCCGACATTAAGTCCCCACTTCCAGTTCTGGACAATGATGACTTCCTCTCCATCCAGATCATTCACGGTCTGCTTGTCATCCAGCAAGGTATGTGAATGTCCTCCGACGATGATATCTACATTCCTGATGGAAGCTGCAAGTTCCTTATCCTCTCCATAACCAAGATGCGACAGACAGATGACCATATCACAGTCCTTTTCTTCCTTGAGATATCCGGACAGACGGTTCACAACCTGTGACGGTTCCTGATAAGTCAGCATTCTGGCAATATCTGCATCCACCACTTCCATGATATCAGTCAGAAGTCCGATGATACCGATCTTCTTCCCACCTCTACGGATAATGGTATACGGCTTTACAAGACCGTCAAGGGCAGTTCCTTCGAAATCGTAATTGGCACAGACGACTTCAGCCTCAAGATTCTTAAGTCGTCGGGAGAGCTCTTCAATGCCATTGTCGAATTCGTGATTACCAAGAGTCACAACATCGAATCTGAGAGCGTTCAGCACGTCGATTTCGATATTTCCTCCGAGTTCGGTGAAATAGGAAGTACCTTGGCTGAAATCGCCTGCGTGGACAAGAAGCACATTGCGTTTTCCGTCCGCACATCTGACACTGTCGATATATGCCGCCTGCTCGATCACTCCGCCACGTCCTTTATAATCTCCGGAGCGCTGCGGGTCGATATGACTGTGGGTGTCGTTCACATGAAGGATCGTCAGATCCTGCGCATTCAATGACATTGACGCCATCACAATGCTTATCGCAGTCAATATTCTTTTCATTTTCTCTTTTTCTTCTTCAGATCCTTAACTACTACCCTGCCGTCTGCCTCATACTGGATAGGTCTGCCGGCTGCAGTCTCCCCATAAACATATTCAAGAACAGCATCTATGATGTCTTCATTCTCGAACACAGTCACTGACAATGCATTATGTCCCAGCGCAAGTCCGTCGCCACCTTCAAGAAGGAATGAAATCGTAGCCATTCCATAGACCTTTTCGTCATCTATAGGCTCACCTGAGACAAGGGCCTCAACGAGTTTTCCATTTTCGGCCACAACACGGACTCCGCCCAGAACCTGGAATCGTCCTGCCGCCATTTCCTCCAGAATGGTCCTGATCTGCTTTCCTGTATGCTCCACATACACAAGCTGATTCTTGAAAGGGAACATCGACAGCATGTCATCCAGAATGATGTCACCCTCGGGCATATCGATACGGATACCTCCGAAGTTGGCAACTCCGATATCGACTTTCTTTCCTGAAAGTTTTTCTGTCCTTGCCATGAGGATATCCACGAACCAGTCTGAAAGAGCACATTCGGGATAAGTCACCGTCATTGACTTAGGAGAATATCCTATCACGTCTTTCACACGGGCCATTTCAGGCTGGGCTGCCATGACTATCGAAGCTGTCTTTCCTACGATTGACCTTTTGCGGAAGGTCTTTCCATTGGGAGCGACATATTTGCCGCCCTTGAACTCGCCGAGCGCCTCGGCCACATTGTCCTTTGACGGAGAAATGGTGCCGGTGCGGCTTCCGTCCATCTGGGCCGCCTCCCATTCATATTCCTGTCCCATTGCCGCAAAACCACACAGCATCAGAGACGCAACAAATGCCAGTTTCTTCATAATCAGTTCTGTCTGAGCCATTTCCAAAGATCCTTGAATGTCGTTTTCTTACCAAACATCAGGATTCCGATCTTATATATCTTCGCAGAAGCCCATCCGCAAGCTATGAAAGTCGCTACGAGAACGGCTATAGACAGAGCAAGTTCCCAAGCCGGTACTCCGTAAGGGATTCTGGCCAGCATCACGATAGGTGAAGTGAACGGAATCATCGATCCCCACCATACCACAGGGCTGTCCGGAGCCTTGAATGCATACATGGCAATAAAGAAAGAAAGCAGAAGAGGAACTGTCAGAGGAGTCTGAAGCTGCTGTGTATCAGCTTCATTTTCCACAGCCGAACCGATGGCAGCAAAGAATGAAGCATAGAGGAGATAGCCGAGAACAAAATAAATGATGAAGGCAAATATCATCTGTCCCCAGTTGAAGTCCATAAGTGTGCTGAGGACTGTTCCAAGTCCGCTCTCTTGAGAGATTGCCGCTGTCATCTGGGCCATATCCGCTCCACCCATCTGGGTAGTCATCTCCATCATTTCCTGGGCCTGGGCAGGATCTCCCATAATCGAATCAAAACCTACAAAGGCCGCAAAGCCTCCTACAAGAACGAGCGTAAGGACAATCCACAGGAAAAACTGAGTAAGCGCCACGCAAGCCACACCGATGATCTTTCCGAACATGAGTTCTGTAGCTTTCACTGATGACACGAGGACCTCCACGACGCGGCTGGACTTCTCTTCGATCACGCTCTGCATTACCATTCCGGAGAACATCATCACGAATATATATATGATCATAGAGAGTACCATCGATATGATCATAGGCACTTCGAAAGACGATTCCTTCTCCTGACCTGACTCGTCAAAGACGTATGTGGACATCGGAGTATTCACTCTGATATCTTCCATGATTGCCTTGAGATCAGCAATATCATACTGAGAGATACGGTAATCCTCCACAGCATCGTTTACCTTGGAGCGCACATCTTCCGTCAGGTCTATACTCAACGGCTTTTCTGAATAAGATGCCACTGAAAGGGTCTTGTTCACTGAATCGACCGGAGATATGATCACAAGTGCATCCACTCCTTTTTCGCTGACAAAACTCTGCTTGTCATCTATTGCCTCGTCATAGAAACTATATGTTACAGACTTATTGTCCACCAGGTAAGGCTTGACTATTCCCGACTGATCGAGAACAGCGATTTCCTTTCCTTTATCCGTAGCCATGACCATGATAACGCTCGGCAGAATGCATACAGCTGCAAAAAAGATCGGAACAAGGAATGTTGTTAGAAGGAATGATTTCTTCTTCACGCGTGTCAGATACTCACGCGAAATGATGGTAGATATGTTTCTGAGTTTCATATGCTATGCCCCCTCTGTTACAAGTTTTATGAATATATCGTTCATTCTCGGAACAAGTTCCTTGAATGAATTCACTGTCACGCCCTGGGAAATTATTTCCTTGAGTGCCTTATTGCCTTCATTGGTTCCCTCAAGGGAGAGAACAGCTGTATGACGACCGGCATCATCCTGGTCAGACAGGACTGTGAATATTCCCGGAGCGGACTGGAGCTGTCCTCCGGTGTATACCAATTCGACATTATTGTTTCCGTACTGGCGGCGGATTTCGTCCACACCTCCGGTAATGACCACTTTCGATTTATTGATCAGAGCGATATTGTCGCAAAGCTCTTCTACCGATTCCATATTGTGAGTCGAAAGGATTATCGTCGCTCCTTCGTCACGTAGTCTGAGGATTTCCTCACGGATAATCTGGGCATTCACCGGGTCGAAGCCGGAGAAAGGCTCGTCAAGAATAAGAAGAGAAGGCTTATGTACCACAGTAGTGATGAACTGCACCTTCTGGGCCATACCCTTGGAGAGTTCCTCCACCTTCTTGTTCCACCAGCTTTCAATACCGAACCTCACGAACCATTTCTTGAGTTCCGCAGCAGCCTCTCTTGAGCTCATACCCTTGAGCTGAGCGAAATACATTGCCTGTTCGCCGACCTTCATCTTGCGGTAAAGTCCGCGTTCCTCAGGAAGGTAACCTATCTTCTCCACATCGTCCTGAGTGATAGGACGGCCGTCAAAAAGCACCTCACCACCATTCGGAATGGTAATACGGTTGATTATACGGATCAGTGTGGTCTTGCCGGCACCGTTAGGACCAAGCAGACCGAAAATCTTTCCCTTAGGGATATCCACTGACACCCTGTCAAGAGCCACTTTCTCACCGAAGCTCTTGCATACATTCTTACATTGAATCAATCCCATATAAAATTACATATTTAATATCTTTGCCGTCAGCTCCACCATCAATTGTGCAGGAGTCGCCTCACCGACATCACCTCCCTTGCCCTTGTAGTCATAATCCTTGAGCAGGGCTATCACAGCCATACACTTCTTCAGCGGATAATTCCTCACCGCCGCATCATATTGGCTGAAAAAGAACGGCGGCACTCCCAGAACCTTTGTCTTCACGTCATTGGCCGGACGCGGGTTCTTCATCAGCAGAGCCTCATATTTCAATATCTTGTTGAAATGCATGAACAATGCGCTGACTGCCATCGGCATAGCAAACTTCGCCGCCGAACCGATATAGGCGGCAATACGCAAAGCCTTCGCAGAGTTCTTGACCGAAAGTTCGTTGGTAAGTTCAAAAATACTGAACTGTCGGCTTATTCCCACATTTTTTTCAATATCATCAGCAGTCACCTCGACAGTTCCCTCCGGCAGGTTTTTCAGCATCTTGTCAGTCTCTATGGCAATCTTGTTGAGATCTGTTCCGGCATGTTCGGCAAGAAGGGCAGCTGCATCCGGAGCAATCCTCAGTCCTCTGGTCTGATAGAACATAGACACCCATTTCGGTACTTCATAATCCCTCAGTGTCTGCGAATCCACCACGACGCCCATCTTGGAAACTGTCTTATAAAGTGATTTCCTCTTGTCAGCTCCAGCTCCATGCATAGCTATCACCAGGACTGTAGATTCCAGAGGTTTCTGACAATAGACTGCAAGCTCCTCCAGGGTCTTCATCATCTGAGCTTCCTTCACGACTACAAGCTGACGTTCAGCAAACATCGGATAACGTCTTGCTGCCGTGATCACAGCGTCAGCATTCACATCGGCGCCATAGCAGACAGTCTGGTTGAAATCTCTCTCGCTTTCGTCAAGGCAATGCTCCAGAATGGCATCACACACCATATCCACATAATACGGTTCATCGCCCATCAGCAGATAAACCGGCTTGAAGATGCCGTTCTGTGCATCTTTCACAATCTCCCTGCAGAGAGAATCAGTATCTATAAAACCTTTTGCCATAAGAATGCAAATATAGTGTTTTCCCGGGAATAAATCAGATCACACCCGATCCGAGCATTTCATCTCCATCATACCAGGCAGCGAACTGGCCCGGAGTGATACCGCGCTGCGGAGCGTCAAAGAGGATATACAATCCGCTGTGACGCATGATCAAGGTCGCATCCTGCAGCGGCTGACGATAGCGGATACGGACACGGTAACATCGGATCTCCCCTTCAGTCATTCTGAGATCATGTCGGATCCAATGGATTTCCGTCGGGTCAATACGCAGACAGCATCGTGACAAGCCTTTGTGTGTATGCCCTTCACCGACATAGATTATATTCTCACGGATATCTGTATCGATCACGAAGACAGAATCCTTGTGGCCACCTATATTCAGGCCTTTCCTCTGACCGATCGTGTAGAACTGGGCTCCGTCATGCTTTCCGACAATCTTTCCGTATGGATTGTCCTTGTATCTGGTCTTCTTTATATGCTTGCGTCCACTGCGATATGTCTCGGTCTCAAACTTTATATCGTAAGTCACCGGCTGGGATAGTCTCATGAAATCATCATCGGAAAGAGCTACAAGTTTCTCAAAAGAGTAAGGACATCCCGTAGATAATGGTTCGACAGCCTTATCCTCAGACACATATGAAGTAATCATCTGAACCTGATGAACATCATCTTTCAGCAAAGATTCAAGAGTCGATTTAAGGAAGGCATATTGCTCATTTTGAGCATAATACTCATCATACACCTCGACCACATCACCTTCACAAGGCTTAAGCTTCTGCTGGAGGAAGGTTGGTAGGTCCACCTTTCCCACAAAACATATTCCCTGGGAATCCTTCTTGTCGGCAGACGGAAGATCTGCCTCATGAGCCAGGCGGCGGACCTCAGGCTTGATTATATCACCGATCGGGAACATTGCCTGCGAAAGCTGCTCCTGAGTGAGCTGACAGAGGAAGTAGCTCTGGTCCTTGTTCGGATCTGTTCCTGCAAGAATCCTGTGAACTGGGCCTTCCGGGCCGTCGATTGTCTCTTTGCGGCAGTAATGACCTGTAGCGACATAGTCGGCTCCAAGTTTCTTCGCACATTTGAGGAATGCATCGAATTTGATCTCCCTGTTACAGAGTACATCCGGATTCGGCGTCCTGCCTTTTTCATACTCGTCGAACATATAATCCACTACTCTCTGGCGATATTCCTTGCTCAGGTCCACAAAATAGAACGGAATGCCGATCTTGCGTGCCACAAGTTCTGCCACAAAACGGTCTTCCTCCCACTCGCAGTCACCGTGCAATGTCGTCGATGCATCGTGCCAGTTCTGCATGAACAAAGCAAAGACATCATAGCCCTGCTGCTTGAGCAGAAGCGCTGCAACACTGGAATCAACGCCTCCGGAAAGTCCGATACACACCTTAATATGTCCGTTATCTGCCATAATATGAGACAATTTCAAAAAAAGTACTATATTTGTAAAGTCTGCAAAGATAACTTAATTGTGTTTTTATGACAAGCAAAGAAATAAGAATTGTCTATAATGAATATGAATCGCTCGATCAGCTGGAGCTCAGAGACAGAGAGCTTGCCCATGCTGCAATCGAAGCGACCAAGGGTTCATATGCACCATATTCAAATTTCAATGTAGGTGCAGCAGTACGTCTGGACAACGGACAAATCGTCAAAGGTTCAAACCAGGAAAATGCAGCCTACCCTTCGGGAATATGCGCAGAAAGAACCGCAATGTTCTATGCATCTGCCAATTACCCTGAAAATGCAATGACAGCCATCGCCATAACCGCAAGTCAGAACGGCACATTGTGCGACAATCCGGTCACTCCGTGCGGATCCTGCCGACAGGTAATGGCTCAATACCAGACAAAAGGCGGACAGCCGATGGAAATCCTTCTGGTAGGAGGAAAGAAGATATGGAAATTCGGGAAAGTGGACGATGTCCTGCCACTGATCTTTGACAGCATTTAATACAAAGGCCGTTTAAGCGAAAACTTAAACGGCCTTTGTATTATGATACGAAAAAAGGGAAAGCTTGATACATCGCACCGCTACGACCTCCTACCCTTGCTGCGGTCAAGCCCTGGGGGAATTCAGAGGGAGCTGGTCGTGTATGACTTTCCCGAATGCAAAGGTAGTCAATTTTTCTTGACCTGCAAAAAACTTTTGAAATTTTAGAGATTTCCTTCGGGACGCGATTCCGTATAGAATTCTATGATACGAGCGATAGCTCTCTGGCATACAGGGCAGAAACCCGCAGCCTGATTTGTCTTCATACGGCAGTCCGGGAAAGGTCTGTAGACGCCTTTTGACTGATATCCCGCACCCTCATATACTCCGACAATCGATTCCGAAGACTTGCCATTCTTGATCATATCCCATACATTGCCCTCAACCTGTGGAGTCGGAACAGCCACAAAACGCGGAAGCATATCATCCCACTTCGACTCGAAATCAAAGAGTGTGGTGATATTCTGTTCCCAAGGCTCGCTGTCCGGATAATAATACTCTACAAACTGGTCGTCATAGTAGTACTCATCTGCAAGTCCGGCGAAACTGTGACCGAATTCATGGACAACGACAGGCTCGAATGCCCTATGATGAGCGGTAGTCAGAGTATAGGAATTGAAAATTCCGCCACCGCCATAAGTATCTGTATTGGCGAGAATTACAATATGTTCATATGGAACTCCGCAGAGAGCGTCATGCATCTGCCTCAGACGAAGAGTCGTCAGATAACGGTCCATATAGAAGGTATTGAAATGAGAACCCAGAGCTGTCTTTTTCCACACACCTTCGCCCGGCACGCTGACTCCGCTGTCCTCGGACTGCAGGGCAACTGCCACGAAATTGAACCTATCCGCGTAAGTATCGAAAGGCTTGTGGGCAAGGATAGCTTCCACTGCCTTACGGGCATCTTCGTAGAAAAGTTCAGATTCATCTGCAGTATAGCCTTCCGCCACTACAGCCACATCGATCTTTTCCTCAGGAGTTCCGCTTTGCAAGATATATCTATGAGGCGGAGCTACAGGATCAATATGCCTGATCAGTATGTCTGACGGGTCCGCAGTATGAATCAGAGATGCAGCTACATTGCCCTTGAGATCATATAATTCCACCTTTATTTCAGCCGGAGCTGAAGGCATCGGCAGGAGAAACACATTCTCGAATGCCTTGCGGAGTCTTGTAGCCTCTTCGGTAGTCTGCCATTCCTGGAAAAGAGTAGAGAAGCTCTGTCTGTAAAGGATTTTGCCCGAAGACTTATCTGACATTGTAATCTGTCCGTTTCCACGCACGGGGACTCCGTCAGGATTTACTCTTCTTCCGGCCCATCCGTCGAAGCAGGACATCTCGTCAAGAGCGATTTCCTGTGTCTTGTCTGTTCCGGAAAATATATAATCCACCCTGAGGGTACGGTCCTGGGCCATAAGCCCCAGAGTAGACATCAGCGTCATGCAGATAATCAATATAGTTTTCATAATCAACAGATTAAATCTTTGCAGCACAATTGATTCCATCAAGGGCAGATGATACGATACCACCTGCATATCCTGCACCTTCTCCACATGGATACAGGCCGGCCACCTGAGTATGCTCGAGTGTCTCTGGATCGCGTGGAATACGTACAGGGGACGAAGTGCGGGACTCCACACCCAGAAGTAGGGCGTCATTTGTATAATATCCGTGCATCTTCTTGTTTCCTATCTCAGGGAAAGCGTATTTGAGTCTGAGAGAAACGTGTTCCGGCAGAAGCTCGTGAAGCGGTGCATTGACAGCTCCCGGATGATATGAGGTCTGCGGAAGTCCGTTAGAAGGAATCCTGCGGCAGAAGTCCATCATTCTCTGTGCAGGAGCCTTAAGAGAACCGGTATATTCGAACATCTTTCTCTCCACATCCTTCTGGAACTGCAGAAGTGCAAGAGGTCCGTACTGGGCATATTCAGGGAAATCCTCAGGCTCGATCTGCACCACGACTCCGGAGTTTGCCCACTTTGAATTTCGCTGTGAATTGGACATTCCGTTCAGAACGAGTTCACCCTCCGCAGTAGCGGCAGGAACAAGGATTCCGCCCGGACACATACAGAACGAGAATACTCCACGGTCAAGAACCTGAGTCACGAAAGAATATTCCGCAGTCGGCATAAACGGCTGATACTTACCGTGATATTGAATTTTATTGATAAGAGACTGCGGATGCTCCACACGTACTCCGAGGGCAAATCCCTTGGCCTGGATCTCCCAGCCTTTTCTGTCGAACATTTCATATATGTCACGTGCGGAATGACCTGTGGCAAGGATCACTTTGCGGGACGAATATATTGTGCCGTCATTGACAGTAACGTCGAAGCTGCCATCTCCCTTCTTTACAATATCAGTCACACGCGAGTCGAAATGATACTCACCGCCGTGCTCGATTATGCACTTTCGGATATTCTCCACTACGATCGGAAGCTTGTCGCTGCCGATATGAGGATGGGCATCCAGAAGAATGGTCGGATCTGCACCGAATCTTACCAGCTGATGAAGGACTTCACGGATGTTTCCCCTCTTGGAAGAACGGGTATAGAGCTTGCCGTCAGAGAATGTACCTGCTCCACCCTCTCCGAAACAATAGTTCGAATCCGGATTGACAACTCCTTCTCTTGAGAGTCTGGCCATATCGAATTTTCTCTGATGGACATCCTTTCCTCTCTCGAGGATCACCGGCTTGAGTCCGCGCATAAGGAGACGAAGTGCGGCAAACATTCCTGCCGGTCCTGCTCCCACAATGATAACAGGCTCAGCATCAGCCACATTCTTATATTCCTCCAGCACATATTCGCTCATCACCTCATCAGGTTTATAAACCTCGACCCTGTACCTGTAAAGAATATCGTTGCGCGCATCGATGGAACGACGCATTATACGATAGCGGATCTGGCCCTTGATCTTTGGCGAGACACCCAATGCCTTCACAGCAGCAGTCTGGATCTCATCTGCTGTCAGTTCCTTTCCTAATTTGACTGATATTTCTATTTCTTTCATCTCTTTACTTTATTATAATATGGCATTCAGAATTCTGCAAGACGGCTCACGGGAGCGACATCAAGGGAAGCCCTTTCGCCATTCTGATAATGGAACCAGCCTGCTATGGCTATCATTGCCGCATTGTCTGTAGTGAATTTGAATTCAGGAAGGAAGGTAGTCCATCCCCTCTTTCTTCCCTCTTCCTCGATCCTTGCTCTGAGTCCGCTGTTGGCAGAAACTCCGCCTCCGATTGTTATCTGCCTGATACCTGTATGCTTGGCTGCCTTGATGAGCTTGTCCATGAGGATATCGATCAAGGCCTTCTGGAAACTTGCGCAAATGTCCGCCTTGTTCTTTTCCATGAACTCGGGATCTTCAGCCATCTGATCGCGCACGAAATAAAGCAGCGAGGTCTTGATTCCGCTGAAACTGTAGTCGAAACCAGGGATGTGAGGCTTTGAGAATTTATACTTCAGAGGATCTCCTTCCTTTGCAAGTCTGTCGACGATCGGACCTCCGGGATAACCCAGTCCCATCATTTTAGAGCACTTATCAAAGGCTTCGCCGACAGCATCATCGATAGTCTGTCCGAGGATTTCATATTTCAGAGGGCTATCGACACGGACGATCTGGGAATTGCCGCCTGAAACCAGAAGGCACAGGTACGGAAACTCCGGCTGTCGGTTCTCCGAATCATGCTGCTTGATGAAATTGGCCAGGATATGTCCTTGAAGATGATTGACTTCCACCAGCGGCTTGTCAAGTGCGAGAGAGAGACCCTTTGCGAATGAAGTGCCGACAAGAAGAGATCCAAGAAGACCGGGACCTCTGGTAAAGGCAATAGCCGTAATATCTTCCGGCTTTATGCCGGCGCGGGATATAGCTTCGCTGACCACAGGCACGATATTGACCTGATGGGCTCTTGATGCAAGCTCCGGTATGACTCCGCCGTAAGCCTTGTGCACTTCCTGGCTCGCCAGTACATTGGACAGAAGATAACCGTCCCTGATTACCGCCGCCGACGTATCGTCGCATGATGATTCGATTCCTAATATAATGTCTGCCATATAATTATATTTTCTTAGCAATTCACACACGTATGCCTCTCATATTCTTCTTCAGTCAGGCACACGATATGCTGTATTTCAAACGGCAAAAATACGGATTTTCTCCGATATTTTTATTAATTTTGCAAGTTGGACCATATAAAATATATTGACTATCAGAAAGGGGCTTAAAATATTCTGGCTGACAATCGTATCGATTTGCGTCTTCCTTTTTGCCGTGGCACTCACATTACAGATGCCACAGGTCCAGACTTTCATTGCCCGCAAGGCCGCAGGAGCCGTCGCCGACAAGCTTGACGGAGATATCAGCTTCGAAAAAATCCACCTCCAGCCTTTCCGTACCTTACTGCTGAAAAACGTTGTCATTATCGACAGAAATCCGGCTTACGATGCGGTAGACTCCACTAAGGCGAGGGTGGACACATTCTTCCGTGCCGAATATATAACAGCGAAATTCAGTCTGGAAGGACTTGTAAAGCATCAGGGAATCCATCTTAGGAGTGCAATAGTCGAAAACGGACAATTCAACCTTGTACTGGAAGACAAGCCCGATGCAAAAGAAGGCGAAAAGGACGAGACTGACAATCTTTCGAGAATATTCAGGCTGAAGAAGCCTGAGACGCCAAGGCAAAGTGAGAAGGAGATATTCCACATCAAGGATGTCGAGCTCGTGAATATGGCCTTCTCGATGAAGAATTTCAAGACTGAGAAAGTTCCGCACAAGGGAGGCATAAGCTGGGATGACCTGGATGTCAGGCAGATAAACCTGAGAGCAAAGGAACTGCAGTTCAAGGCTGGCATAATGTCCGGTACGGCAGAGCATCTTTCATTCAGCGAAAAGAGCGGGTACAGGATGGAATGCATCAGCGGCTCTGCAAAAGTAGGGCGAGGAAAGACCATTGTGGAGAACCTTACGATAGATGACCCATGGTCCGAGATTCATATGCCATTGTTCATGATGAGTTATGACAATGTAAAGGCATTCTCAGACTTTATCAGCAAGGTGAAAATCGATGCCTTGATCAATGGCAGCCAGCTGGACTTCAAGACCTTGGGATACTTTGCTCCGGAACTTTCAGAAAACGGACTCAAGGCAGCTGTTTCAGGCAAGGTATCCGGATTCGTGGACAACTTCGACATAAGCGATCTCCGGTTTGCATCATCCGAGGGTGGATTCTCCGGAGTGATCAGCGGCAGCATGAAAGGTCTCCCGGAAATCGAAGAGACAAAGCTTACTGCCTCCGTAAAAGGGCTGAACTTCACATCTGCAGGTCTCAGTACCTTCCTGAGTCACTGGACAAAAGGCAGCGAGATAGATTTGAGCAGATTTGCCAAAGGTATAATCTTCATGACAGATGCCCGCACCAGCGGAAAGCTCAATGACCTCAATATAAATGCGAATATAAGTTCATTGATCGGACGGATGAACGCCGATATGAATATCAAGAACGCAGTCGTCCAGAACCAGCCTCTCAGGATAAGCGGAACAGCTGGTACGGAAAATCTCAATGTTGGTAAAGTCATAGGCAAGGAGATAATCGGCCCGGTGTCGTTAAGGACTGGCGTACAGGCTACCTTAAGCAAACCCGCAAGTCTGAAAATAGACTCCCTGTTTGTAGACCGCCTTCATTTCAACGGCTATGACTATTCCGGCCTCAAGGCTGTAGGCTTACTGTCGGAAAATATGTTCAACGGAACAATCATCGCGAATGATCCGAGCCTCAACGCATGGCTTCAGGGAGGATTCGCTCTGTCTGCAAAGACACATAACGCCCGCTATAAGTTCTACGCCAACATCGAGGATGCAGACCTGAATGCCCTCAACATCGACAAAAGAGGCCGTTCAAAGATCC
The DNA here is from genome assembly GCA_045118995.1 of Candidatus Cryptobacteroides sp. GTDB lineage: Bacteria > Bacteroidota > Bacteroidia > Bacteroidales > UBA932 > Cryptobacteroides. The sequence goes on from JBGVCR010000002.1 coordinate 47,181, forward strand.
GTTTCAGCACAAATGCGAATTTCACAAAGAGAGGAAACGGCAACATCCTTGGAGATATCGATATCGCTGATCTGAGATTTACAAACCGAGACAGTACGACCAACATAGGAAATATAAACCTAACCTCGCATAGCAGCGACAATGTCTATAAGATGAGGCTGCGATCGCAGTTCGCGGAAGGATCATTCAACGGAACAGCTCCGATAACCCAATTCGCCAAAGATCTGATCTCTCTGACAGCAAGAGCGGAACTTCCGGCCTTATTTGTCTCGGAAGCAGACAAATGGAAAGGGAACAGTTACAGTCTGAACATTTACACCCACGACACCTGGAAGATCCTTGCATTCCTGATGCCAGGTGCCTACATAAACAAAGGCACCTCACTCGATGTGAAGATCGGCAGCGACGGACACCTTGACGCATCATTGAATTCGCAGAGAATCGCATTGAACACCAATAACCTTCAGGACATATCAGTCAGAATATGTAATGAGGGCGGCATCTTCACGGGAGAAATGACTTCGAACAAGGCAAGCCTCGCAGGATTCGCCTTCAACGACAGCCATCTTAAATTCCTTGCCGACTCGAACCATTTCGGCATGAGCTGCTCGTACGACAATCACAGCGATACGGAAAATCGCGGAGAGCTGGTCATAAACGGTGGACTGAGCAGGGAAGAGGAGGAACTTATGGCAGAGATATCACTGCTCCCATCCTCGTTGTTCTTCAATGACCGGCAGTGGAACATCCTCCCGTCTTCCGCAAAGATAAGCGGAAGGGACATCAGGATAGATTCTCTCGAAGCGGTAAGCGGTGACCAGAGGATATATGCATACGGAAGCACGTCACAGACATCCAGGGACACATTGACCCTTGGAATGTACAGGTTCAGACTTGGTGCACTCACCCCGCTTTTAGGGGAAGACATATCCATCAGCGGAACTGCCACCGGAGACGTGAGACTGATCTCACCGATGAAGGAGAAAGGTCTGCTGGCAGATATTGTCTGCGACTCTACTTTCATTGCTGGAGAACCGTTGGGAGTGCTAAGGGCAGGAAGCTTCTGGAACGAGGAATTCCAGAGGTTTGACATATCTCTTAGAAATGAATACAAGGGCAAAAGCAATATTGAGGCTGCAGCCAAGCTTACACCTAAATCAAAGATGCTTGATGCTTCTGTAGTACTTGACAGCCTCAACATCAAATATGCCCAGCCTTTCCTGGCAGACGTGTTCAGCGAGATGGGAGGATTCATTTCCGGAGAGATCCTCGCAGAAGGTCCGTTGAATCTCCTGGAGATCAGAAGCAGGGACACAAGACTTGACAACGCTCTTCTCAAGGTGGCATACACCAATGTTCCATATTATGCAGACGGTCCGTTCCACCTGGATGACACAGGAGTATATTTTGACAATATCAGGATACAGGACAGATTCAACAGTACAGGAACAGTAGATGGCAGCATAAGATGGTCACAGCTGAAGGACATCACCTTTGATACCAGAATCAAGGTGCAGGAGATCGAGGCGATAAATCTGTCCGAAGGAATGAACGAAAGTTTCTACGGCAATCTCTTTGCCACCGGAAACGTATCCATAACCGGCCCTGTGCATTCGCTGCTCCTTACTGCTGATGCCGTAACAGCCAAGACAGGCCAGCTTCACATTCCGATGAGCGGAGCAGCCACTGCGGGAAAGAGTGCAAACCTTCTCAAATTCGTAGAGCCTGTAAGGAACGTATATATAGATCCTTACGAAGCCATGCTTGCAAAGCTTCAGGACAAAGAGCATCACGCAGGTGACTTCAAGGTCAGGCTCAAGGTCGAGGCATCGCCTAACGTAGAGGCTTTTGTAGAAGTGGACCGTTCGACAGGAAATGTTCTCAGCGGACAGGGCAACGGACTGATAGAGCTCGAAGCCGGTGAAGACATCTTCAATATATATGGTGACTACACCCTTACTTCGGGAAAATACAATTTCTCCGCCCTCGGTCTGGTCAGCAGGGAGTTCAACATACAGGACGGAAGTTCGATAAGCTTCAGCGGCGACATAATGCAGAGCAGTCTTGACATTGACGCAATATACAACACAAAAGCCTCACTGTCCACCCTTCTGGCTGACGAATCATCAGTGGGAACAAGAAGAAACGTGGAATGCGGAATCAAGATCACGGAAAAACTCAGCAACCCTCGTTTGGAATTCTTCATCGAAGTACCGGATCTCAACCCGATGATCAAGTCAAGGGTGGAAAGTGCCTTAAGTACTGAAGACAAGGTGCAGAAGCAGTTCCTCTCGCTCCTGATTTCTAACAGTTTCCTCCCTGACGAACAGTCAGGCATCGTGAACAACTCGTCCATGCTTTACTCGAATGTCACTGAGGCGATGGCCAATCAGCTCAGCAACATCTTCCACAAGCTCGACATCCCTCTGGATCTTGGTCTGAAATATCAGCCTACCGACCAGGGAACAGATATATTTGACGTAGCCGTATCGACACAGCTGTTCAACAACAGGGTGGTCGTGAACGGAAACATCGGAAACAAGCAATACGAAGGAGGCGGTGTGCAGAATGATGTGGTCGGTGATCTGGATATAGAAATAAAACTGAACAGACCGGGAACCATCCGACTGAACCTTTTCTCACACTCGGCCGACCAATATTCCAACTTCCTGGATAACTCTCAGCGTAACGGAGGCGGTATCACCCTCCAGACTGAGTTCAACAGCTTCAGACAGCTGATAAAGAATATATTCTCAGGAAAGAAGAAGAGACAGGAGGCGAAAGCCGAAGAAATCCAGGAGTCCCTGTCTGGAGAAAGAACGGAATTCAGCATTTCGGAAGAAGAAAAGAAACAATAATATGAATTTAGGAAAACTATATCTGATCCCATCGCCATTGGGAGAAAACGACCCGGCAGAGGTCATTCCCGCACCGGTTCTGAAATCACTGGAAGGCTTCAGGACTTTTGTGGTGGAGGAAGTGCGCACAGCCAGAAGATATCTGTCAAAAGCCGGACTTAAGGGTAAAATCGGAGAGTTGCAGTTCTTCGAGCTTAACGAGCATACCGACCAGGCTACCATAGAAGGATATCTGAAGTTATTCGCGGAAGGAAATGATGTCGCTCTGATTTCCGAGGCTGGTCTCCCGGCTGTTGCCGACCCTGGCGCCCAGCTGGTGGCTCTTGCCCATCGGCACGGAATCGAAGTGGTTCCCGCAGTGGGTCCGTCATCTCTGATGCTCGCTCTGATGGCTTCTGGGCTTAACGGACAATCGTTTGCATTCTGCGGTTATATTCCTGCAAAGACAGAGGAGAGAAAGAGCAGACTGAGGACATTGGAGAAGGTATCCGGACAGCTGAAACAGACTCAGATCCTTATCGAGACTCCGTATAGAAACGATTCTCTCTTCAACGATATCCTCTCTGTCTGTGCTGCATCTACAAGGGTATGCGTGGCCGCGAACATTACGATGCCGGATGCATATATAAAGACAAAAAAGGTAAGTGAGTGGAAAAAAGAGGGTCTGACAATAGGAAAAAGACCTTGTGTATTCCTGATATTGGCATAATATGGAAAAGATCGGAACAATAGAACTGGAAGGAATGGAGTTCAAGGCTTATCACGGATGTCTTGAGCAGGAAAAGATAAGAGGAAATGTTTTCATTGTAGATTTCAAAGGTAGTCTGGATCTTTCTGCAGCAGCTGAAAGTGACAATCTCAATGATACTCTGAACTACGGTGAGATATACGAAATCGTGGCCGAGGAGATGTCGATTCCTTCTGAGCTGCTGGAGAATGTGGCGGGGAGGATCCTGAAGGCGATTGAGGGGAAATTTCCGCAGCTGGTGGAGTTTTCAGTGAGGGTCTCGAAGAAGAGGCCGCCGGTGGAAGGCATTGCTCAGTGGTCACGAGTGACATTGTACCATAAAAGGTAGTGTTGGCAGCTTTATACTCCATTGGCCCCCTCCCACTCTGCGAGTGGGCCCCTCCCCCTACGCGGGGGTGCGAAGATGCCAATTCCGTATTAAAGTTACGCAACACCCATATCACGAAAATTAAAGGGTATTCATGTTTATTTCTTTCACTATCGTTCAAGCGGTAAACCGATTACGACCGAACGAAGACTAACTGTCATTTCGACCGAACGAAGTGAGTGGAGAAATCTTTTTAAAGATGTCTCAACTACGCTTGACATGACAGGTGTAAAATGATATCATTACCAAATCAAATTATGAGTAATCTAAGAATAGCATTTATAACATTAGGGTGCAAGTTGAATTACGCGGAGACTTCAAGTTATGAGAGGGAGCTGGTGAAAGAGGGACTGGAGGCTGTGCCTTGGAGCAAGGGAGCTGATGTTTTCCTTGTGAATACATGCACTGTGACAGAGCATTCGGACAAGAAGAGCAGGAACATCATCAGGAAGCTTCACAGACAGAATCCCGAGGCTCTCATTTTCGTGACGGGATGCTATGCACAGCTGAAAAAGGCAGAGATTGAGGCGATCGAGGGAGTTACGGCAGTATTCGGTGCTACCGAGAAGAGCAGGATTGTACCTGTAATTTCAGCAAAGGTGCGCGGTGAGGATATCACGGATGGTGACACGTCCACCTTCTTCCCCGCTTATTCGAGCGGAGAAAGGACGCGTTCCTTTCTGAAGGTACAGGACGGATGCGACTATAAATGTCATTACTGTACGGTTCCTTACGCTCGTGGCGAAAGCCGCAATATTCCTATCGCCGAAATAATTCCGCAGGCAGAGGCTATTGCAGCCGAAGGCATCAAGGAGATCGTGCTCACAGGAGTCAATACCGGAGATTTCGGAAAGACTACAGGGGAGACATTCTTCGAACTGATACAGAGGCTGAACGATGTGGAAGGAATCGAGCGATACAGGATATCTTCGATCGAGCCGAATCTTCTTACTGAGGAAATGATTGACTGGATTACATCCGGCACAAAGTTCCTCCCCCACTATCATATTCCGCTTCAGTCAGGATGCGACACTATCCTCAAGGAAATGGGCCGTCGTTACGACACCGCAGCCTTTGCTCATAAGATACAGTATATCAGGGAAAAGACAGAGGTTCCGGGAGGTCCGAAGGTATTCTTCGGCATAGATGTAATCGTGGGATTCCCAGGTGAAACTGACGAGCTGTTCATGGAGACATATAATTTCCTTCGCGATGTAGTCAGACCCGCGTTCATCCATATTTTTCCATATTCACGCCGCGCAGGAACACCGGCAGCTGTACGCAAGGATCAGGTCCAGGACTGCGTGAAGACAAAGAGGGTGCAGATGCTTGAGGATCTTTGCGTGAAACTTCATCAGGAATTCATCGAAGCCAATAAAGGTATTGCGGAGAAGGTGCTTTTCGAGAGCACGGACCGCAAAGGCATGATGGAAGGATATACGGGCAATTACATCAGGGTGTCCAGGCCGTATGATCCGGAGCTGATCGGTTCAATCGTAGATGTGGTTTTATAAGGTAACGTAAATATAGAAGGTGCGGTGGGAAAAAGTTTAGCAAGTCTCGCCAACCTTCAATATATCAACAATTTGTCACTTGCGAAACTTAAGTAATGAAGACCAGACTGACATTTCTTGGTACAGGTACTTCACAGGGAGTGCCGATGATAGGCTGCGGATGCGATGTGTGCCGCAGCAGGGACCCTCGTGACAAACGCCTCAGAGCCAGTGTACTGGTAGAGCATGAGGATATGAAGATTCTTGTGGATGCAGGTCCTGACTTCAGACAGCAGATGCTCAGGGCAGAAGTATCCCACCTTGATGCCATCCTTCTTACTCATAATCATAAGGATCACACGGGAGGTCTTGACGATATCCGCGCTTTCAATTATCTGGAGAAGAAGGCTTCTGAAATCTATTGCGAGAAATATGTAGAGGATTCGCTGCGGATGGAATACTCTTACGCCTTTGCCGAGAAGAAATATCCCGGAGCTCCGGAATGGCACGTGCACAATATCGATGACAAGCCATTCACACTGGTCAGCGGAGGGCCGTACGAGGTGCTGTCATGGGAGCCGGGAAAGGGTTATGTACGATCACTGGCCGGTGAAAACGATCCGATACGATCTGCTGAAATCATCCCTGTCCGCGGAATGCACTACAAGCTCCCCGTTCTCGGATACCGCTTCGGAAATATAGCATACTGCACCGATATGAATCATATCCCTCAGGAGGAATTCGAGAAACTGAAGGGGCTCGACCATTTCATCATCAATTGTGTGAAATACGGAAAGCATATTTCTCACTATTCATTGGAAGAGGCTGTCGAAGTAGCTCAGAAAGTCGGCGCGAAACATTCATGGCTCACTCACCTCTCCCATCAGCTTCCGACCTATAACGAACTGGCGTCGGAACTTCCGGAAGGTATCCTGCCAGCCTACGACGGTCTGGTGATAGAGTCCTGAAAACCAATCCCTGAGAATAATCTCCGAAAACTTTTAGTATAACCCCTAAATTTATTAGGAGTTTAATTTTTTATTGTTATATTTGCATTGTGTAATAAATTCGTACGATATGAAACTGACTGCAAAAGAAGAAGAAATCATGACAATTTTCTGGGAACATGGCGAGATGTTCATCAGAGACGTACTCAAATACATCCCCGAACCAAAGCCAAGCTACAATACTGTAGCCACACAGATCAAGTTCCTTGAAGACAAGGGATTCGTCACCCGAAAGCCTATAGCCAACACATTCCTTTATGTTCCGGCTATCTCGGAAAAAGAGTACAGCGGAAGAACAATTGGAAATGTTGTCGCCCAATATTACAATAATTCCTACGCCAGCGTAGTATCGCAGTTCGTAGAAGAGGAGAAGATGGATCTGGACGAACTGAAGGCATTGATAGCAGAGATCGAAAACAGACGAAAATAATAATATCATGAACGAACTTATACTATATATAATAAAGGCCACGTTGTATATCTCAGTCTTCCAGTCGTTTTATCTGCTGGTCATGAGGAAGACCACCTTCTTCCGATTGAACCGTATTGTATTTTTAGCCGGGACGTTCCTTTGCCTTGCTTTGCCTTTCGTGAAGATCCATATGCCGGTCGAGTCAGCAGTCATCTCTCCTATTGCTCTGATAGAGGAGGCGATTTCCACAGAGCCGATGTCACTTCCGGCTGCGGTAGTGGGGGCAGAAGCACCGGTGAATTGGTCACGCCTGATGATCATCGCGATATTTCTGAGCGGAGCACTGGTTTCCTTCATTGTCACAGCCGTATCCTATATAAGAATGTGCATAATGATCAGGTCAGTAAAGCCGGAGACGATAGCCCAGACACAGATAAGGGTCATAGAAGAAGATATTCCATCATTCAGCTGGGGAAGACATATAGTGATCGGAAGGAAAGACCTGAAAGAGAATCCGGCTATCCTCACTCACGAAAAGATGCATGTAAGATGCGGACATTCGTTCGACCTCATGGCATATACCATAGTCACTACCCTTCAGTGGTTCAATCCTATAGCGTGGATAGCACGCACCGAGCTCAAAATGCTTCACGAGTATGAAGCTGACGAACTCACCATCAATAAAGGCATCGATGCAACTCAATATCAATTACTTCTGGTGAAGAAAGCTGTGGGAGCGAAACGCTTCCAACTGGCCAACGGCTTCAATCACTCGAAACTGAAAAACAGAATCACTATGATGCACAAAAACAAAACGAACAAATGGATGAGGCTGGCTTATTTCCTCTGCATTCCGGTCCTCATCGGAGCAATGTGCTGCTGCGCACAGAACACAAAGGCAGACAATACCCCTGCACCAGCGGCAATGTCTGACAATGCTGTCCAAGCCAAACCCGAGTCTCAGAGCATTTCCGACACACCGGAGAAAAAAGAGCCTGTCCCATTCAATCAGGTAGAAGTCACTCCTAAATTCAACGGTGGAGATGCCAACACATTCTCAAGGTGGGTAAACCAGCAGCTGGAGTATCCCGAAACCTGCAAGAAAGAAGGTATCAGCGGAAGAGTGACCCTATCATTTACCGTAAGTGAAACCGGAAAGGTTACAGATGTGAAAGTACTCAGAGGTGTCCACGAAGATCTCGACAATGAGGCAATAAGAGTCGTAAGTTCTTCTCCGGACTGGACTCCGGGAAAAGTTGGCGGGAAAGCTGTGGCTGTAAGCTATAATTTCCCGATAATATTCCAGACAAAGAAGCCGGAGAACACAGATGTCGTACCTTTCCAGTTTGCTGAAACAAAACCGGGATTTAATGGAGGTGATGTAAATGAATTCTCGAAATGGGTGGCACAGCACCTTGTATATCCTGAAAACTGCAAGAAAGAAGGTATCAGCGGAAGAGTGACCATGTCATTTACCGTAAGTGAAACCGGAAAGGTTACAGATGTGAAAGTCCTCAGAGGAGTTCACAAAGATCTTGACAATGAGGCGGTAAGAGTAGTAAGTTCTTCTCCGGACTGGACTCCGGGAATCGCAGATGGAAAGGCCGTAGCTATAAAATACACATTCCCGGTTCTGTTCCAGGCAGATAAAGCAGAATAAACATGAAGCCAAGAATCCTTATAACAGTCATCTGCATCCTCAGCTGTCTGATCGGGCATGCTCAGACAGACAGTCTGAGTCTCAGTCTCAGGACAAAACAATCCATTGAGAATGCCCGGCAGCTCAGAAGACTATACAAGACGGACCAGGCTATCGACACCCTCATGGCCGCACTTCAGTACAACACCTCTGACCTGGAGGTGTTGACTGAACTGGCCGAATGTCACACATCAGCCGGCAATACCGAAGAGGCCTTCGGCTGGTGGATGATGCTTTCGACAATGCAGCCGGAAAACCTGTATTTCCAGATAGCCCAGGCCAAGCTTCTGTACCGTGAAAAAGCTTACGAAGAATGCATCAATATATGCCGCGGGATAACGGCAAGAGATACCATCCCCGATATCCTTGCAATGACCGGTGATGCATATATGCTTGCGGGCAAGGCAGACTCAGCACTTGTATATTACAACAGATTCCTCGGCATGAAGCCTTTTCATGCCAGAACCATCAGCAAGAAGGCAGATATTCTGCTCGCATCCAGAAAATATGATGAAGTACTGGAAATGACAGGTGGATTTCTGGAACATGAGCCGGACAATATGACGGTGCTTCCTATACACGGACTTGCCCTGCACCTGAACAAGAACTACAAGCCATCGCTGGAAATCTTTGAAAAGCAGCTGAGTCTGGGCGACAGCACATACAGCATCCGATATTATCTTGGCCTTAACCATTATATGCTGGACAATATCATTCAAGCTGAAAAGGAATTCGAAAAGGCATTTCAGATAGACTCGTCCGATGTAATGCTTGTCTATCAGCTCGCTGACACAAAGAGCCGGAGATTATACGGGAACAACAAGGAAACCGAGAGATTGTATGAAAAAGCACTGAAGATGCTTGAACCCGATCCCGTAATGATGCACAACATATACGGAAGCAGGGCTATGTCTTTCCACAGAGCGGAAGACTTCCGCACTGCAATCAGATATTACGAACTCAGCTATAGATACAACCCTAAGAATATATCTGCCCTGTCATCTATCGGCTACTGCTACGAACGTATGAAGGAATACGACAAGGCTCTCAAATACTACGAACAATATATCAAGGCCGGCAAACCCGGGAGCAAGGGATACAAGTTTGTGGAGGAAAGCATAGCCTATATCAAACAGGAGAAATTCATGGAAGAAACCGAATGATCAGACCTGTGGCGGCGGCACAATTCCTTCGTCTATAAGGCGGCGTAGGACTGCTATAAGGTCGTCAGAAACCGAATCCGCTGCAGAAGCGAACTTCAGGGTCACATCATCGATTGAATACCTCCCCTCCTTTTCTTCATTTATGAAATATTTCAGCTGAGCTGCCGTGTCCTCGTGGCCGGCAGTTTTGCTTTTGGCGGAGCGGCATATATCACAGTTTCCGCAGTCCGCACTTTCCTCCTGACCGAAATATTTCAGAAGATATGCACTGCGGCAGACATCTTCCTCGCTGACGAAATCGATCATCTTCTGCATCCTGCCAAGACTTGCATTCTTCAGCAGATCATATCTTTCCGGATCCAGATGAACATTCTTAGGGCGAAGCCTCTCATGATGCAGGAAGAGAACCGTTGCATGATCGCTCGGAATATATTTGATTACATGCTCCAGCGACATCTTGTACAGAAGTTGTCGGAACATAGGCACCAGTAGTCCGACCTTGGATGCAACATAATCCTCATCGATCGGCACAGGATAAGAGAACAGGCCTGTATATCTGCGCATCAGCACCTCCAGTACAGAAGTCATCTTAGGATCAGGCAAATCAATGTCATACAGGTCATTACGATCAACAATGATCTGAATCCTGGTAGAAATATCCACATCTTCCGACAATGTCCAGTGCCCCGTCCTCTCGATATAGACCATCGCATAATATGCAGCCTGGCGCTGCAGCTGGAAATGACGGCAGAATGCATCAAGATCAAATTTCAGCTGACGGCCCGCTCCTGTATCATAAGGAATCTCATAGAAGATATGGACCTTGTGATAGATATCCTCGATATACTCCAAAGAAGGGAAAGAGACGGATGCGATCTGACGCATCCGCTTGATATCCGTCGCATTCCACAGGAGAACCGCAAAACTTCTCTTTCCGTCACGTCCTCCCCTGCCGGCCTCCTGAAAATAAGCCTCGGGACTGTCAGGGACATCGAAATGCACCACGAATCTGACATCCGGCTTGTCAATACCCATTCCGAATGCATTGGTACACACCATCACCCTTATCTTGTCCTTCTTCCATTGTTCCTGTCTGTCGGTACGTGAATCCGCTCCGAGCCCGGCGTGATAGAAGGATGACGCGATGCCATTGGAATTAAGAAAAGCCGCGAGTTCTTCCGTCCTTTTACGGCTGCGCACATATACGATTCCCGTGCCTGCAACATTGGAACAGATGCTGAGCAATTGGCCGGGTTTATCTTCCGTGCGACGGACGATATAGGAGAGATTGGGTCTTTCGAACCCACTCTTAATCAAGCATTTATCCTCAAAGCGAAGCCTTTCCATGATATCTTCCGCGACCTGCGGAGTGGCCGTTGCCGTAAGCGCGATGACCGGCGCATCCACCATATCACGGAGGGCTCCGATCTGAAGATAATCAGGACGGAAATCATATCCCCATTGAGAGATGCAATGAGCCTCATCCACGACAATGAAACTGACATTCATCTCCTGGAGGTAATTTCTGAAAAGCCGGGTTCCGAGCCTCTCGGGAGAAACATACAGGAACTTGAAATCACCATACGCCGCGTTATTGAGAGTCAGCTCCACCTCGCGCCGCCCCATACCGGCATTGACACAAAGAGCCTTGATACCCCTGTCATTCAGATTCTGCACCTGGTCCTTCATCAAGGCGATGAGCGGAGTGACCACGACAGCAATACCTTCCCGCATAAGGGCAGGCACCTGGAAACACACGGACTTGCCTCCTCCGGTAGGCAGTATCGCAAGCACATCCCTGCCATCCAAAGCGGCAAGGACAATATCCTCCTGCTTCGGACGGAAGGAGTCGTAACCCCAATATTCCTGCAATATTTCTACCGGTGTCATTTGGTCGGTGATTTGTTATAATACGCACAATTTTCTCCAGACAGACTGGAATTCCTATGTTTTCGAGCCGAGGGCAGTTCTCAGGAAATCCTTTCTATGCAAAAGTACAAAAAATGTTGTTTAGGGATATTGCCTTATCGTAAAAAATAGTTATTTTTGCGTGGATATATGAAAAAGAGTTAAACCTTAATATATTTTTAAAAAATTATGAGCACAATTGATTTGACCAAGTACGGTATTACCGATGTGAAGGAAATCGTTCACAACCCGTCTTATGAGGTTCTCTTCGCTGAGGAGACAAACCCAGCTCTCGAGGGATACGAGAAAGGCCAGCTTACTGAGCTTGATACTGTCAACGTTATGACAGGTATCTACACAGGACGTTCTCCTAAGGACAAGTTCTTCGTAAAGAACGAGGCAAGCGAGGAGACT
>JBGVCR010000003.1:0-132169 GCA_045118995.1 Candidatus Cryptobacteroides sp.
TTATTAGTAGGTCAGATTAACAAGTCGGCTTGCCGACCGGCCCGAGCAGGGCCGAAATTCCCCCTACAGGGGGATGTCACGTAGTGACAGGGGGTTAAGAAGGTCGTCTCGTTTTTTTTGTATTGGCTCTTGCCAATACAAAAAAAATGAGACTTCGCCGCTCGCGCGGGGACGCCTCATACTAACCACATAATTAATAACACTAAAACTAATAACCAATAAGTTGCGAGAGTTTCAGATAGACTCTCTGATCAACTCGTTTGCAAAGGTACTGCTTTTTAAGATATTAGCAATAACCGTTCCACTCAAGTAGGATGAACGGTAAGAATAGCACAATGAACACATCGGCATAATTCTAACAATTCCAAAGTACAACCCGACAAAAATAAACATTCCATAAATTCAGGGATATCCAAATTTACAGAATGCAAATTATTAAAGCAATTTAATTAACGATTGTTACCTTACAAAATTCCCGACGAACTAAAATATAGATTCCTGAGTTGCAGTTGTCAGCAGTTCAAGAGCTTTCATACCCATAATGGAATTGCCCTTGGAATTGAGTCTCGGACTCCATACCGCCACAGAGTAACGCATTGGGTATATGGCAACTATGCCACCTCCTACCCCACTCTTACCAGGCAGACCGACAAGATAAGAGAACTCGCCGGCCTCATCATAGAAGCCGCAGGTCTGCATCACAGCATTAAGTCTCTTGATTCTCGAAGTGGAAAGCTTGTATCCTGCATAATCGAATGGCTGACGATTTGTAAACGCCATGAATGCACTGGCAAGTTCACGACAACTCATCTCCACAGAACACATCCTGAAATAGAACATCAGAACACGCTCGATGTCATTAGCAATTGTACCATGATATTTTAGGAGATTGGCTATTGCAGCATTGAGATAGCCGCATTGTCTTTCAGATTGGGCTACTTCTTCATTATAATCGATTTCATCATTGCCGCACAGCGCTCTGACAAAACCGATAAATTCCCCCTCGGCATCCTCCAGCTCCGATAAAAGAATATCAGCCACTACGATTGCACCGGCATTGATGAAAGGATTTCTTGGGATTCCCTTCTCCACTTCCAGCTGAACCAGAGAGTTGAAAGCCGTACCAGACGGCTCTTTGCCCACACGTTTCCACATATCCTCTCCCTTGAGTGACAGACACATAGCTAGTGCGAAAACCTTTGTGATACTCTGGATGGAAAATCTGGTATCCGACTGCATGAAAGAATATGCTTCACCGGAAACCGTTTCAAGGCACATTCCGAACTGATCCGGATTTACTTTAGCCAAAGCAGGAATATAATCCGCCTGACTTCCTTTTCCTGCATACGGAAGAATCTCCTTATATATATCCTCTAAAATCTGCTGATAATCCATTTTAACAATAATTTGACACGAATATAGTGAATTTGTCCGAATACCGGATTACTTTATGGAATTTATCCAGGCGGAAATATCTTCAAGGACCTCTTCGGAAATCGTTTCCTCTATTGTACCATAAAGCAGACAATTCTGTATTGTACAATGCTGGAAAAGATGATTCAGAGACTCGTATTCCTTTATCTGACTTGACGGATTCTCAGGAAGACTCTCACGGATTACAGGAATATTGTCCTTACAGATGACCTGCATATCGAGAGTGCCGTTCAGAGCGAATACCGGGCAGGTTATCTTCTTGATGTCCTCTGACGGGTCATGACCAAGAAAATATGTAAACCAATCATTAGCGGAAGCAACCACCGATTCGAGATTTGACTTAAGAGATACCGGCAGGACAATATCATTACCCGAACAGACAGCATCCACGTAAGCCACTGAATCTTCAATTGTTACACCATTGATCCTATCCATATGAACCACTTCCAGAGCCCTGCAATATTGAGTTATGACAGCATCCGAAAAGCCGCTGAGCTTGAGAGCAGCGGCATTTTGTCCGATGATCACATCAATGCCTTTCGCTGCAGATCCGGCCAATGAAACAAGGAAATCCACCGCATTGTCAGCCCCCAGCATAAAGGCAATCGTACCGCCTTCGCTATGACCGAGCACTCCGATCTTGCCGAATTTCCCCAGACTTCGCAGATACGCTATACCAGCGGCAGCATCATTCCTATTGTTCTGAGTGGTAAGCCTCTCGAGGGAACCAGTCGATTTTCCAACTCCCCTGTCATCATACCTCAATGAGGCGATTCCGTTGACGGCAAGATGATGGGCAATAACCGCAAAAGGCTTATGATCAAACACTTCCTCATCACGATTCTGTTGTCCGCTGCCTGTCACCATCAGCACCACCGGAATAGTTCCGGCAGGATATCTGAAATGCATCATAGGATAGGTCAAGGTACCGCTCAACGTCACGTCTTCTGCCGTATTCCCGAATGTAACTTCTTCTGTAAGATAAGGATAAGGAGGCTGTGGAGTTTGAGGACGATTGACCGGAATCTCTCCCGGCTGAAGAGACAAGGCGAATTTCATCCCGCTTTGGGTGAACGTACCGTCGATCTTATCCTGTGCCACCCGTATTCCGGAATAACTTGCGCCGATTGACGAAATTGAAATATCCAAGCTATCAGCCGTAACCTTCCTTACATCCATTGGAATCCCTTTAGCACCTTGTTCCTTTACTTCCATAAAGCCTTGACCTTCATTGGCATTGATATCAAAGCCAATGGTCAATTTTCGGCCTCCGACGTCAAGGATTCCCCACCATTTACCGCCAATCGGAGAGATTTGCGAATATGAAGTCAATGTCAAAAGCAGGAATGTACAAAGCGCAGTTATCTTCTTCATAACAGTCAGTATTTAAGCTCATTGTCAAACTACTGCAGAATACAGGTTCGAGAACAAATATATGAAATTCATAATGATTTTCCTTTATCAGGATGAAGTTTCATATACAAAAAAGCAGCCAGAGCCCCCATGCGGTTCTGACTGCTTCATGTATCAATTGAGATTATTTCAAAGAATCAAGATACTCCATACTCATCTGAACTGACTCGAAAGGAGTCTTGCCCATACTTGGGTTATCCTGTTCTACAACGAGCCACTTGCTACCTGCTGCCTCAGCTGCTGCAATGATTGAAGGAACATCCTGAAGTCCATGTCCTAGAGGACGGAATTCAAAAGCAGTATTAGCCTTTTTCTCACCTTCATCAAGACCGATAAGAGCGTACGGATCACCCTCCTGCTCTCCCTGTACATAAAAGTCCTTGAGATGAACCACTGGCGAACGTCCTGAATATTTCTGGAGATACTCGACAGGATCATATCCTGCATACTTCAGCCAGCACTGGTCAAGCTCTGTCTGGAGAAGGTCTGCCGGTACATTTTCATACAGATAGTCAAGACCGCACTGACCGTTTTCAAGTTTCGCGAATTCAAAATCGTGATTGTGATAAAGAAGAACAAGACCAGCTTCCTTGGCCTTCTGACCGATAGCACGGATCTCTTCAATCATCTGCATAAAGAGTTCACCACCCGGACGGCGTTCTTCTGTTACATATGGAACGACAATATACTCACATCCTATAGCCTTGTAATCAGCGATCACCTTATCAATATCAGCAAGCATCTCTGCCAATGGAACATGAGCAGAAACCGGAACAAGTCCCAATGAATCACACCAATGCTTTATCTGCGCCGGTTCATAACCATAGAGGCCTGCAAATTCGACACCGTCGTAACCGATCTCGCTTACCTTGCACAATGTTCCAAGGAAATCCTCCTGAAGGTCTCCTCTGACACTATAAAGCTGAAGTGCAACCGGAAGTTCCTCAGTTGCTGTTTTCTTTGGTGCGCACGACACTGCTGCCACCACTGCAAGAGCTACAGTAAAAATCTTAGTAATTTTCATAGTCTTTAACTAATTAGATGAATTATTGCAGTAAAGATACAAGGAATTTATAAAATACACGCAAATCTTTGCAAATAATATATAAATGCATAATTTTGTAAGAGTTTGCATGTTGCACACAGCAAAACAAGAACAACCACTAAAACTGATATACTATGGCACTTAGCAGAAGAGGATTCCTCAAGACATCTGCCCTTGGTCTTGCCGGTACTCTCGTACTCGGCAGTTGCGCGAACCAAGCAGGAAAAGACAGCAAGAAATCAAATCTGAAGACCAATCCGTTCGGCGACACTATCAATGTCGGAGCGATCGGACTCGGACGTCAGGCACTTTCAGTCTCGAGAGGATTCACAAAAATCAAAAATGTAAAAATCGTAGGATGTGCTGATGTTTACGCAGACAAATGCACACGTTATGCAAACGATATCGGCGCCATCTACAAAGAAATGGGCATGGAGTCTGACATAAAGATCTATGACTCATACGAAAGCCTAATTGCAGATCCGGATATCCATGCTGTGATAATCGCCACACCGGACCATTGGCACGCAGCAATAGCCATTGCAGCCCTGAATGCCGGAAAGGATGTATATCTCGAGAAGCCGCTCACATTGACAATATTCGAAGGCCAGGAACTTGTGAAGGCTGTAAGAAACAACAATCGTATCCTTCAGGTAGGAAGCCAGCAGCGTTCCGATCCTGCATTCCAGCATGCTGTGAAGATGGTCCAGGAAGGCAAACTCGGCAAGATACTTAAGATCAAGGCAAAATTCGGTGCTCCTCCTACCCCATATGACCTTCCTCGTACAAGAATCCCTGAAGGTCTTGACTGGGACAAATGGCTCGGCCCTCTCCCTCTTTATGTCCACTACAATGACGACATGAATCCGCCTATATCTCTCAACCCACGAAAAGACGAGCACTGCTGGGGAGCATGGAGATGGTATCGTGAAACTGGTGGTGGTTTTACTACAGACTGGGGTGCACATATGATCGATATCGCTCAGTGGGCTATCGGAATGGACGGCAGAGGCCCGGTAAAGGTCATTCCTGCAGGAGTCGAGGGTGCTGAATACATCACATGGATCTACGACAACGGCGTTGTCATGACAGAGGAACCACTTCCTGTTTCCCAGGAGAACGGTGTACGTTTCGAGGGCGAGAACGGCTGGATCGAAGTGACAAGATCACAATACCACGCATCTTCACCGGAACTTATGTTCGTAAGAGAAAACAGCTCAGGCGAATATGAAGAGGCTCCGGTACACTACCAGACATTCATCGACAGCATGAGATCACGCAAGGATCCGAACTGTCCTGTCGAATACGGTCACAGCACCTGCACAGCCTGCACGCTGGGAAACATCGCAAATGAAGTAAAGCATGCAATCGAGTGGGATCCTGACAAGCAGGTATTCGTCAATGACGATGAGCTTATGAATCACAGACTTGTGAAATATATTTATAGGGAAGGCTATACTCTCGGATAGTAATCATAAGTGAAATAATAAGCCTCTCATTCGAGAGGCTTTCTTCATTAAAAGGTATGGGTATCATAAAATCCGCTCTTGACAGATGGCAGCAGACCAACTTGATGCTGCGTATTTTAGCCGGTATTATAATCGGTTCCGTATTGGCACTTACACTTCCTGGGATTGGAGTCATATCAATGCTGGGTGACCTGTTTGTCAGTGCACTTAAAGCAATCGCACCAGTACTTGTTGCCGTGCTTGTCACCTCTTCTGTAGCAACCGCTCGTGCAGGACTTGGCAGCCGCTTCCGCACAATCATAGCACTATATATGCTCACCACATTGATGGCTGCAGTGATTGCTGTTATCGGCAGTTTCCTGTTCCCAGTCAAAATAGCATTGGCGGACGTATCGGTTGCTTCCGGTAATGCACCTGGAGCATTGGGCGATGTATTCCGCAACATCGTACGTGAGGTGATGAGCAACCCTGTTACTGCTGTTGCTGAAGGAAAGTACCTGAGCATTCTTTTCTGGGCAGTGGTTCTTGGACTGGCACTCAAGGCTGTAGCAAGTGAACAGACCATAAGCAGTCTGCGCCATTGGGCAGATGCCGTATCAAAGGTGGTAGCATGGATCATCCAGTGTGCACCGTTCGGCATCCTTGGTCTTGTATACACTACCGTGTCTCAGAGTGGTCTGGAAATCTTTACTACATACGGAAAATTACTGCTTCTCCTTGTGGGATGCATGATGTTGGTATCGCTTGTACTGAACCCTATGATTGTGGCATTCCTGCTTCGTCGCAATTCGTACCCGTTATTGTGGGAATGTCTGAAGGAAAGTGCCGTAAGTGCATTCTTTACACGCTCCTCGGCTGCCAATATTCCTGTCAATATGAATCTTTGCAAGCGTATGGGTGTCGATGAAGACTTTTATTCGGTAAGTATTCCTCTTGGCAGTACCATCAATATGGACGGAGCAGCTGTAACCATTACAGTGATGACTCTCGCCACCTGTCACACCATGGGTATCGTTCCGTCGTTGGGCAGTGCCCTGTTGCTCAGTATAGTCGCTACATTTGGAGCTTGCGGCGCATCAGGAGTGGCAGGAGGTTCGCTTCTGCTCATTCCTATGGCATGTTCTCTCTTCGGCATCAGCAATGATGTGGCAATGCAGGTGGTAGCCGTGGGATTCATCATCGGGGTGGTTCAGGATTCCGTAGAGACTGCACTTAACTCGAGTGGAGATGCATTCTTCACCATCGCTACAGATATGCGTGAGCGCTTGAGGCGCGAAGGAAAGAAGTAAGAGATGAAACTTACCATTATGGAAGACAACAAAACCCCTCAGGACATCGAACAATATCAAGAGCATTATTCTGAATCCGGACTGTTTGAGAAGATTAAAAAAGTTTGCAAGAAGGCTGGAATGAAGGCGATTTACTACGTCCTTCTGCTATATTATGTGCTCATGGATGAAAATACTCCATGGAAACATAAAAGTATCATAATAGGAACCTTAGGCTATTTCATTCTGCCGGCCGATCTGATTCCGGATATTTTACCGGCCATAGGGTTTGCCGATGACATCACTGCACTTATTGCATGCCTGAAAACCATCCACGCCAACATAACCCCTTCAGTAAAGGATAAGGCTTTACAGAAGCTGTATGATTGGTTCATTGACGTGGACAGCATCAAGGTGGAAGAGTTTGATGATGAGATCAAGTAGGGTCAGATAAATCATAGAGCCCCAGATAGATTCAGGAGAATCAGAAAATGTAAAATGCCTCTCAGCTATCTGAGAGGCATTTTTGAGGTGCCTAGCGGAATCGAACCGCTGTAGCAGGTTTTGCAGACCTGTGCCTAACCGCTCGGCCAAAGCACCATTTCCGTATTGGGATTGCAAATATAGGGACTTTTGCGGTATTTGCAAAATTTATTTTGCTTTTTTATTCTTTAATTCGGAAATAACTGTAGATAGTCCATAAATCCTCTCTATCTTCAGCCTTGGCATCCTTATTTTGCAGAATCAAAGTACGGAATATCGACTTTGCTTCTATGGTATCAAAAGTAGCTATGCCTGGAAGTGATGTCATGTCGACAATTCCTTCATCAATGGCATCATCCAATATATCACGTTTTTTCGAAGAGGTCAAGGATTGCGCCTTAAGGAGATATTGAAGATCGGATAATCTGTAGTCTGTCCTTGCAGTAAAATGATCCAGGGACTTTTCTGTATATGAACGCAGGGCAGTCAGGAATTCAGCTGACGATTTGCCGTACAATTCTATCTGATTCAAAAACTCAGGCAGAATGGCAGCCTGCATTGATGACATTGATGCAGACACATAAGTTCTTTCGCTAAGGTACATGAAATAACTTTCGATAACTGACATTACAGACCTAACCTCTCCCCTTTCAAGAGGATATGCTTCGATCCACTCATCCAGAAAAGCATAATCTCCAGTAAGTCTCAGATATTCAGTTATTGCATTCAAGACTTCAAGCTGAACAAGATTATGGGTATATTGATCAGACGGTATATAACCATAACCTTTATTAGCGTCAGGAATCATCCCGTCGAAAGATGTCTGTTTCATGACATACCGGATGATGGACTTAGCGAGGGAAGGGTCTGTATAACACGCCTGCAAAGCGGCATTTATGTGCTCGCGGTTGGAGGTATTTTCACCGTATCTGATGGCATTACTAATCTTGCCAGGGATGAATGTTTCCTTGAAATAATCGCTGTAAACAGTCAATGCCTCAGCAGAATATGCACATCTATAAAGTTCGTTCCTTATCTGCGTGTTTTTTTCAGATGAAAAATCAGGAATATGCTTTTTCCACATTGAGGAGAACGCCCCTGCACGACCGTCTTCAGCCTTGAGTATGAAAGCTTCAGCAGTTTTTCTGTTGGATTCTCCTGAAAATCCCACCACTACATGAAACGTATGTTTCCTGCGCGGACGTAGCCTGAAATCGTCGATTGAAGCTTTGAGCTCTCCCTCATTGACTACGAGGAACGCGTTGTCACAATAAATGAAGATCGAGTGAGGATCAAACTCATCCTTTGCCCTGTGCTGAGGTATAGCAAGTGAGACAAAACCCTGAGGAACAACGCCAAAATCAGCCTTTATACACCTGAAACTGATTTCTGTACTTATATTGTATTGAATAGGGCGCTCTGCTTCCGGAGTAAGGCGGTGCGCAGACTGTACGTAATAGGGAGAGATAGCCTCTTCATATGAAATGTTCCTGGCAGATGTGCCCTGATTTTCAAAGGTCAAAGTAACAAGAAATACAGGAACTGCTTCCTGAGGATTCTTGGATGGCATTACTGAAATCATTCTGGAGCATTTGATCCCATTTCCAAGGTCATAATCATACCGGGCGAATCCGGCTCCGGAATACACCTCACACTTGCCAGACTGAGTGGCCAGAGATCCAGGACCGACCAATTCGAACTTCTTCCTTCCCACATAGGCAGTAGCACGGTTCTTTCCATAATCCGGTCTTGCCGGATCAGCGTTGAAACAGCCCCAGCAGCGATCGCCGGAAATCAATTCATATATGCCATTCTGGTGTGTTCTGACTTTAATACGCGGATTTCCAAGCAGGAAAGCAGCATCCTCACTCTGCGAGCCCGTATATTTATAATACGGCAATCCTCCGGGAGCATCTTTCCACTCCCTCTCAGATGCGGATACAGAAAA
Organism: Candidatus Cryptobacteroides sp.; assembly: GCA_045118995.1. Taxonomy (GTDB): domain Bacteria; phylum Bacteroidota; class Bacteroidia; order Bacteroidales; family UBA932; genus Cryptobacteroides. Next base: position 9,061 of record JBGVCR010000003.1, read on the forward strand.
AGAAACAATTGCAGTGATAATACACACTGCAATCTTTATGAAATTATTTTGCATACGATTATTCTACATACAGGAGAAGTCCCTTGAGATATTCTCCCTCCGGATGATAAATATTTACAGAATGGTCACAAGGCTGGTTCAGACGATCAAGTATCCTTACGCTTCTTCCCGCCTGAGCTGCTGCAGAGAAAACAGCCAAAGCAAAGGCTTCCTTATCTACCACCTGCGAACAACTGTAAGTAAACACAAATCCACCGGGAGCCACCTTGGAGATAGCAGCCGCGTTCAGTCTCTGATAAGCTCTCAACGCATTCTTGAGCGAGCCCCTGTGCTTTGCAAACGCAGGCGGATCCACAATCATAAGATCATATTTTCCTTCCGGAACATTCTTAAGATAATCGATTGCATCACAGCACAGACTTGTGTGAAGAGACGGATCGAAACCGTTCAAAGCCACATTCCTATCCACCATCATCATGGCCTTCTTAGAACTGTCCACAGAGTCTACATGAAGTGCCCCAGAAGCTAAAGCATAGATTGAGAAACCACCAGTATAACAGAAGAGGTTCAATACGTTACGACCTTTGGAAAGGCTTCCCACCAATGCCCTGTTCTCTCTCTGATCAAGGAAGAAACCTGTCTTCTGTCCCTCGGTCCAGTTCACAATGAACTTGTGACCGTTTTCCAATACGACCTGCTCGTCATCCGAAAAACCTTCCTTCTTGTACATATAGCCGTCCACAAGTTCAAGACCAGCCTTGAACGGGGCTGTTCCGGAGCTCTTATCATATACAGCCTTCAGATTATCGCCATATACTTTCTTCAGACCTTCAGTGATCTGCTTCTTGGCACGGAACATTCCTACAGAATGTGCCTGCATCACACAGACACCACCATAATAGTCGATTATAAGTCCCGGAAGATTGTCACCTTCTCCGTGAACAAGTCTGTAACAGTCAGTCTCGGCAGCTCCATGAAGACCGCAGCCCACTCTTACGGCAAGGGCCTTCGAAAGCATAACCTCCCAATAATCAGGGCGTAAAGCACTATCATCAAAGCTAAGCACGCGCACTGCAATAGAACCGATCTGGTAGTGTCCATATGCCATGAACGATCCGTCAGAAGCATATACTGACACAATATCACCTTCCGAAGGATTACCCTGAACCTCAGCTATGGCACCGGAAAAAACCCATGGATGGAATCTTCGCAGAGACTCTTCCCTGCCCTTTTTCAATATAATCTTGATCATACCTTTTCTTCAATAATTAGAGGATTCTTCTCTGACTTCATAAGTTTCAGATACATCTCACGACATACCCACGCATCAGTCGCCGCATATTTGCACTGAGACTCTGACAACGCCTCTGCCTCCCAATTGGAAAGCTGCTGAGTCTTGGAAATACGGAAACCAAGGATTATGGCAGTCATCTTCTTGACACTTTTATCTTTAATGCCATATTCCCATACAATTTTCTGCAGGTCCACAAATGACCCCGGCTCGAACTCTCTGAGTTTCTGAAGTCCGCGGATATCATCATGTATAGCAGCTCCAACCTTTATTATCCTTTTGTCAGCCAAAAGATTGCACAGACGTCTATGCATTCCCATATTCTTGATCCTGAACAGATAGGCCTTCTCAGGACCGGAAAGCTGAAGCAAGGCTACTCCATAACGCGGCTGATTAGGTCCGAAGCATGGACGCGTCTCGGTATCGAATCCGATAACCTTCTGAGACCGCAGATATGCTATGGCCCGATTGAACTCGGCGCCGACGCTGTCTATTACGAAAATCTTTCCCGGGAATGAAGCATATTCCAGCTTGTCCAATAATTCGGGAGTTATACTTTCAATATACATAATCACAAATAATTCACTGAGAGTCAATCGTTAAAAGAACAACAACTCTCTATACTTCGGCAACGGCCACATCTCATTGTCGATGAGCATTTCCAGGTTGTCAGCACTCTCTCTGACCCTCTCCATCATGTCCTTGACTTCACGCGAATACACCTTCGCTCTCTGAGCGAGATTCTCGATTCTGTTGGCCTTTTTCCTTGCTTCCACCAGGAGTTCAATATCTGCCGACATATTGTTAATATACTTTGATATCGCCTTCAAAGCATCCATTTCAGATGTACAGTAACTCAGATAATCATCACCGAATATCTTCTTAAGTCCCTTGACATTCTCGATCAGCACATTCTTGTATCGTACAGCTGCCGGGATGACCTGGCTGAGACACATATCACCGATAATACGCGCCTCGATCTGAAGTTTCTTCACATAAGTTTCGTTCAATATCTCGAAACGCGCCTGAACCTCATTCGGAGCAAGCACCCCTACCTTATCGAACATTTCCACCGTAGCCGGTTCATTGAACACCTCATATGAATCCGGGACATTCTCAACCGCTCTAAGTCCGCGAGCCCTTGCTTCTTCCTCCCATTCCTTGCTGTAACCGTTTCCTTCGAACATGATATCCTTGGACTCTGTTATGAAACGACGTACCACTGCAAGTACAGCAGAAGAACGCTCTTCCCCGGCTGCCTCAAGTGCATCCACATAAGCACGGAATTCCCTAAGGCTCTCAGCGACAATGGAATTCACTACACATACTGCTGTAGCAACATTCTGCGAAGAACCTACTGCACGGAACTCGAAGCGGTTACCGGTAAATGCAAACGGAGAAGTTCTGTTACGGTCAGTATTGTCCGGAAAAATCTCAGGAATAGAATTCACGATCTTGATCGACTCCTGCTTCGACTCCACAGACTCCTTTACATCCTTCATGTTCATGATGGCCTGGAAAACCCCGTAAAGAGTTGAGCCGGAGAACACTGACATAACTGCAGGAGGTGCTTCGTTACCACCCAGACGATATGAATTGCTGAGCGTTGCCACCGATGCCATCAAAAGAAGATGATGTCTGTGAACAGCCCTTAATACAGAAGCATAGAACGAAAGGAACTGAAGGTTCTTGGTAGGAGTCTTGCCAGGAGAAAGCAGATTCACCCCCGTATCAGTGGTAATAGACCAGTTGCAATGCTTTCCTGAGCCGTTCACACCATCGAAAGGCTTCTCGTGGAAGATTACCTTGAGATGATGCTTTTCAGCGACTTTCTGCATAATGATCATCAGCATCATATTCTGGTCGATAGCCTTTGTTGCCTCACAGAATACCGGAGCACATTCGAACTGGTTGGGAGCCACCTCATTATGTCTTGTCTGAAGAAGAATGCCCAATTTATATGCCTCGGTCTCGAAATCCTTCATAAACGAGCTTACGCGAGATGGAATAGCTCCAAAATAATGGTCTTCAAGCTGCTGGTCCTTGGCAGAAGTATGGCCGATTACGGTCCTGCCTGTCATCATCAGGTCAGGGCGGGCATTGTAAAGTGATTCATCCACGAGGAAATACTCCTGCTCGACTCCAAGATTTACCTTGACAGACCGGATATTTTCATCAAAAAGATTGGCCACAGCCACTGCAGCCTCACTTAAAGCATGGAGTGACTTCAGATTAGGTGCCTTGGTATCAAGAGCTTCACCTGTATAAGAAACGAAAACCGATGGAATACAAAGAGTTCCGTCCATTATGAACACAGGAGAAGAAGGATCCCAGGCCGAATATCCTCGCGCCTCGAAAGTATTGCGCAGACCTCCGTTAGGGAAGCTTGAAGCATCGGGTTCCTGCTGCACAAGGGCACTGCCGTTGAATTTCTCAAAAGCCTTGCCGTCCTTTACCGATATGAAGGCCTCGTGCTTCTCAGCCGTAGAATCTGTAAGAGGCTGGAACAGATGCGTATAATGAGTAGCACCCATCTCAATTGCCCATGCCTTCATTCCGGAAGCGATCTCATTGGAAACACTTCTGTCCAGCTTTGCACCGAATTTTGCAGATGCAAGAACAGCCTCATATGCCTGTTGTGACATATATCCCCTCATCTTGTCCAGATCAAGGACATTGCATCCGAAATACCTTGAGACAGGGCCGTCCTCTGCATAAAAACGACTGCCACTGTGCATTGCAGCTTCACCTAAAGCTCTTTGTCTGAATGTCGCCATAATACTTCTTTACAATACAAACTGCAAAGATAATAAAATCAATTGAGAGTTCTTTAAAAATACTTATCTTTGCACCCCGAAAAGAAGAAATATAAATATGGCTAAAATCTCAGAAAAGGCAGTGCAGATGCCTGCATCAGCTATCAGAAAACTTGTTCCATTTGCAGACGCAGCAAAAAAGCAGGGCACAAAAGTATACCATCTCAATCTCGGACAGCCGGACATCAAGTCTCCAATCTGTGCTCTTGATGCAGTAAGAAACTATTCTCAGGAAAATGTATCTTATTCACACTCAGCCGGACTTATGGAGCTCCGCAAAGGTCTTGTAGAGAAATACTATAGGAAAATAGGCATCGATATTTCAGTGGACGAGCTTATCGTGACTGTAGCCGGCAGCGAAAGTGTGAATCTCGCACTTGAAATAACATGTAATCCAGGTGATGAGGTCATCGTTCTGGAGCCGTTCTACACAAACTACAACACATTCGCATTCATGAACGGCCTGACTCTCAAGGCTATACCTACAGATATCAGAAACGGTTTCCAGATCCCTCCTATCGAGGAGTTTGAAAAAGCAATCACAGATAAGACAAAAGCTATCCTCGTCTGCAACCCTGGTAATCCGACCGGCACGCAGTACTCTAAGGAAAGCATGCTCGCGCTCGGAGAAATTGCCCGCAAGCACGACCTCTTCCTTCTTTCCGATGAGGTGTACCGAGAGTTCTGCTACACCGACGAACCTCATTTCTCTGCAATGAACATCCCCGGACTGGAGCAGAACGTCGTACTCATTGACTCCGTATCAAAGAGATACAATCTCTGTGGAGCCCGTGTAGGATGCATCGTATCACACAATAAGGATGTCATGGGAGCAGCAATGAAGTTCGCCCAGGCACGCCTCTGTCCTCCAGTTCTCGGTCAGATAGCGTCAATCGGCGCACTCGACACACCGGACGAATATTTCGACGCAGTAAAAGAAGAATACATCAAGAGAAGAGACTTTATGATCGAGGGTCTCAATAAGATTGAAGGCGTATTCACTCCGCTTCCGATGGGAGCATTCTATACAATCGCCGAGCTGCCTGTTGATGATACCGAATCATTCGCAAAGTGGATGCTCGAAAGCTTCAGGATCAACAACGAGACCACAATGGTCACTCCTGCTGCTTCATTCTACAAGACTCCGGGTCAGGGAAAGAATCATGCACGTATAGCATACGTCCTCGAAGTGGATGAGATGAAGAAGGCGCTTCACATCCTTGAGGAAGGTCTGAAAGCTTATCCGGGAAGGACAATCTAAGCAAAAACGCGGACAAATAAGCGACAAAAACAATAGAACAAAAATGTTATCACTATCAACATTTTTGTTCTATTAATTTATATCCAGCACTTTATAGATAAGAGGCAGAACCTTATCGAAAATATGTTCTTCTTCTGTAAAATGAGTACCTGAATACATCATATAGCTGGTCCCGAAGTGTTTTTTCCATGTTCTTACACTTACAATTCCAGTTCTTCGATAATGGTCTCTCGTACCAAAGAAGGCAAAGAAGAAGTCATCATTCCCGGAACGGGAGGAGTTGGCAAAGGCCGCTTTTCCATGACAGACATACTTTCTAAGAACATCATATGTGAAATGAAGTTTCTGTCTGTCCCCTTCCCTGGGCTTGTATATTCTGTCAAGCAGATGGGTAACTCCTGGTATCAAGGCCAACCAGCATAGACGGCCAAGGACAAAAGGAGCATTGAGAGATGGCGAGATCAATATATGAGGCACTCCCTTTATCCTGATCGCATGAACAGCACCCATGGATTCACCTATGACCAATGAAGGCTTAAGCTCATTCATCCAAGTACCGATTTGCTTAGATGCTGTTTCCGGATCAAAATCATAGGTTCTTACGACGACATTGACACCTTTCCCATATAGGGCATCACGTAGAATAGCAGGGATGCGGGAATCCCCGCCTCCACCCATTCCATGTATATAAAGTATGTTCACCATATTGTGCAAATATAGTTATTTTATTATCTTTGCCTGATAAGTAAAGAATTTTAATTCAAACACTGATATTATGAACATTAAAACAATTCTTTCAGCTGCAGCTTGCGGTCTCATCGCTATCTCGGCATCAGCTCAGGCTCCAAAGGGTCCGGAGTATGAATTCACTACAGTCAAGGAGAATCCTGTGACTTCAATCAAGAACCAGTACCGCTCAGGAACATGCTGGTGCTATTCCGCACTCTCATTCATCGAGTCGGAGATTCTCAGAACCAAGGGTCAGGAAGTGGATCTTTCTGAAATGTTCGTAGTGGGAAGATCATACCACGACAGAGCTGTAAAATATGTAAGAGTGGACGGCCACCTGAACTTTGCTGCCGGCAGCTCTTTCGGTGATGTACTTCATGTAATTGATGACCACGGTATCATCCCGCAGGACGTATATTCAGGATTCAACTATGGTACAGAAATGCCTGAGCAGAGCGAGCTCGACGCAGTCCTCAAGGGTTATGTAAACGCAGCACGCACCAATCCTAACGGCAAGCTTACAACAGCTTGGGTAAACGGTCTGGACGGTATCCTCGATGCATATTTCGGCGAGGCTCCGGAGACATTCACAGTGAACGGCGTGGAATATACTCCTGAATCATATAGAGATTACCTCGGCATCAACTATGATGACTATGTGAACATCACATCTTTCACTCACCATCCATTCTACGAGCCTTTCATCATCGAGGTTTGTGACAACTGGAGATGGGACTCTGCATACAACCTTCCTATGGATGAAATGATGGAAGTAATGTACAACGCGATCGACAAGGGATATACAATCGCTTGGGGATCAGACGTCAGCGAGAAGGGCTTCACACGCGACGGACTTGCAGTAATGCCTGTACAGGAAAAGAAGGTAGCTGCAGGTTCTGACCAGGAGCGCTGGGTAGGAAAGGCAGTCGATCAGCCGGAGCAGGAAGTTAAGGCTGAGCTTCCTAAGGAGATGCAGATCACTCAGGAGATGCGTCAGGAAGGCTATGACCGCAAGACTACTACCGATGACCACGGAATGCACATCTACGGTGTAGCTAAGGACCAGAACGGCACACAGTACTTCATGGTCAAGAACTCATGGGGTGAGACAGGCAAATACAAGGGTGTATGGTATGCATCAGATGCATTCGTAAGATACAAGACCCTCAATATCGTAGTCCACAAGGACGCTCTTCCAAAGCATATCGCAAAGAAGCTCGGCATCAAATAATCTGCTATGAAGCTTTTCAAGCATATACCTAACACTATCACATCCATGAACCTCCTCTGCGGGGCTCTGGGTGTGATTTTCACATTCCGCGGTGCACTGGACATCGCGTTCTATCTGATGCTTGCCGCCGCTGTCTGCGATTTCTTCGACGGTTTCTCAGCAAGACTTCTGAAAGCATACTCTGCAGTCGGAAAGGAACTTGATTCGCTTGCTGACAACATCAGTTTCGGACTTCTTCCGGCAATGATGTTCCACAGAAGACTGATAGAAGGCGGAGTGACAGGCTTTGTGGCATATATCCCTCTGATAATCTGCATTTTCGCAGCAATCAGACTTGCAAAGTTCAATGTCGACGAGAGGCAAAGCGAGAATTTCCTCGGTCTGGCGACACCGGCTTGCGCCCTTTGGTGCGGCTCACTCATCTACGCCGCTGACCACGGAGTGATGTCATTTGCAAATATGCTTCACGACACCCAGCTCATACCGATAGCATCTGTCGTTCTTGCCCTTCTTATGATAAGTGAAATTCCTATGTTCTCTTTGAAATATAAGAAAGGATCAGCATACAACAGAGTAAGACTGTACTTCCTTATAATGGTAGCTGCGGTAACTGTTGCCACATTGATTCTCAAGATCAATTGGTCATACATCGTATTCCTGTCACTTACCTGCTACATCCTCTTCAATATCCTTTTAGCATTGTTTTCACTGAGAATAGTCAGAAAAGAAAAGTAAGAGAACCGATATAAAAGAAAATCCGCCTGCAGCATCATTGCTTACAGGCGGATTTATTTGATATCAAGACTATTAATAGTTAGTCGGATGAATCATGAAGTAGCTCTTTGCGTGCTTGCATACAGGGCAGATTTCTGGAGCTTTCTTGCCAACCACGATATGACCGCAGTTAGAGCACTCCCACATCATATCCTCGTCACGTGAGAAAACGAGTCCGCCTTCAACGTTTGCAAGAAGCTGACGATAACGCTCCTCGTGCATCTTCTCGATAGCAGCAACCTTCTCGAAAAGCACTGCAATCTCCTCAAATCCTTCCTCGCGAGCCTCTACTGCAAAACCTGCATACATATCAGTCCACTCATAGTTCTCACCCTCAGCTGCATCAAGAAGATTGGCAGCAGTATCAGGCATCTCACCACCATGGAGAAGCTTGAACCAGATCTTAGCGTGCTCCTTCTCATTGTTAGCTGTCTCTTCGAAAAGCTTTCCAATCTGAACATATCCGTCCTTCTTAGCCTTCGAAGCATAATATGTATACTTGTTGCGCGCCATTGACTCGCCCGCAAATGCAGTCTGAAGGTTAGCTTCAGTCTTTGTTCCTTTCAAATCTTTCATAATTATTAAATTTATTGGGTTTATTCCAAATTTCGCTCCACAAAAATAATAAACTATTTGGATTTTCGAACAATCTTGTAGCCTATTGCTGCAATAAAAATCGACATAAGAGGCGACAACAGATTGAAGAAACAGTATGGCAGATACTCGAGAGTAGCGACTTTGAGGACAGTTGCCTGCGTCATACCGCATGAATTCCATGGAATCAATACGGAAACCACTGTAGCAGAGTCCTCCACCGAACGACTGAGAAGCTTGTTTTCATATCCCCTGCTCTTATACAGATCTTTATACAGACTGCTGGTAAGGATAATTGAAAGATATTGGTCACCTGTGACCATATTGGCAAAGATTCCGGTGCCCACAGTCGAAGCAACCATTGTAACACGGCGTCTGATGAACCTGGTCAGCATTTCGGTAAGGCTCTGAAGCATACCGCTACCGACAAGTGTACCTCCGAATGTTCCGGCAGCAATGATGAGGAATACAGTACCGAGCATTCCGGTCATTCCCCTTGTTGCCACCAGATCATTCAATGCAAGATTTCCCGTATCTATGGCTGTGCTTCCATAATATGATATAAACAATCCCTTGAACCCTTCCAGGAATGACAGCCCGGAAGTAGGATCAGGCATTCCTTCATTAGCTACCGCACCAATAATATGAGGCTGGAAGAACAATGCTGTGATACCGGCAATGAAAGCCGCAATGAACAATGTCACAATTGCTGAAACTTTCTTGACAATCAAAAGCGCCGTGATTACCGGAACCAGCAGAAGCCACGGAGATATATTGAATGAGTTCTTCAGGTCATTGGATATATCAGCCACCTGCGCAGCATTGGGTGATTCATGTATCAAACTGACTATCAGAAAGATAACCAAGGTTATCAGAAATGACGGCACTGTAGTGACCATCATGAATCTGATATGAGTGAACAAAGGGGTACCTGCAGTAGAAGATGCAAGAACAGTAGTATCAGACAATGGTGAAACCTTGTCACCGAAATATGCACCGGAAATGATCGCACCTGCAATCCACCCTGGTTCATACCCTTGAGCTGTTCCGATTCCGACCAATGCTACACCTACTGTTGCGATTGTCGTCCACGAACTGCCTGTCATCACAGCGATCAGCGCAGATATGATACAGGTAGCAAAAAGGAATATCTCCGGATATATCACTTTCATGCCATAAAAGATCATCGTAGGGACCACTCCACTGATCATCCACGATCCGGAAACTGCTCCAATAAGAAGAAGAATCAGAATGGACGTACCTACAGCTGTGATATTATCCAGAATGGACTTTTCGAAAACACTCCAGGGAATCTTATAGAATATCAATGATATAGCTACAACGACAGCAGCTCCAAACATAAGAGCCACCTGACTTCCGCCATCGAGAGCACCGGTACCGAACACCATGATGACCAATGCCAAAGCAGCTATAAGAACAATAAAGGGAATTAGGGATACGACCCAAGACGGTCTTTCTCCCGGTCTGAAAATCTTCATAATACACTAACCACTAAAATCGGTCGCAAAAGTAGCAAATAATGCGGTAAATACCTTATTTTTGCAATACTTATGGCGAAAAACACACAAAATACGCGATCAGGAAAACCCAAGCCGGCATCTAAAGGGAAGAAACGAAAATCTTCAAGGCGAGGAGCAAGGAAAAAGAAGATACAGCTAAAGGTAAGCATCTGGGTAACATGCATAATTATGCTTGTTCTAAGCATCTGGACTATATGGCCTTATCTCTGCGATCATTCATCACCGGAAAAAGGAGATACCGTTCCCAAAGGTTCATACTGCTACGGGATCGACATATCGCACTATCAGGAAAACATACAATGGGACTCTTTGATGGTCCTTAGTGACGGAGCCCGGCGTACCGTCAGGTCCAAGATCAAAGCGAAAGATATCAAGCCGGTATCCTTTGTATTCATAAAGGCCACAGAAGGAACTTCCATGAAAGACAAGAAATTCAGACATCATTGGAAGGAAGCTGAAAAAAGGAATATTACCAAAGGGGCATACCATTTTTTCCTAAGTTCCAAAAGCGGAAAGATCCAAGCCAGACATTTCATCAATACTGTGGGAGAAATCAGCCCTGACGATCTGCCTCCAGTTCTGGACATAGAGACAATCCACAAAGGTTGCTCTCACAAAACCTTGAATGACAGAGCATTGGATTGGCTTGAAACAATTTCTGAACATTATGGACGAAAGCCTATAATATATTCATCTGCTTCATTCATAGAGAACATTCTAAGCGATGAAATAAAGAAGAACTACCCTATCTGGGTTGCTCACTACGGCACAGAAAGACCCAGATGGGACAGATGGCATATCTGGCAGTTCACAGACAAAGCCGTCGTCTATGGAGTAGAGGGATACACAGACCTGAACGTATGCTCTCCTGAATATCTGAAATCACTGCTATAAAAGAACCGCCCCCCTTCTGAAGGAGAGCGGTCTTATTATAATCTGATCGGGATCAAATTACTTCGCGATAACGCGAGCCATCTCGAGAACCTTGTTTGAGTAACCCCACTCGTTGTCATACCAAGAAACAACCTTAGCGAAGTTAGCGTCAAGGCTGATACCTGCCTTAGCGTCGAAGATAGAAGTGTTAGCGCAACCACGGAAGTCAGTTGAAACAACTGCATCCTCAGTGTAGCCAAGGATACCCTTGAGCTCGCCGTTAGCAGCTTCCTTCATAGCAGCGCAGATCTCTGCCATTGTAGCCTCCTTCTCGAGTACTACTGTAAGGTCAACAACTGAAACGTCAGAAGTAGGAACGCGGAATGCCATACCAGTAAGCTTGCCGTTGAGAACAGGAAGAACCTTACCTACTGCCTTAGCAGCACCTGTAGATGAAGGGATGATGTTCTCGAGGATACCGCGACCACCTCTCCAGTCCTTGCGTGAAGGACCGTCAACAGTCTTCTGAGTAGCTGTTGCAGCGTGAACTGTAGTCATGAGACCCTTAACGATACCGAACTTGTCGTTAAGAACCTTAGCGATAGGAGCAAGACAGTTAGTTGTGCAAGATGCGTTAGAGATGATGTCCTGACCAGCGTAAGTCTCGTGGTTAACACCGTAAACGAACATTGGAGTAGCGTCCTTTGAAGGAGCAGACATGATAACCTTCTTTGCACCAGCCTGGATGTGCTTGCGAGCCTTCTCATCCTCAAGGAAGAGACCAGTTGACTCAACAACTACATCAGCACCTACCTCGTCCCACTTGAGGTTAGCTGGATCCATCTCAGCTGTAAGGCGGATCTTGTTACCGTTTACTACGAGAGCACCCTCTTCAACAGCAACTTCGCCCTTGAACTGACCGTGTACAGAGTCATACTTAAGCATGTAAGCAAGATACTCTGGCTCGAGAAGGTCATTGATACCTACGATCTGAATGTCGTTTGAGAAGTTCTCAACAGCCGCACGGAAAACCATACGACCGATACGGCCGAAACCGTTAATACCTACTTTAATCATTGTCTTAAATTTATTTAAATAAAGTTAAACTTTAAATAGCTTTCAATCATAGTGAACTCTTATCCACTAAATCGATGCAAATTTAGAAAAATTTATGAATATAATGCTATCTTTGCTGAGAAATTAACCAAATCTTAACGGAATTACAATGCGGATACTAATAACTAATGATGACGGATATCAGGCAAAGGGAATAAAGGTCCTTGCAGAGATAATGAAAGAGTTCGGAGAAGTCACAGTAATCGCTCCAAAGACCCACCAGTCGGGCATGTCAATGGCTGTATCTCTGGGCTTCAAGCAGATAGCACACAAGGACTTGGGAGAGGGCTGGCACTACGTGGACGCCACCCCGGCAAGCTGTGTGAAATTCGGCCTTAACACAATGTTTCTGAACGATTATCCCGACGTCGTCGTATCCGGAATCAATCACGGATCCAACGCGTCCAATGCATCCTGCTATTCCGGGACTCTCGGAGCTGCAGAAGAGGCTGCTCTGAACGGTATCCCTGCCATAGGAGTCTCATTGGACACACTGCATCCTGACGCTGATTTCAGCGGAGTTGCCGCATATTTCGGTGAGATCTTCAAGAAACTCATGTCCGCTCTGCCACAAAAATACGGAGTATATTACAATGTAAATTTCCCGGATATACCTGCAGAGGATATCAAGGGAGTACGCATTGGATATCAAGGACTTGGCAGATGGGTTCGTGAATTCAAGGAATGGGACCTGAAGCATTATGAAAAATACGGAATCACGCCGGAGCTTCTCGGCCAAAGTTCACATCCAGTATTGGAAGAAGGTGAAGAACTTTATATGATGGTGGGAGATTTCGAAGACGATCCGCGCAATACTCCTGAAGCAGACCATCTGCTTGTCAAGGAAGGCTATGTCAGCATCGTGGCTCACAATGTCGACTGCACTGACTATCAGGAAGTCGAAAGGCTGAAAAACATATTCTGAAAATGAAATACTACATCATAGCAGGAGAAGCATCAGGGGATCTTCATGGATCCAATCTGATGAAGGGAATATATGCAGAAGACCCTCAGGCGGAAATCAGATTCTGGGGCGGTGACCTGATGAAATCGGTCTGGGATAGTTTTCAAAACGACCCCTCCCATCCCTGCGGGCTGGGGGGTAGCACGGTTTTGAAAACTATCCCAGACCTGCACACCGCTTCAAGTGGACTTGTACGTCATTATAAGGAAGGGGCTGTAATGGGTTTCGTTGAAGTTCTGATGAAGGCCCGCAAGCTCCTGGGCAATGTCAGTTTCTGTAAAAAGGACATTCGGACATGGAACCCTGATGTAGTAATATTGATTGACTATCCCGGTTTCAATTTCAAGATAGCTGAATTCGCCCACAAGGCCGGCTTCAAGGTATTCTACTACATTGCCCCGAAAGTATGGGCATCCCGCGAAGGACGAATCAGGAAACTGAAGGCTTATGTAGATAAGCTCTTCATTGTATTCCCTTTCGAAAAGCCATATTTCGACGCAAAAGGAATCGACTATATTTATAAGGGCAATCCTCTCGTGGACGCAGTGGACGGTTCCGCTGCAATGTCTGAAAGTCGGGAGGCCTTCCTGACTCGGAACAATCTGGAAGACAAACCGATAATTGCAATGTTAGCAGGCTCGCGCAAAGGTGAAATCAGCACAATGATGCCGGTACTGAGTGAGTTTGCTTCTAAAATGCACTCCCTTGAAAGATATTCGGAGTACCAGTTCCTGATTGCCGGGGCCCCTTCCAGAACAATGAAGGATTACGAGCCATGGCTGTCTGAGGAAAACAGAAAATATATAAAGGTATTGTTCGGACAGACCCAGTCGATAATCAGACAGGCAGAAGCAGGAGTGATCAATTCAGGAACAGCATCTCTCGAAACCGCATTGCTGGGTACGCCTCAGGTCGTCGGATACATCACGAATCCGATAACCTACAGAATCGCTAAAAAGATAATAAAGATAAAATATATCAGCCTGGGCAACCTTATCATCGACCGCCTGGCTTTCAAGGAATTCATCCAGGATGACTGCAATGTCAATGCGCTTGTGGCCGAGATCAGGCAACTGATTGAAAACCAGGAACGCCGAACAAAGATGTTATCAGACTATGCAGAGATCAGAAACGCCCTCGGGGGCTCCGGAGCATCATCTGCTGTGGCCAAGGCAATGATCGAAGAATTAAAATAATGCAAAAGAAAACAGATGCGGTTATTCCACATCTGTTTTCTTTTGCATCGCCACAATAACATTTTCCGCTGCATAATCTCCATCGTCCCAAGCGCCTGAACCGTCCTTTACTTTTTCAAGTCTGACCTTATATTCAAGCGACTCATATTCGCCATTGAGTGGGCCATCGATATCGGAGAACTTCAACATCACTTCGTCCGACGGAAATTCCAAGCTTTCCACATAAAATTCACCATTGTCAGATGTAAGGACTTTCTGCGGTCCGTTCAGAAAATGAAACGATTCCACCTCGATTCCTGGGATAGGATTTCCTGTCTGGGAATCTGTAACCTTACCTGACACTCTGTACTCCATAGTGGGTGTTCCGTACATATCAGGACCTATAAATACGCCGCAGGCAGAAATTGCTCCACCAAGGCCCAATAGTGACAATGCCTTACGGCAGAAACGGACGATCAGGTTTCTCATAATAAATCGGGATTAGATTTCCACACTTTCTATAATCGTTGAAATGACAATAACTTACTTGAGACGGCTGAGATGACAGAGGATAAGATCACCGTTCTCGTCACGCAGATGCATTCCATTGCCTTGACAATAGCGGAAATACTTGCAATCAGCACACTGTCCCTTCTTCATCCATGAACGGTCACGATAAGGCTGATAATGATTCTCCCATACATCTATGAAATCATCCTTGTATATATTTCCCTGCGAGAAATCGCTGCGGATACTAGCACAGGCCGAAATTGAACCGTCTATCATTACAGAACTTACGCTGAGTCCTGCCTGGCAGGTGAAAAGATTGTCTCTGACAAGTCCTTCATACTCACCAAGGAATCCCTCGCATCCATAGCTTGCCATGATCCTCCCCTCCTTTCTGGTGTCCTTTATAAACTCCATCAGTCCACGGAAGCGCTCGTTACTCAGCTGAAGATCAGGATCCTGAGATGCCCTGCCTACCGGAAAGACAGTAAAGAGACGCCAGGATTTGAGTCCTATGGAAATAAGATACTCCTTTAAGTCGCCCAACTTCTCATAATTCCTGTTATTGACACAGGTCACGACATCGAATTTTATAGTCGGCTCATTGGCAAGGATAGCGATTGCCTGTGAAGCATTGCTGAAACTGCCTTTGACTCCACGCATCCACTCGTGATCATCTTCAAAACCATCCAGAGAAATGGTTGCGGAATGCAGTCCGGCCCTGAGAAGGCCATCTATCTTCTTAGGAGTCATCAGAAGTCCGTTCGAGACGATTCCCCATGGGAATTCCATATCATAGATTGCCCTGCCACACTGCTCTATATCTTTACGCATAAGAGGCTCACCTCCGGTAACGATGACCATTATCTTATGGGAATCGTACTTTTCCTTGATACGGCGAAGTACCTTGGCAAAATCTTCGAAAGGCATATCAGGATGAAGGGAAGAAACCCTGCAGTCGCTTCCACAGTGACGGCATTTCATATTGCACCTGAGAGTACTTTCCCAGAAAAGCTGCCTGAGCGGATGCTTTTCCTGACTGTCGAGAATCAGTTGACGCTGAAGTTCCAGTGCAATCCTCTGTTTAATCGATAATCCAGACATTGATTATTCTTTTTTGAACATTTTCACATCTGCACAGGCCTCAAACTTACCCATATACCATCCTTCACCATCCTCGACCTTGACAATAGGGGCATCGACTTCCACTTTCGAAAACTCTCCTCCATTCTCAGGCCCATCGACATCCTGAAATTCAAATGTAATTCTTGAATCATCAAGATATCTTACTCCACCATTACATTGATAATAGCCTGACCGATCAGTCCAGACGGTATCAGTCTCTCTCGGAATATCCATTTCCGGATTCAATCTTCCTTTAAGGACAACTCTTACGCCCTGAATCGGCTTGCCATCTTGATCTATTACAGTTCCTGATGCACGGAAATCTGCATAAGGACATCCATACTCAAGCTTCACACCACCACCTCCATCACATGAAGCCAGTCCTATTCCAAGAAGAGGAAGCAAGAGTTTCGACAAATAAGCAATCAAACTCCTCATAAATTATAAAATTCAAGTTCGTTATTGCTAAAAAAACGGAGTGATAATCAGAATACTTCCGTAAAGGTAAATAAAAATCAATAATTTCTTTCACCGAATATCATCGAGCCCACTCGGATCATTGTGGAGCCCATTTCAATTGCAATCGGATAATCATCCGACATTCCCATCGATATCTCCTTGCAATCCGTATCGACATCTACGCCTTTACCGATCCTCTCCCCCATCGCATCCGATATTTCTTTCAGACGCT
This sequence comes from Candidatus Cryptobacteroides sp., assembly GCA_045118995.1. Taxonomy (GTDB): domain Bacteria; phylum Bacteroidota; class Bacteroidia; order Bacteroidales; family UBA932; genus Cryptobacteroides. Next base: position 25,749 of record JBGVCR010000003.1, read on the forward strand.
GGAAGTCAGACCTTATCACTTTCTCGTCGTCAGTATAGGTAGCCATACCCATGACCCCGGCAATGTGGATGTGATCATAATCTCGCGCACCGGACACAATCTCAAGAACTTCCTCTCTGGAAAATCCCTGCTTAGTTTCATCACTGGATATAAAACACTCCAACAGAACATTTAAAACTTTATTGTTAGTCCGTCCCCAATTATCGATTGCATCCAACAATCTTACGGAATCCACCGACTGAATCAATGATGCATATGGAAGAACCATCTTCAGCTTGTTGGTCTGGAGATGGCCGATGAAATGCCACTCGATATCCGACATATAGGCTGGATCATTCTTCTCTGACCGGATTTCCTCAAGTCTCTTCACCTTTGCAAGAAGCTCCTGAGGACGGCTCTCTCCGAAAGCCCTCTGCCCTGCCTCATAAGCCTGCTCAATCGCTTCAAACGGGTGGAATTTAGAAACTGCCACCAACTTTACAGTTGCTGGCAGTTCTGATTTCAATTTATTGATCGTTTCTTTAATCATTATCTGCGATTCTGTTTCTGCATCTGCTCCTGCATTCTCTGAGCTTCCTCAAGCCTCTGCTGCCACTTCGACTTCTTCTTCGGCTGGCTTGCCTTGAGCATCATATCCGCACGGACCTTCTCCTCTGTCACCACAAACTTACGGATATACCAAGTCATACCCATAGTAATGATATTAGAAAGGAGGTAGTAGTAGCTGAGCGCTGCCGAAAGATTGTTACAGATAAAGAACATCATGATCGGCATAAGGTAAAGGCTCATGAACTTCATTCCTGCCATATTCGGATCATCAGACATCTGAGATGCAGTCATCTTCGAATAGAAGAACATTGTCAGGGCCATAAGAAGCGCGAACAATGAAAGATGATCTCCAAGAAGCGGAACGTTCACTCCGAAATCCCAGATCGAGTCATATGCACTGAGGTCATCGGCCCAAAGGAACTTCTGCTGACGAAGCTCGATGGATGCAGGGAAGAATCGGAACATAGCGAAAAGGATAGGCATCTGCAGAAGCATCGGCAGACATCCACCCATAGGGCTGATTCCGGCCTTCTGATACAATTCCATCATAGCCTGCTGCTTCTTCATCGCATCCTTTTCATTCGGATACTTAGCATTCAGCTTGTCGATCTCCGGCTTGATTACCTGCATCTTTGCAGATGACTTGTATGACTTGATAGTCAGTGGAGAGATCAGGAACTTGATGAGAATAGTCATCAGAAGAATTACAAGTCCGTAATTATGAATGAACTTGCCAAGGAGGTCAAAGCATGGAATGATCACAAGTCGGCTGAACCAAGATACCATCCATCCACCAAGCGGAATGATCTTCTCATACTTCTGGTCATATGACTTGAGAGTACGGTAGTCATTCGGACCGAAATAGAATTCGTATGGGATTGTGACATTGTCCGAACCTGCCTGGAAATCAGAGCGAAGCTTTGCTGAGCATGCCATAAGCTTATCTTCATTCTTGTACTCGCTCTCAGAGAAGAACTTGAGGGAAAGATCAGCTGATGCAAACTCATTGTCAGCAGTCATGATTGCCGAGAAGAACTGCTGCTGGAAAGCAAACCACTTCAGTTTGGTATCAATACGCTCGCTTCCGTCACGGCCGCGGCCCATGTTCTCAGGCTTCTTGTCACCTGTGAAATAGTAGTCGAGATTTGAATACTGCTTCTCATTCTTGTAACCTTTCTCAAGGCGTGGTACCACTACCGACCAGTCAATATCGAGCATTGACACATTGCGCGGAATGATTCCGTCCATATTGACAAGCGACAGCTCGTTCTGCATCATATAACTGTCTGCAGGAAGGAAGAATCTCTGCTGGATATATCCGCCACCTGCAAAAGGAAGCTGCATCACAAGTGTGGAATCAGTATGCTCCGCCACCTGGAAGACAAAGTCCTTTGTATTGATGTTCTCACCTGCATAAAGGCTTATGCCATACTGGCTTGCACCCTTCTCGATAAGATAGAGGGCTGTGCTGTCATAGGTCATATAGTCATTGATCTTGACCGAATATGGCTGAGCACCACGAGTGGTGAACTCGATTTCCACCTTATCATTAGCCAGCTTGTAGAATGACTCCGATGCAAGTCTTGCCTCAGTAAGAAGACTGTCCTTATATGCCGGCATTGTCTTGACATTGACCTCATTCTCAGGCACGATTCCCTGCGCTCTCTTCATTGAGTCCATAGCCATCGCGGCCATCTGCTCTACACGTGCAATGGAATCAAGCTGATATTGTGCCTCTAACTGTTTTGTTCGCTGTCTTGACTGATACCATGAGAAACCCATCAATATCGCAAAGATCAAGACAAATCCTGTCAAATTACTCTTATTCATCTGCAATTACTATTGTTACACAAACTGACGGTGACCTTCATCGGCCACCGCCATTATAATTATTCCTGTTCTTCAGCTTCTGTGAGGACTCTGATCTGATCTGCGAGAGCTTTAAGTTCCTCCTTAGACTGAGCGATTCTCTCTTCCATCTGCTTTACAAGCGGTGCAGAATTCTTTGACATTGAGAAGAATCCGATATTGTTCTCATAAGTCACGATATCCTGCTCGAGCTGATGGTATTTCTGAATGAGTCTATCCTTCTCAGAGAGAGCAGGTTTACCACCACGTGAACGACGGTTGTTACCACGTCCGCTGTGAGGGAACTTGGCATTGAGTGCCTCCTTGTATGCCTGAGCGATATTGTCCTTTTCCTTGAATGGCACAAAACCGATTTCCTGCCACCTCCTCTGGAAATCCTGCATTGCTGCTGCATCTGACTCATCATTCTTGAGTTCATATGCCTTGATTTCCTCGATCAGACGCTGCTTTGCCTTAAGGTTACCATAGAAATCATTCTCCGGCTTGGCATTCTTGTCACGTTCAGCGAAGAACTCATCACAAGCCGCACGGAATCTCTTCCAAAGCTGCTCTGACTTCTTGCGTGGAACTGCTCCGATCTCCTTCCACTGCTTCTGAAGACTGATGAACTGGTCAGTAGCCTTCTTCCACTCTGTGCTTGACTTGAGAGCCTCAGCTGCCTCGCAGAGAGAAATCTTCCTCTCGAGGTTAGTGTTGATGCTGTCCTTATATTCTGAATAGAAATCACGCTTGCGAGCATAGAACTTGTCACATGCAGCACGGAAACGGTCATAGATCTTCTGGTTTTCCTTCTTTGAAGCGAAGCCGATTGTCTTCCACTCCTTCTGGATATCCTCGATCTCCTTTGAGAAAGCGTTCCACTCGTTAGAGTTTGTCACTTCTCTTTCTGCAATTTCCTCCACCTTCTCACAGAGCGCGGTCTTCTTTACAAGATTCTCTGCCTGCTGCTCCTTGATACCCTCGAAGAAAGCCTGATATTTCTTATTGATTACCGCTGTAGCTGCCTTGAAACGATCCCAGATCTGGTCTCTGTACTCCTTTGCAACCGGACCGAACTCCTTCCACTGCTCATGGAGTTTCTGCAACTCGCGGAATGCCTCCACTACATTTGGATTCTCAGCAAGCTTCTCTGCAAATGCACAGAACTCCTCCTTTGCCTCAAGGTTCTTCTTGAAGTCGAGGTCACGAAGCTCGCGATTGATCTTCACCATATCATAGAACTGCTCTACATAGAGCTGATATGTTTCATTGATATTCCTGTAACTCTGAGCCGGAACAGGTCCGATAGCTCTCCAACGGTTCTGGATTTCACGGAACTCAGGGAATGTCGCATTTACATCCTCCTGCTTCTCAAGAAGCGCCTTGAGGTCTGCGATTACCGCCTCTTTTGCAGCAAGATTGTCCTCACGCTCCTTTTCGAGCTGCCTGTTATATTCGGCACGCTCCTTCTTATATTTATTATAAAGGTCCTTGAAGCCTCTTTCCACCTCAGCGAAAGGATTCTCGCTTACGGTATCTTCTACAGGTGCCTGCACTTCCTCAGTTTCCTCAGCCTCAGGAGCAGCATCTGCGGATACGAGTCCGGCCTCAGCCTTCTCCTTCTGAAGTCTCTTGTAGAAAGCCGACTTGATAGCCTCTGCCTCCTTGGACATCTTCATTCTTTCCTCGTTCTGAACAAGCTCTTCGAAAAGTCTGATAAGCTCGACAAGTGTCTTTTCTGAATAATTTACAGCTGGCTCTGCATTTTCCACAGTCTCAGCCAATACTACATCTGATGTGATTTCAACATCAGGGATGATCACGTCACTCATAATAATGGAGTTTATTTAGTTAAAATTCATACAAGTGGCAAATATACCATTTTTTTAGTAAAACTCACATCAAAATATTATTTTTGCAAAACGAATCATCAGATATAAAGAATTTATTATGAGAATTGACATCATAACCGTAGTTCCGGAACTTCTGGAAAGTCCTCTCAGCCACTCGATTGTAGGTCGCGCCATCAAGAAAGGGCTTGTGGAAATACACATTCACAATCTCAGGAAATACGGAAAGGGACCACGCCAGCAGGTAGATGACTACAGCTATGGCGGAGATGCCGGAATGGTCATAATGCTGGAGCCGGTATACAATATGATACAGGAGCTTAAGGCGGAAAGAGATTATGACGAAGTCATCTTCATGTCCCCGGACGGTGAGATTCTGAACCAGGGAATTTCCAACGAACTTTCTCTCAAAGAGAATATCATCCTCCTCTGCGGACATTATAAAGGCATCGACCATCGCATCAGAGAACATCTTGTAACAAGAGAAATCTCATGCGGAGACTATGTGCTCAGCGGTGGAGAGCTTCCGGCAGCCATCCTCGCCGACTCCATAATCAGACTTATCCCAGGCGCACTCTCTGACGAGACATCTGCACTCAGCGACAGTTTCCAGGACGGCCTCGTATCCCCTCCCGTATACACCCGTCCGGCAGAGTTCAATGGCTGGAAAGTACCTGAAGTCCTCCTCAGCGGAAATCCTAAACTTATAAGACAATGGCAGGACGAACAGGCAATCGAGCGTACAAAACAGCTTCGTCCGGATCTTTTAAAAGAATAAAACTGAAAATTATTTGCAAATATCAATTTAATATCTAAATTTGCATTCGACATAACGATTTAATGTCATTAGACGTTTCTAACCACTAATAATTAATCATCCCAATAGGGAAATACACTACACTACTAACTAACCAAAAAATCCCGCAGTGATGCGGGATTTTTTACTGGATTTAAAAATTGGATTATGGAAGAAAATATACAATATTACGAAACTTATGAGGAGAATCTGCAGAGAGAGATTCTCAGAATGTGTACAAGCCTGGGCATGCTCGACGGCGAACTGCTCAGTTCCGAGGATATCGATCAGAAGTGGAAGGAATGGGCACCGGAATACATTGCTGAAGCCCTGCCAGAAGTAAACAGTTACCCGGAATTCGCTATCGCATGCGCCGGATATGCAGGAATGGCAGTGGCACAGTGGTGGGATCAGGACTGGGGACGTCATCACAGTGCAAGGTACGAGAGCCTGCACGGGCCACGCGGATTCGATGACATGGATGAATTCATCGTTCAGAACATCCTTGGTCTCACTCTTGACTCAGTGGATGCGAAGCAGATAATGAATATCCTGCTCTGCTGCGCTCAGAAAGCATCGACATTCATCCAGCACGAGCATATCGAGCATCAGACAGTAAAGGCTTTCCATATTTTCGCACGCACTGTCAAGGTCATGTTCCGCACAGGAGCTTCCCTTCAGCTTAAGCGCCTGGGATACAGATTCCACAAAGTCGCTCTGGACAGAAACGGCAGCAAGCTTCTGTCATAATTCTGCAATTGCCAGTTAAATGATATGGTCTCATAACGGTGAAAATCGCTTACCGTCATGAGACCATATCGTTTATATAGCGCCTTCATTGATCGGGAGCTCACATGACGGTATAGTAAAAACACCGCCATGAGAGACTCAGAATCTCCAGGCAACCTTCAACATAAAATTCACAGGAGCCTGCGGATAGATTCCCGTTTCCGCATAGAAAGCGTTTTCCTGCTGGAAATATGCCCTCCATAGCCAGGCATCCGCATAGTACATGTTATTAAACAGGTTCTGTACATGGAAACTGAATGTCAGAGAAGAAGATTTCTTCACCGGCACCTCATACCCGGCAGACAGATCGGCCACAAAATACGCAGGAATCTCCCTATCGGAAGATGAGGTATTGTCATAATACTGTTTTCCTACATACTTTCCGTTCAGGGACAGATAAGCGGAATTCAATGAATTGTCAGCGAGGACAAAAGGTCTGAAAGTCACATTCGCCATACCCACAAGCGACGGAGACATAAGAATATCGGTATTCTCAAACTTCACCTGATGCTGTCCAAGATAATTCCAGTCATTCATGTTGTCATACATTTCATAATAGGCAGTGTAGGCACGTATCTTATTAGTAGACAATGTCATATTACCTCCTATCTGAAGCCACGAAAGAGCTTTCCAAGCGGCAGCAAGCTCTACTCCGCGACGCCAGCTGCGTGGCACATTCTCCTTCACCGCATATCCCACATCGGTAAGTTTACCGGTCTCGAGCAGCATGTCCCAATATTCCATCATATACAGATTGGCTGAAAGGGACAATTTCTCTGTGAAATATTCATATCCGGCTTCGATATCCAGCATCTTCTCCGGACGGATATCCACTCCTCTGGAAGCTACCCCTGCTGACAAAGACTTGTTTGCATCCAATATCAGCTCCTTGATATCACTTCTTCCAGGCTCGCGATGTCCCAGAGCGGCTGATGCATATACACGGGAAGATGGACTCCAGCGGTATGACAATCCTGCACGAGGGTTGAAAAACTGCCAATTATCCTTATGATCGAGCAGCACGCCATCATCCTCAGGACCGGACATATCAAGCCATATTCCCCTGTACTGCAGGTCTGCATAAGCAGTAAGTCCCTCACAGCAGAGCACTTCCCCACGCACAAAGGCACTTGCCTCCTGCTTCAAACCATTATTGAGGTACCATTCATGCGCATCATAGTCAAACGAATCACCTAAGACGTTATTCCACAGAACCTTACCAATGTGGTCACCATCATAACGGGAAAGATTCACTCCAGCCGTAAGACTCAGACGTCTTGAAGAATAACGGATATCTGAATTCAATACGTAATAATCATTGGCCAGAGCCTCACGTGTTATGAAATCTCCTTCTTCGACTCCCTCCGGTGCATCCATAAGATACTTGGAGAAAGATTTACCGGCCTTGTAATTTTCATAATATCCGTCACCGCGGGTATAATTGAATGTCGTGCTCCAGGTCAGACGGTCAGTGAACGATCTTGTATAATTAAGCTGAAGGTGATGCTGGGCATAGTTATCTGTCTCATTATCATAATAATGCACATTTCCGAACTGATCGTAATACTCTCCGGCGGGATTGTATCTCCGATCCACCTCATACTGCTCGAGACTGATTCCTTCCCAGGTAATTCCCGTATGCTGGTCACCCATCAGATACGTAAGTCTGAGAGAGTTACGCTCATTCATCCAGCCCAATACGGCAATTGCAGACTGGACATCCGCATAAGCATTGCGGATGTAACCGTCGGTAAGTCCGCGGGAATAAGCGGCATTGAAGTAAAGTCCTGATTTCATCAGTCCTGTGCCTGCAGCGAAAGTACTGATGAAGGTACCGTATGAACCTGCAGACATTTCCGCTGTAGCGAAAGGATCTGCTCCCACTGAAGCCGTGCTCATATTGATGCTTGCGCCAAAGGCTCCGGCACCGTTTGCAGATGTTCCCAGACCGCGCTGGAGCTGGACACTGGAAATCATCGAGGAAAGCGCAGGGATATTGACCCAGAACACTTCCTGCGACTCTGCGTCATTGAGAGTGATGCCGTTGAGAGTCACATTGATCTGCGATCCCTTGGAGCCGCGGACCGTCATCTTGGAATACCCGAGGCCTGTACCGCCTTCATTTACAGACACTACCGATGGCTGGAGGGACAGGTTCATCGGAAGAGAATTCAGAGGATTGGTACGGCTTAGGGATTCCCTGCCGATCATTGTGAATGTAACAGGCGTATCCTGGCCTGCACGGGATGTTGAGACGACTACACTGTCAAGTCTCTCGACCTTTTCATCGGTCGCTTCTTTCCCCACGGCTGCCGCAGAGAAAGGGATCAGCGAACATAGCGCTGCAATAAATAAAAAACCTCGCATAATGTTATGCACATTAATGCAAGGGGCAGTAATGAAACCGATATGGCTTCAATATACTTTGAGATTATGCTTCCCTACGCCGGCATTATCCGGATCAGGTAAATGGGTATGATCTCAGCCCCGTATCCGGAGCACCCCTGCTGTATGTTATTTTTTCATAACCGGTCCTGCCGGTCATCTTTTCTTTTCCACGATCTTCACCTCGTAAAGTTTCGGCCAATTCTTGCCGGTAAGATATATTTTTCCGTCCTCGGGATTATAAGCAATACCGTTAAGTACATCTGTATCAGGAGTTCTGAGGCTCTTTGGCAAAAGACCTTTACAGTTGATCACTCCCTCTATGCGACCGTCTTTCGGGTTTATGATAACGATCTCATCAGAAGTATAGACATTGGCCCATATCTTTCCGTCAATATATTCCAACTCATTGAGAAAACGCACCGGACGTCCTTCTATCGTCACCAGAATCTTCCTCTGCTGGGCGAAATTTTCATCCAAAAAGTAAATGTTCGCACTTCCGTCTGAGGCTATCAGATGCTTTCCGTCCGTTGTGATGCCCCAGCCCTCACGAGGATACTTCCATGTCGACTTATACTCAAGAGTATTTGCATCGTAAATGAAGGCTGTCTTTGTATCCCAAGTAAGAATATACAGATTGTCCTTCCACATCACAGATCCCTCCACAAAATATTTCTTGTCGAAATCCAGTCTCTCCAAAGCTTTACCTGTCTGAAGATCCACCTTTCTGAAAGTAGACTTTCCACGAAGACCTGTGCTTTCATAAAGCTGACCATCCTGGAAGAAAAGGCCTTGTGTATATGACTCGACATCGTGCGGATATTCTGCCACTACCTCCAGACTGTACTCCTTCAAAGGAGCCTCTCCACAGGCAATCAGCAGAAGAGATAATATGAATGCTGTCACTATTCTTCTCATTAAACAATGTTTTGGGCCACAAAAGTAAGTAAAAAAACGAACTTGCGAAAATAATCATTACCTTTGTGGGTCAAATCGGAATTTCATTTATGAATACCTATTATATCATTATGCTCTGTATGGCGGTGATGGCCGTGATAGTATTCGTTGCCTTGTTCTTCTTCAAGGCAGGATATGGCTATCTGTCCACATCGAACTGGGGCCCTAAGATAAGCAACAGGACAGCCTGGGTACTGATGGAGGCTCCGGCATTCATCTTCCTGCTGTATTATACAGTCAGATTCGCACTTTCCGGAACAGAAACCGGAAATTCAAGGCTTGTACTGTATATAATGGCAGGACTATATCTCCTGCATTATTTCCAGAGATCGTTCATCTTCCCGCTGATGATGAGAGGAAAGAGTACGATGCCGATTGCCATAATGCTTATGGGACTGGTATTCAACACATTGAACGCCTATCTCATCGGAGGATGGCTATACGGTGAAGCTCCAGCCGGAATGTACGGAACAGACTGGCTGCGAAGCCCGCAGTTCATCATCGGACTGGTGATATTCTTCCTCGGAATGGGCATAAACCTCCACTCCGACCATGTCATACGTCACCTCCGCAAACCAGGAGACACGAAGCATTACATTCCTCGCAAGGGATTCTACAAATATGTGACATCAGCGAATTATTTCGGAGAATTCACCGAATGGATCGGCTATGCGATACTCACATGGTCTCCTGCCGGCCTGCTTTTCGCTGTCTGGACATTCGCCAATCTCGGTCCACGTGCAAAATCACTGACCCAGAAGTACGAAAAGGAATTCGGAGAGGAATATACTAAACTGAACAAAAAACATATCATACCTTTCATCTGGTAATGAGCGAGTTATTCACACCATACAGAATCGGCCCGATCGAGCTTAGAAACCGCACCATCAGATCTGCGGCATTCGAGGCTATGTGCCCGGGCCAGAGGCCTTCCAAAGAGCTCTTCGACTATCACACAGCAGTTGCACGCGGAGGCATAGGAATGACTACAGTAGCTTACGCGGCTGTATGTCAGAGCGGTCTTTCATTCGAAAACCAGCTATGGATGCGCGAAGAGATTGTCCCTGAGCTTAAGGCACTTACAGATGCCATCCATGCCGAGGGAGCCAAGGCTTCCATCCAGCTCGGACACTGCGGAAACATGTCTCACAGAACCATCTGCGGATGCATGCCATACGGAGCGAGCCGAGGCTTCAATCTCTACTCCCCGACATTCGTCCAGAAGATGAATATGGAGCAGATCAATGAAGTGGCCGACGCTTACGGCAAGGCAGTCGAGCTGGCCATCGAGGCAGGATTCGATGCCATAGAGATCCACGCAGGACACGGATACCTGATCTCACAGTTCCTTTCTCCATACACCAATCATCGTCGTGATGAATTCGGCGGAAGTCTGCAGAACAGGATGAGGTTTATGAAGATGTGTGTGGAAAAGGCGGTGGCAGCGGGAAAGGGCAAGGTGGCACTTTTCGCGAAGCTCAACACTCGCGACGGATTCAAGGGCGGCCAGGAAACCGACGAGCTCATCGAAGTGGCAAAGGAACTTCGCAATCTCGGAATAGAGTCAATTGTACTTTCCGGAGGTTTCGTCAGCCGTCATCCTCAATATGTGATGCGCGGTCAGTTCCCAGTCAAAGCTATCGTTCATTACTTCCCTTGGAGCAAATGGTGGCTTAAGCTGGGAGTATTGCTCGGAGGAAAGATAGTTGCTCCAAGCGTACCGTTCAAGAAACTCTTCTTCATGGAAGATTCTCTTAAATTCCGCGAGGCGATGCCGGATTTTCCGTTCGTATATGTCGGCGGAATTACGGACAGGAAAAGCGCTGACGAGGCCATTGACAAGGGATTCCCGATGATTCAGATGGGACGTGCAGTACTTGAAGACACAGACTTTGTGAATAAGATGCAGGCAGATGAGAACCACTGCAGCGGATGTACACACAGTAATTTCTGTATCGGTCGAATGTACTCAAAATCAATGCAATGCCACAAACATTGCGAAGACATTACCCCGGCTCTCCGCAAGGAAGTCGAGCGTCTCGACAAAGAGAATGACAGAATCGAGCGCAAGCTCGGATACAAATAGTTCATTGAAATATAGGTAGGACGCTTCTGTCGCTGATGCGGCTACGTTAGAGGATTGTTACCAGGTCGGCTTCAGCCGACGCGACCGGGTCCGTGTCTTTTGTAAAAAAGACGAAAGGACAATAGGTCGCCGGTCTGAACTTTGTGAAGACCGCATGCCCCTCGGGGCTGTCGCCATCGGCGACTGGGGGTAAACAATTTCCTCTGATGCTGCTGCATCAGAGGAAAGTCCGGACTGGAAAGGGCACCCTGCTGTGGAAAGCACAGATGGGAGTAATCTTATGGATGCCGTAACAGAAAACAAACCGCCCGAAAGGGTAAGGGTGAAACCGCGAGGCAAGAGCTCACGACATCGTATGGCGACATATGATGGTGACGGCACCAGGGCCAGAAAGATCATGTATACCGGAATGTCCGCAAGGGCAAAAGAGCTGCCCGCTCTTTTCCGGGGGGTGGATCGAGAAGATAAATGACAGATTAAAACAGAAACCGGCTTACGGTTCTACCTATTGCATAAAGGGTTGGCGGAATGCCAGCCCTTTTTTGTATTTTCTTCTTGCAGAAAATGGCAATAAACGTTATATTTGCCTTCCGTATGAAAACGGGATTTGATAACGAAAAATATCTTAGGATACAGTCCGAACAGATCAAGAAGCGCATCGCTCAGTTCGGAGACAAACTTTACCTCGAGTTCGGAGGTAAATTATTTGATGACAATCACGCCAGCAGAGTTCTGCCCGGTTTCAAGCCGGACAGCAAGCTTGACATGCTCAAGCAGCTGAAGGATGAGTCAGAAATCATAATTGTAATCAGTGCAAAGGACATCGAAAAGAACAAGGTCCGCGGTGACCTTGGAATCACCTATGACGAGGACGTCCTTCGTCTGCGTGGCGAGTTCGAAAATGTAGGATTCTATGTAAGCAGCGTGGTCATGACCCATTACAACGGTCAGGCGAGCGCAGATACATACAGAAAGCGCCTCGAACGACTCGGCATCAAGGTTTATTATCACTACACCATCGAAGGATATCCAAACAACGTAGCTTTGATCGACTCTGACGAAGGATTCGGTAAGAACGACTATGTGGAAACATCACGTCCTCTCGTAGTAGTTACCGCACCGGGCCCGGGAAGCGGAAAGATGGCTGTATGTCTGAGCCAGCTTTACCACGAGAACAAGAGAGGAACCAAGGCGGGATATGCGAAATTCGAGACATTCCCTGTTTGGAACCTGCCTCTGAAGCATCCTGTGAATATCGCTTACGAGGCTGCAACAGCAGATCTTAACGATGTCAATATGATTGACCCATTCCACTTCGAAGCATATGGGGAAGTAGCAGCAAGCTATAACCGCGACATCGAGATATTCCCTGTGCTTAACGCCCTCTTTGAAGGCATATATGGGGAAAGTCCGTACAAGTCGCCTACTGACATGGGAGTCAATATGATAGGCTTCTGCATGAGTGACGAAGACGTATGCTGCAACGCGGCCAGAGAGGAAATCATCAGAAGATATTACTACGCTCTTTGCAGGCTCGCAGAGAAGGGAAGCAATGAGAATGAGGTGAATAAAATTTCTCTTATCCTCAAACAGGCCAAGCTGACTACGGAGTATCGCAGAACTACCGTAGCCGCAAGAGAAAGAAAGGATCTCTACGGAGTTCCGACTGCAGCAATTGAGCTTCAGGATGGAACCATCATTACTTCACGTACCACTTCCCTCCTTGGACCGAGCGCTGCACTTATATTGAACGCGACAAAGCACCTTGCAGGCATTCCGCACGACGTGAAGCTGATTCCAGAAGAAATGATCGCACCTATCCAGAAGACCAAGGTTTCGTTCCTGCACGGCCGCAATCCCCGCCTTCATACAGACGAAGTATTGGTGGCACTTTCAATGCTGAGCATTACCGATGAAAACTGCCGCAAGGCTCTGGATCAGCTTCCTAAACTGGATGGCTGCCAGGTTCACTCTACAGTAATGCTGAGCGAAGTGGATCACAAGATATTCAAGAAATTAGGAGTAGGTCTGACCTGCGATCCGGTAAAGAAGGAGTAGTCTATGAGTGAAAGAAACCCTCAAATACTTGACCTTGATAAAGTTATAGAATCGAAGGCCGGAGACAAGGCCAGACGAATTCCGAAATTCCTCATCAGATGGTTCAAGAAGTTCATTCACCTGGACTTCATCAACAATTTTCTGAAAGAGGGATATGTCGGTGTGGAATTCTGTGAGAACAGTCTGAAATATCTTGGAGTGGAACTCGAAGTACACGGACTGGAAAATCTGCCAAAGGATGGAAGAAGGTACACATTCGTATCCAATCATCCTCTTGGAGCAATAGATGGAGTGACCCTGGGAGCATTGATCGGAAGAGCTTATGACGGTAAGGTAAAGTACCTGCTCAACGACCTTTTGATGAATCTTAAGGGAATGGCTCCGCTTGGCATTCCCATCAATAAGCTCGGAGGACAAGCCAGAAATCTCCCAAGAATGGTCAGCGAAGCATATCATTCTGAGAATCAGATGCTTGTATTTCCAGCCGGACTATGCTCAAGAAAAATAGACGGCAAGATTACAGATCTTCCGTGGACCAAATCATTCATAAAGCTGAGTCGTGAGACTGACAGAGATATAATACCTATACATTTCGAAGGTGAAAACTCGAAGCGTTTCTACCGTATTGCCAATCTTCAGAAGAAACTCGGACTGAAATTCAATTTCGCCATGATGTTCCTTCCTGACGAGATGTACAAGAGTACGGGCAGAAAGTACAGAATCACCTTCGGCAAGCCGATTCCTATTTCAAGCCTGGACAAGTCTAAATCAGACTACGAATGGGCTCAGGAAATCAGGGCAAAGGCGTACGAACTATAACCTGACCTAATATGGAACCTATTATCGCACCCGTAAGCAAGGAACTTATCAAGTCCGAGCTTACCCCTGCCAAGAAATTAAGAGATACCAACAAAGGCCATAACGAAATCTTCATCGTCAATCATTTCGATTCTCCCAATATCATGAGGGAGATAGGAAGACTCCGCGAAGAGGCTTTCCGCGACAGCGGAGGCGGCAGCGGACTTTCTATGGATATCGACGAATTCGATACAATGGAACATCCATACCAGCAGCTGATCGTATGGGACCCTGATGCTGAGAAGATTATCGGAGGTTACAGATATCTGCTGGGAACCGACATAAAGCTCGACGAGAAAGGACAGCCGGTTCTGGCAACTGCGCATATGTTCCATTTTTCCGAGAAATTCATCAAAGAGTACCTTCCATTCACTATTGAATTGGGAAGAAGCTTCATTGCTCCTGAATACCAGAGCCGTCAGGCCGGTATGAAGGCTCTCTTTGCGCTTGACAACCTCTGGGACGGACTTGGCGCATTGGCAATAGAAAAGCCGGACATGAAATATTTCTTCGGAAAGATGACAATGTATCCGGAGTACAATCGTCAGGCACGTGACCTTATCCAGCATTTCCTATTCAAACATTTCGAAGATAAGGAAAAGCTTGTCACTCCTCTGGATCCGCTTGTAATCGAGACCGACAAGGCTTATATGGACAGTGTACTCTATGCCGATGATTTTAATGAGGATTATAAGCTTCTGAATGCAGAAGTAAGGAAGCATGGGGTGAACATTCCTCCATTGGTAAATTCATACATGAGTCTCTCCCCTACTATGAAAATGTTCGGAGGCGGTATCAACCATGAATTCAGCGAAGCAGAAGAGACATGCATCCTGATCACTTTCGATGAAATCCACGAGGCAAAGAAGGAAAGGCATATCGATTCTTTCATCGACGAAAAGGTAGGACTGATGAAGAAAAGGTTCCCTTTATTTGTCGAGAATATGGGAGAAAACCTCAAAGGAATGATTGCTCATAAAAGGGAACAGGTTCAGGCCAGAAGGGCGGATAGAGTGACAAAGAGAAAGGCACGCAGAGCAACAAGAAAACAAAAATAACCAACTATATATCAGCACATTACAAACACAACAAAATTATGGGAGCAGCGGCAAGAGACAATGAATTTGACGTAATCATTGTCGGAGGTGGCATCACAGGTGCAGGAACAGCCAGAGACTGTGCGTTGCGCGGTCTTAAAGTCCTGCTTATAGAAAGGCACGACCTTGCTACAGGAGCGACCGGACGCAATCACGGTCTTCTTCACAGTGGAGCAAGATATGCAGTAACTGACCGGGAGTCAGCTGAAGAATGTATCAAGGAGAATATGATCCTTAGAAAGATCGCAAGGCACTGCGTGGAAGAGACAGAAGGTCTTTTCCTCACACTTCCTGAAGACGATCTGGGCTATCAGGCAAAATTTGTGGAATCCTGCCTTGCTGCAGGAATCAATGCGGAGATAATCGATCCAAAGGAAGCTCTCCGCATGGAGCCTTCTGCAAATCCGGATATTATCGGAGCTGTTAAGGTTCCTGACGGAGCTGTAGATCCGTTCCGTCTTACATCAGCCAATGTCATTGACGCCAAGCTCCACGGAGCCAAGGTATTGGTTTATAGCGAAGTTACGAATCTGATCAAGGACGGAGACACAGTAAAAGGTGTGGAGGTCTTCAATCATATCACAAAGCAGACAGCTCAGTACTATGCTCCTATAACTGTAAATGCCGGAGGTATCTGGGGACAGCATATCGCAGAACTGGCAGGTGTGAAGATCAATATGTTCCCTGCCAAAGGAGCACTCCTCATTTTCGGCCACAGGGTGAACAATGTAGTTCTTAACCGATGCCGCAAGCCTGCCAATGCAGATATCCTCGTACCAGGAGATACAATCTGTCTTATCGGTACCACATCAAGCCGTATCCCGTTCGAGGAATGCGACAATATGTTCGTGACTCCGGACGAAGTGGATGTGCTTCTTCAGGAAGGAGAGAAGCTTGCTCCAAGCCTTGCTTCGACACGAATTCTCCGTGCATATGCCGGAGTACGCCCTCTCGTAGCTACAGATGATGATCCGTCAGGCAGAAACATCAGCCGAGGCATCGTTCTTCTGGACCACGAGACAAGAGACGGAGTAAAGGGATTCATCAGCATCACCGGCGGTAAGCTCATGACCTACCGTCTTATGGCGGAATGGGCTGCAGACCTTGTATGCAAGAAACTCGGAGTACAGCAGAGCTGCATCACAATGAATACTCCTCTGCCTGGATCGGAAAGAGAGAATATAGATGAGATCTCACATAAGACCTGGTCAAAACCTGGTGCCACACATAAGGCAACTGTGGGAAGACATGGTGCAAGAGCTGTGAACATAGGACTCAAGGACGAATATGATGCAAGTCTTGTCTGCGAATGTGAAGAAGTATCTGTGGGCGAGGTAAAATACGCCATCGACGAACTGGACGTTCACAATCTTGTGGACCTTCGCCGACGTACCCGAGTAGGAATGGGTACCTGTCAGGGAGAGCTCTGCGCATGCCGTGCAGCCGGAATGCTCGCAGATGCACATAAGTGCACAGACAGAGCAAAGAACGATCTGAAGAACTTCGTCAACGAAAGATGGAAAGGAATGTATCCGATATGCTGGGGCGATACACTTAGGGAAAGCGAATATTCGCAGTGGATATATTCAGGAGTATGCGGCCTGGAAGGCGGCGAATGTGAAACCAATAAAGCTGAATAGGACAATGAGATTCGATACAATCATAATAGGTGGAGGACTTGCAGGACTTGTATGCGGCATCAAACTCCAGAAAGCCGGAAAGAAATGCGCAATTGTCTCAGCCGGACAAAGTGCAATGCACTTCTCTTCGGGAACATTCGATCTTCTGGGAAGACTCCCGGACGGCACTGAAGTGGAATCTCCACTGGAAGCTATGGCTTCATTGCCAGCAGGACATCCTTATTCAATTATCGGTCGAGAGAAAGTAGCAGGATATGCAGCTGAAGCGAAGGATTTCTTCACTGGATGCGGCATCGTGGTAAAAGGCGATGCGTCACGCAACTCATGGAGAATTACTCCTACAGGTGAACGTAAGACAGGCTGGCTTACTCTCGGAGACTTCACGCCACTTGCGACAAAAGACGAGAAGATAGGAAACAAAGCATTAATAATCAACATCCTCGGATATCTGGATTTCAACACTAAATTCCTTGCGGACTCATTCGAAAAGCAGGGAACAGAGTGCAGGATAGTCTCTCTGAAACTGGAAGAGATGGAAAGACTCCGCAAGAATCCGAGTGAAATGAGAGCCACCAATATTGCACGCGTGATGGACCGCGACGGTATATGGGAAAAAGCAGCTGAGCAGATCAAGACCTTGCTCAATGACGAGGATGTAGTAGTTCTTCCTGCTGTATTCGGTCTCAAGGACGGTTCTGTTGTAGAAAAGCTTCGTGAAGCAATCCCAGCCAAAACCATATTTGTGGCAACAATGCCACCGTCAGTACCGGGCATCCGCACTCAGATGACTCTCAAGGCGGAATTCGAAAAAGCCGGCGGCCGTTTCTTCCTCGGTGATACAGTGATCGAATCTGCAGCAGACGAGAATGGAAACATAAGGAGCATTTCGACTGTCAATTTCAATGACATCAGAATGGAAGCAGAGGATTTCGTGCTGGCGACAGGAAGTTTCTTCAGCAAAGGTCTTATCGCTACCCCTGATAAGGTTTACGAGCCTGTATTCGGCATAGACCTTACATATAGCGAAGGTCGTGAAAACTGGTTCAACACTCAGTTCTGGGAAAAGCAGAACTACATCTCGTTCGGTGCAAAGGCGGATGCAGATCTTAATGCATCAATTGACGGAAAAAAGATCGGCAATCTTTATGTAATCGGTTCAGTCACAGGCGGAACCAACGCACTTCACGAAGGATGCGGAGGAGGAGTCGCAATCGTGACAGCCCTCGCAGCTGCTGACAGAATTCTTGAAAAGAAGTAGGAGGAATATCAGATGAAAATGCAAGAAAAAAATATAAGTGCCAATAATTTCGAGCAGTGCATCAAATGTACAGTATGTACTGTATATTGTCCGGTAGTGCCGGTCAATCCGCTCTACCCGGGTCCAAAGCAGGCAGGTCCTGACGGAGAAAGACTCCGTCTGAAGAAGGGACTCTTCTTTGACAATACATTGAAGTATTGCCTTAACTGCAAACGTTGCGAAGTAGCATGCCCGTCAGGAGTAAGAATCGGAGATATCATCCAGTCTGCAAGAATCAAATACAGTACTGAGTCTCCGAAGCTTCGCGATATGATTCTCGCCAACACCGACTTTATGGGAACAGTTGTGACCAAGGTGGCTCCTGTAGCCAACTTTGCCCTTGGACTCAAACCTACAAAGGTCGTTATGGACGCAGTCCTGAAAGTGGACAAACATCGTACATTCCCTAAATACGCTACCAGGACTTTCGAGAGCTGGTACAAGAAGAACGTAATGACATTCCAGGATTCGTTCAAGCGCCATGTAAGCTATTTCCACGGTTGTTACGTCAATTATAACTACCCTCAGCTCGGAAAAGATCTGGTGAGCGTCATGAATGCACTCGGCTATGGTGTACATCTGCTGGAGAAAGAGAAATGCTGCGGTACTGCACTTATCGCAAACTGTATGATCGACAAAGCGAAGAAGAATGCAGAACACAATATTGCAAGCATCCGCAAGAGTGTCTACGAAAGACAGATGCCGGTGATCGGAGCATCATCGTCTTGTAATTTCACAATAAGGGACGAATATCCTCACCTGCTTGGAGTAGATAACTCAGACGTAAGGGATTACATAGAGCTTGGTACAAGATTCATCTACAGGCTTATCGATGAAGGTAAGGTGAAGCTGGTCTTCAAGAAAGATTACAAGGCTAAGATCGCCTACCACACACCTTGTCATATGGAAAAGCTTGGATGGGGCATCTTCTCTACCGAGCTGCTCCGCATGATTCCTGGAGTGGATCTGACCATACTCGACAGCAATTGCTGCGGCATCGCCGGAACATATGGTTTCAAGAAGGAGAATTACGAAGTATCACAGGCCATCGGAAAGCCACTCTTCGAACAGATCGAAAGACTCAAGCCGGATTTCGTAGCATGCGACTGTGAGACCTGCAAATGGCAGATAGAGATGTCTACAAGCAAAGAGGTCAAGAATCCTATATCGATCCTTGCTGAAGCACTTGACCTTGTTGCCACTTCAGAAGCTAACAAATAGTATCATTATAAAAATAAGTCTGACCGAATCGGTCAGACTTATTTTTATAATATTAATTCATCCTGGAGTCAATTCTTTTACGCAGGGCGTCAGAAATCGGAAGCTTGTTTTCTTTATCGGACAGGTCAAGCCATTCTATAGCAAGCGGGTAATCTCCAAGCATATAGCAGGCAACGGAGATATTGTACTCAGCACAGGCTCTCTTCATCAGATCATTTGTTGAAAGAAGCTGCATCCATATATCCATTGCTCCCTTCCAATCATATTGTTCGGCTTTTGCAAGAGCATCATACCACTTTTCACCTTCATAATAGACGATCGAGTATTGCTCGTGTTTCCATTGGGACTTGAATGAATCAGCGACCTTGACTCCGGCATCCCAGCCCTCGACTCCAAGAGACTTCCAAGCCTTGGAAGTAGCTAAGGTACTGTCATCCTTACCATTGGAATATATCTCAGGTCTGGCCATTGCCGTACCGCCGTATGCCTGTACCCTGTCTTCCTTGTTCATACCGTCATAGCAGTAAAGCTTCATAGTGTACGGTACATTGCCATTGGATACAAAAGAAGAATCCACAGACGACGGATATGAAACGCGTGAGGGACCTCCGACTGTCATTGTACCGAATCTGACAGTATCGAAAAGAAAAACAATATCAGAACCAGTATCCATCAGGATATTGAAAAGAGAATCCTTTTGCGAATAGTCTGCTCCTGACTGACAACGCATCCTGTAAATGCCTATCTGAGTGGTCGGACCATAGTCCTGTTCCAAAGAGTAGGCAAACCCGTCAGCCATTGACTCTCCGAACTCTGAAGAAACGACATTATCCCCTTCCAGATACACGACAGCCACATTCTTGCCGACCAGATTGACTCCGGTCTTGGAAGGATGACGCATCTCTACGTGTATCGCATGCTTGCTTGGGCCACATGATATAAGGACTCCCAAGGCAGCAATGCATAATGCCAGACTTCTTCTCATAGATCTATATCTCAATTGGTTCTGCAATAAGGTCATACTCATCCGCGCCTATAATCCTTACTTTCATGAACTCACCGATCATAGAATAAGGATCGATATCTGCGAATACCGAAGAATCATATTTTACAAGAATCTCGCCATCTACCTCAGGGCTCTCGAACTCGCTTCGGCAGACAAAGACTCCATCCACGAAATCATCGACAATGACCTCTGTCTCAGAGCCTACGCGTGACTGATTGAAAGCCATCGATATCTCGCTCTGAAGTGTCATCAATTCATCAAGTCTCTCCTGCTTGACACGATTCGAAACTGTATCCTTGAAATTCTCAGCTCCATATGTTCCTTCTTCCTCAGAGTATTTGAATGCTCCAAGCCTCTCAAATCTCGCTTCTTTAACGAAGTCAAGAAGTTCTGCAAAGGCTCTCTTGCCCTCTCCCGGATGTCCTACAATCATTGTAGTTCTGAGTACCACCCCCGGAACCTTCTCACGCATCTTGCGGATAAGCTCACGGGTCCATGCTCCATCGACATTGCGGTGCATATTGTCCAGAACCTTGTCTGCTATATGCTGCAGCGGAATATCCATATAGCGGCAGACCTTTGGATTGTTCGCCATCTGGTCAAGCACATCTTCCGGGAATGCAGCCGGATACGAATAATGTATCCTTATCCACTCGATTCCCTCCACCTGAGAAAGTTTCTGGAGAAGCTCTGCCAATGCACGACGTCTGTAAAGATCCAGACCATAATATGTAGTATCCTGTGCGATGATGATCAGCTCACGCACGCCGCCATCAGCCAATTTGCGAGCCTCCTCCACAAGAGTCTCCATTGGTACTGACTTATGAGCACCACGTATGAACGGGATGGCACAATATGAGCATCTGCGGTCACAGCCTTCGGATATCTTCAGATAAGCATAATGTGACGGGGTGGTCAGATATCTTGAAGATGCCTTCGCCGGATCAGGCTGTGCTCCAAGCTCCTTTATCACAGGATCAAAGTCTCTCGCACCGAACCAGGCATCCACTTCAGGTATAAGCTCGGGCATCTGATCAGCATAACGCTGTGACAGACAACCGAATACAACGACCTTGCCGACTTCTCCCCTATTCTTTCTATCGACAGCTTCAAGTACTGTCTGTACCGATTCCTCCTTAGCATCTCCGATAAATCCGCAGGTGTTTATCAGGAGTACATCGACGGGAATATCCTCTCCCTCAGGAACGATCTCATAAAGATCATCCACCTGGGAAAGGATATGTTCTGTATCGACCTTGTTCTTGGAACAGCCCAAGGTCACGGTCTGTAATTTCTTTCTGATATCAGTCATAGATTATTCCTGATCAGCTGCTTCTGTCTCCTCAGCCTCCTCCTCAGGGTTAACGAAATCAAGAGAAGCATAGTTCTTCAGAGCATTATACCACTCCACTACCTTCTTCATATGAGATACGTAGAAACGGTCACGGTCATAATCAGGAAGAGCCTTCTCGAAAAGTGCCTTAAGCAACTCAGGTGCTGACTTTGCTGAAGGAGCATTATCTTCTCCAAGAACCTCTTTCATATTGAGGAATACCTGCTGGAGCTTAACTTCCTCATCATCAGTATAGATAGAGATATCAGCAAGCGAAGTGATCTTGCTTGTAGCTGCCACTGCGCTTCTCTTCTTGTCAGCAAGTGCCTCTACTACTGCACCTGTGCGTGTAGCTGAAATATAAAGGAACAATCCGCTCTGGCCTGAAATCGCCAGAATCTTTGTAAGATCTGTTTTCATTTTGTAATTATTGATTCTAATTAAACTATATCTTTCCGCCAGTCTCCGAAGAGATCCGACATTGTTTTTTCTACTCTTTCTTCAAGTATTTCAATTGTATCATCATTGATGATGACAGCATCTATCCTGGAATCTGTCTCTCCCTCTGATATGGCATTCATCAATTTCTGATTGGACATCCTTGCCTTGACAGCTTCTCTGTCTGCATTATCTCTCTGACAGGCCCTTTCAAGCCTCACTTCTAAAGGAGCATCGACCAGAATCACCTTATCACCAAAACCGTCGAACTGCGGTTTTTCAAGTATTGTAGCAGACTCAAAGAGCACGATTCCGTCTCCAAAGCCTTGTGCAAAAACCCTGAAATCTTCAACCAAAGCAGGAAAAACCAGGGATTCGACAATCTCAAGTGCTTGTCTGTCGGAGAATATTTTCTTAGCCAGAGATTGTGGAACAAATCGTCCGCATTCATCTCTAAGTACACAGTCTAACTTCTGCTCAATTGATTCCAAAAGTCCCGGAACACTGGTATAAAGTTCCTTAACGCGTGAATCAGCATTATATTGGGCTGTCAGTCCTTTATTTGCCAATATCCTGCAGACCTCGGATTTTCCGCTTCCAATGCCTCCTGTGACCACAAGAATAATCATCTCTCCTCCAGAACACAATTGACAGCAACCGGATCCACCTCATATGAGATAAGTCCTTTTGTATTTCCGGTAAGCTTCAGATGACACATTCCGCTCAAGGATGTGATGAAATCATTATAATCAGCCTTAAGTTCGAGTTCTTCAGGCTGGCTCTCCAAAGGAAATGAAAGCCTCATCACGACCTCAGCCTTCGATGGAAAAGGAACAAGCTTCTTGTCAGAGGGTACATTCTCCACTGATATCGGAAGCGTGACCTTCATCTCCACATAACGGCACACATCCAGAAGATAATGCACTTCTGAGACCGACATTCTTACATCATTCATTTTCTCCAGACGTACAAGTCCCTGAACATCAGAAGAAAGATTTGAATGCTTAATAGGTTCAGTCAGTACTTTATCAATCGTTTCAAGCACACGGGCCTGGCCATATAATACGACCGAATCAGGAATTATATCAAGCTCTCCTTTACTGATATGCTGAGGCATATAAGACACGGAAAATACCGGCTGTACCGGCACCTTCTTGTGATCGACCTCCGGAAACCGGAAAAAGACAGAATCGGAAACAAAATATTCCAATGTCACCCCATCACCATAGATAAGATGAGTATATTCGGTCAGATCTGATGCAAGAACATAGAAAAGGTCATCCTCCTTATAACGCATCACAGACGGATTGAATGTCACAGTGACCGGCCTTCTCCTTGCTTTGATATCCGACAGTATTGCTTTATAACCGGTAGCACGACACCTGGCGATGACATCGCTGGTATTCAGTGAGACATTGGTATGACCTTCAATGTTGCACTCGGCCTTGACAGAAGCTGTCAGGTAGTCATTATACTTGAGTCCAAGGTTATGAATCAGCCATATACTAAATGCCAACAGGAGAGCAAGCAGAAAAACTGCAAGATCTCTCCCGCTGATATTCAACGACTTCAAAAGCCTGTCGTATAGCCTTTTCATCACCTGATGTGAATGATATCCTACTGCTGTGGATCAGAAAAATCCTTTACAAGAGCCTGCTTGCTCACACGGATCTTCACATTGTTATCCACCTCGATGAGGACTGTAGCATCCTTGATTTCGCATACTGTTCCATAGATTCCTCCGATGGTAACTACCTTGTCACCCTTCTTGAGGCCGTCACGGAAAGCCTGGAGTTCCTTCTGCTGCTTTCTCTGCGGACGGATCATGAAGAACCACATCACTACGAAAATAAGGGCCATCATAACCCACATCATCGCTCCACCGCCCTGTGCAGGCTGAGCTGCCTGTAAAATTGTAAACATATTCATTTTATTATTAGACTTTAAATTGTTTCACATTAAAGAAGACCTTTTCCCTCCTTATTTATCTGTCCTTCATTCGCAAGCTGCTGGACAAGCTTGTCGAGGAGTCCATTGACGAAAGAACGGCTCTTAGGAGTTCCATAGAACTTAGAAATCTCCACATATTCATTCATTGTCACCTTGACAGGGATTGTCGGGAATGATACTGCTTCAGCGAGACCCATTGTGATCAGCACGACATCAGTAGAGAAAAGACGTTCCTTTTCCCATCCTGTCACCGACTCAGCTACCATTGCCGAATATTTCTCATAGCCGGCAAATGATGCCTGCAGAAGTTTTCTTACAAAGAATTTGTCGCTCTCTACACCGTCACCCTTAAGCATTTCGCTCTGATACAATGGAATAAGGCTCCAGCTCTCACCCTTTGCAAGATTCTTCAAAGTCTTGCAGCACCATGTCAATGAATATGCCAGATCATCATTCCAGTAAAGCGACTTATCCTCGAGAAGTTTCTCAAGTTCCACGCAATCCTCGAACTCTTCCTCATAAATTCTTGTAAAGAGCTTGCAGTCTTCAGCAAGAGACCTCTCAGGCGAAGCCATATACTCAGCGAAATACTCCTTTGATGCTACAGATGTCATGACTTTCTTGAGAAGAAGGTCATACTGGCTCCAGTCAAACTTCTTTTTCTTGAATACCTTCTGGAAGTCCTGGTCCGAGTCAATAAGAACCGCCAGAGCGTTCTCTGCAAACTTCATATTCGGATTCTTCTCCTCCTCTGTCGGATTGAATTTGGCTTTTGCAGCCTCGATTCTGTCTTTGGCAATCTTAGTAAGAGGTGAAATGATGCCGAGCATATATATATAAAGGTCCCTGGTCGCTTCGCAAGAAATCTCAAGCTGAGATTCAGCCTGTGAAAGAGACATATTGCCAGCAAGAACGCTGCTGTAGAGCACCTTAAAGGCCTTGATTCTTAAAATTCTTCTGTTAAGCATATTTTTATCGAATATTTTACGCAAATATACATCCATTTTCAGAAAAAACCTTATCTTTGTAGAGATTTACTAAAAAAATAAGCTATGTATAGTGAGGATTATGATGGAGCAAATGCTCAGGAGCGTTCAGGTGAGGACATTTACTCAAAACCTGTAAGAGCAGGAAAGCGTACATACTTCTTTGACGTCAAGGCGACTAAAGGCAACGATTATTATCTGACGATCACAGAAAGCAAGCGCAAGGTGGATAATAACGGTCATTTCGCATACGACAAGCACAAGATTTTCCTTTACAAGGAGGACTTCGAAAAGTTCACTGAGGGGCTTGAAGAAGTAATCAAGTATATCAAATCCAACTGCCTGAAAGACAACGGATCAGGCGAGAAATTCACTGACGTGGAATTTGAAGAGCTTTAAAAAGATACAGGGACGGCAGAATTATCGGCCGTCCTTTTTAATTGACACAACGCTTATATAGATTTTTTTCATTAAATTTGGCTGATAAACTGACAAGAAATGAAGAATTACGGATTCATACGTACGGCTGCGGCTGTACCTTCGGTAAAAGTAGCTGATGTGATATATAATGCGGCTGAGATATGCCGACTTGCGGGCGAAGCTTTCGAAAAGGAAGTTTCGCTTGTCGCGTTTCCCGAGCTCTCATTAACAGGATATTCGTGCGGGGACCTTTTTGGACAGAGTCTTCTGGTGAAAGGGGCCGAAGACGGAGTCCGTAAGATTGTGGAATTCAGCCGAGGAAAGTCATTGACAATCGTGGTCGGAGCTCCGGTATCTTACCGATGCCGCTTGTACAGCTGCGCCATAGTCATCAGAAATGGAAACGTAAAGGGCATTGTTCCAAAGACTTACATCACAGCAGGGGAAGGCCGCATATTCGCATCGGGATCTGACTTTCTTTCCACAGAAGTAAGAAATGACGGAGCAATGCTGTGCAACGGAAAGGATTCCGTACGGGAAGGTTACTTCGGAGAGATACGTTATGCCGGACAAAGATGCAATATCTCCCCAAATCTGATCTTCGGTCTGGGACACTCTACATTTGCAATTGAACTTGGCCATGACCTATGGGCTCCGGTTCCACCTTCGGCATATCACGTGCTTCAAGGAGCGCACTTCATCGTGAATCTGTCTGCTGACAAAGAAATTCTGATGAGAGAAGAATATCGCAGGGCTTTGCTGAGAGAACATACAGCAAAGACAATCTGCGGTTATGTATATGCTTCAGCCGGCTTTGGAGAGTCTACAAGAGACAATGTCTACGCAGGAGCCGCTTCTATCTGGGAGAACGGTTTGACGCTGGTAGAAAATGAAAGATATCAGACTACATCGTCAATGATAATCGCTGATATCGACATTGAAAGAATCGAAAATCTCCGCAAAAAGTCCCACCTGTTCTGTTCTATATCACCTGACGGCACAAATGCAACATCATATTACAGGCTTTATGACAGAAGAAGTCTTGGAGATGCAGCAGCTTCAGATTTTGAGAAAAATCTTTACAGGCATATCGAACCTCACCCATTCGTCCCTGCCGGAGACCTGGACTACAGATGCAGGGAAATAATTGACATACAGGTGGCTGGACTCATCAAGAGACTGAGTCACATCAATTGCCAGACAGCGGTGATAGGTATCTCCGGCGGTCTTGACAGTACATTGGCATTGCTCGTTGCGGTATTGGCCTTTGACAAGTTGGGCTGGTCGCGCGACAGGATCGTAACCGTGACTATGCCGGGCTTCGGAACCACTGCCCGCACTAAGAACAATGCGACAGATCTCATGGAAGCGCTTGGCACACGTCTTCGCGAAATCTCGATTGCAGCAGCCTGTGAGCAGCATTTCAAGGATATTTCACACGATCCTTCCGTACGTGACGCAACATATGAAAACTCTCAAGCTCGTGAAAGGACCCAGATACTTATGGACATAGCCAATCAGACAGGCGGTCTTGTAATAGGAACCGGAGACCTGTCGGAGCTTGCTCTCGGATGGTGTACCTACAATGGCGACCATATGTCTATGTATGGAGTTAACGGAGGCGTACCTAAGACATTGGTACGAAGCCTCGTGAAGTGGGCTGCCGAAAACAGGTTCGAAGGAATGGGCGGCATAGACGGCAGAAGCATCAAGGAGATACTTCTTGACATCGTCGACACACCTATCAGCCCGGAGCTCCTCCCTGCGAATGAAAACGGTGAAATCCAGCAAGTTACCGAAGACCTCGTGGGTCCGTACGAACTACATGACTTCTTTATCTATAATTTCATGAGATGCGGCTATAGTCCGGACAAGATATTCTTCCTTGCACGTAAAGCCTTCAAAGGCACATACGACGAGAACACCATCATCAAATGGCTCAGGACCTTCGTGCGTCGCTTCTTCAATCAGCAGTTCAAACGTTCCTGCATGCCGGACGGCCCAAAGGTAGGTTCTGTCGGCCTGTCCCCACGCGGAGACTGGGATATGCCATCCGATGCCTGGAGCACATTATTTTCATCTGATATTTAGTGATAACCTGAAGAATTATGAAAAGATTGGCCCTCGCGATTTTTACAATGCTCTTGGTGCTGAGCGCATCTGCTCAGATAAAGAGTCCTATCGACGACCTCAAGACTGTCTATAAAGACAAGAATGTCACATTCAGAAAGATTGACAAGCATACCTGGGTCGGCTCGGGCAATGTCATGTCATCCGAAAGCATGTACATTGTGGAAGGTAAGGACAAGGCTGTCCTCATAGATGCCGGCACCACTATTCCAGACCTTGACAAGATTGTCAGGAAAATCACAAAGAAGCCTGTGACACTG
This sequence comes from Candidatus Cryptobacteroides sp., assembly GCA_045118995.1. Classification (GTDB taxonomy): domain Bacteria; phylum Bacteroidota; class Bacteroidia; order Bacteroidales; family UBA932; genus Cryptobacteroides. The sequence continues at coordinate 53,703 of JBGVCR010000003.1, forward strand.
ATACTCACACATGTTCATCCGGATCACGCAGGTGCCGCAGGATGTTTTGACGAAGTCTGGATCAATCCTGCCGATACAGTCTACGTACCGGCATTCATGCCCGGCTACAAGGGTACCATCAGACATCTCGAGCATGGTCAGCTGATAGAACTCGGAGGAAGGACCCTCGAGACATTCTTCACCCCGGGCCACACTCCGGGTTCGACTACATTCCTCGAAGTCGGCACGGACCACGGATTCAGCGGTGATTCATTCGGAAACGGTTATCTCCTGGTATTCTGCGACTTCAAAATCCTTCAGAAAACCTGCCAGGATGCATATGAGTATTTCAGCGCAAACGGCTACAAGAAATTCTATTGCGGACATTTCTCAGGAGCCAACTTCGAGACACTGGAGAGAATCCAGACCCTTGAGAAGGTTTCCGAAGAACTGCTTGCAGGCAAAATCGAAGGCACACCAAACCCAAATGGAATGCTCAACAGATCGGTAGAATGTGGCGGAGTATTTGTAAACTACGATGAACTGGCCCTGAAGAAGGAAAGATTCAGCCAGGAATATGACACTGTAGCCCCAAAGGACCTCGATGAAAACATCTTCAAGCTTGTCGGGGACGATTGGACAGTAATCACTGCAGGCGAGCAGCCGAACTCAATGGTTGCCAGCTGGGGAGGCGCAGGTATCATGTTCAACAAGCCTGTGACATGGTGTTTCCTCCGTGCCAACCGCTATACACTTGAGAAGATCAAAGAGACCAGAACTTACACAATGTGCTATTTCCAGGCAGAATACAAGGGTGACATTCTCAAGTTCGGTACAGTTTCAGGACGCAATACAGAGAAAATGGCACAGACGAAACTGACTCCAATGCCGACACCAGACGGAGCACCGGCATATGAGCAAGCAAAGATCATAATCGAGTGCAAGCTGATAGCCGCTCCTACCGTTTCTAAGGATGAATTCTACACTGAAGAAGGCAAGGAATTCCTTCAGGGAGGATATGACGAAGCAAAAGACTGGCATAAGCTTGTTTTCGGAGAGATCACAAACATCTATGTAAAGAAATAAGCATCAATCAAAAGCACAGAAAAGGCCGTTTTCGTTCTTTCGCCCACTAAAATCAAGGGCAAAAGCACAAAAACGGCCTGATTTATTCTTTCAATGAATATTCTTCTAAAGCGACTCTATGATTCTGGAGAAGAGGACTGTCATCCTGTCTGCAGCGGCATTTGCTGCTACAACCACATCATCTCCATCATTTACATAGTCCTCAGCGTAATCATCGTGGGCCTCATTTGTGATTACAGACATACCGAAAACCGGGATATCCGAATGGCGTGCCACGATCACCTCCGGGATGGTAGACATTCCGACGGCATCAGCACCGATGAGACGGAAATATTTATACTCGGCCGGAGTCTCGTATGAAGGACCGGTACCTGCAAAATAGACACCGCTCTTGAGTTCGTAACCAAGGCCGGCAGCAACCTCAAACGCCCTCATTCTCAGCTTCTTGTCATATGGGCGGGTCATATCAGGGAAACGAGGTCCGAATTCATCCATATTCGGTCCTACCAGAGGATTAGGGAGATGATTGATATGGTCTGTTATAACCATGAGATCTCCCACCTTGAAGTCGTAATTGACTCCTCCTGCTGCATTTGACACAAAAAGATACTGGATGCCCAGAACCTTCATGACTCTTATAGGAAGGGTCACAAGATCCATAGGATAACCTTCATAATAATGGAAACGCCCCTGCATAGCCACTACAAACTTGCCGCCGAGTTCACCTGCTATGAAATTGCCTTTATGACCTACAGCAGTAGAAACCGGAAAGCCCGGAATTTCCTTATACGGAATTACAGTCGGGTTTTCTATCCTGTCTGCAAGCTTTCCAAGTCCGCTGCCGAGAACTATACCGGCGAACGGTTTTCTGCCATCCAGCTTTGCCGCTATATATTGTGCAGCGGTCATAATCTTTTCTACTCTTGGATCCATAGTATTGATTTAGAATTTTAATCTTGTCATTGCCTTCCGCGCATCAGAGAGAATCTGCTCCTCACCCGGTACGATACGGTCACGCATAATGAATTTACCATCGCATATCACCGAGTCCACACAGTCAGAATGAGCCGAATAAATCAGATTTGCCAGGAAGCCTGCCGGGGAAAGGAACTGATATCCGGTCACATCTATGACAAGCAGGTCAGCCAATGCACCCTCCTCGATTCTTCCGGCATTAATACCCAAAGCTTTGGCAGCATTGACACCTGCCATTGCCGCAAGATCTTCCAAAGGCATCGCCGTAGGGTCGTCACGCCAGGCCTTCTGTACTATCGCTGCGGTCTTCATCGCCTCCAGCAGGTCAAGGTTATTGGACGAGCCGCAGCCATCCGTACCTATGCAGACATTGGCCCCGGCCTCTTTCAATTCATTGTAACGGAAACGATATCCGGAAGCCAGTTTGAGATTCGAATTGATGTTATGCACGCAGGTCACTCCCCTTTCTCCCAAGATCCTTACATCATTGTCTGACAACCAAAGAGTATGGGCAGCTATTACATCAGGTCCGAGCACTCCAAGCGAATCAAGATACTCGACCGGAGACATGCCATCATGTTCCCTCATACAGTCTTCCACTTCCTTGCGTGTCTCAGAGATGTGGATATGAATCTTCAGACCGCGTTCACGCGCAAAGTCGACCGCCCAAAGCATCATAGGTTCCCTTACGGAATATATTGCATGAATGGAAATCAGCAGCTGCGCCTTGGGATCCCAAGCCTTGGTCATCTCATACATCTGCTGGCATTGGGCCTTCTGGCGCTGAGATTCCTCGGGATCATTCTTGTCCAGCACGACATACGACAATGCCGGTCTCATTCCAAGCTCCATGGCGGCCTTATAAGCCATCGGCATATGCCAGTATTGATCGTTGAAGGTAACTGTTCCCGTCTTTATCATCTCAAGACAAGCTGCCTTGGTGGCACAATAGACATATTCATCATCAATATGTTCTTCCACCTGCCATATCTTGTCAAGCCATTCGTGGAAAGCCATATCCTCACCTATACCTTTCATAAGAGCCATTCCGGCGTGAGTATGCATATTGATGAAAGCGGGGAATGCAGCCTTGCCGGTACAATCCACCACTTCAGTTCCTTCCGGCACAAGTGTCTGATTACCAGACTTGCTGACATTTGCAATCAGATTTCCATCGATAAGAATATCTGATGCAACTCCCTCTGACAGAATGTTTTTCAATAAAATCTTCCCCATACGTCACCTTTCGTTTAAAGTTTTCAAAGTTATATAATTTTTCTTACAAATGCATGCCTGAAGTAATACTTTTCACTTTTTTCAAACATTATTTGAAAATACGATAAAAATGCATTAATTTTACTTCGATTTTGAAACCAAAAACAGATGTTTTCAAAGTAAGTTGAACAAAAACACTTAAAACTATATAATAATGGCATTTAAAGGAGCAATCGAAGTGGATACACAGAAATGCAAAGGATGCGGAGTATGTGTAGAGAATTGTCCGACCAAGAGCATCCAGCTCGCTAAACTGGTCAACAATAAAGGTTATCATTATGCCGAGATGGTCGGTGACGCTTGCGTAGGATGTTCGAACTGCGCTATCGTATGTCCTGATTCGGTAATTACTGTTTACAGAGTTAAAATCTAATGGATATGGCAGAGAAAATTCTGATGAAAGGAAACGAGGCGATTGCCATATCGGCAATACGCAACGGTGCGGACGGATATTTCGGATATCCTATCACTCCGCAGTCTGAAGTAATGGAAACCCTTATGAAGGAGAGACCTTGGCTTACTACAGGCATGGTCGTTCTTCAGGCAGAAAGTGAGACTTCATCCATCAACATGGTATATGGCGGTGCATGCTGCGGAAAGAAGGTGATGACTTCTTCAAGCTCTCCGGGAATCAGCCTCATGTGCGAGGGACTCAGCTACCTTGCAGGAGCAGAGCTTCCTTGTGTTATCGTAAACTGTCAGCGCGGTGGTCCGGGACTCGGTACAATCCAGCCAAGCCAGAGTGACTACAACCAGTGCGTGAAGGGCGGCGGACACGGCGATTACAATGCAATTGTCCTTGCACCTGCATCAGCACAGGATATGTACGACTTCGTTGACTGGGGCTTCGACCTTGCATTCAAGTACCGTACTCCTGTCATCATCCTTGCAGACGGTATCGTAGGTCAGATGATGGAGAAGGTAGAGCTTCGCCCTGAGAAGCCTCGCATGACCAAGGAAGAACTCCTCAAAGTTGCACCTTGGGCTACTACAGGAAAGACTGCAGACAGACCATACAATGTCATCACTTCACTCGCCCTCGAGTCTGACGTACAGGAGAGATTCAATCAGAAACTCGCTGCCAAATACGAGGTAATCAAGGAGAACGAGGTGAAATACGAAGAATATCAGACTGAAGATGCCGAGTACCTCTTCGTTGCATTCGGATGTTCAGCACGTATCTGTGAGGCAGTGGTGGATCAGCTCCGCGAGGAAGGTATCAAGGCTGGTCTCCTCAGACCGGTTACTCTCTTCCCATTCCCTGCAAAGAGAATCCAGGAACTCTCAGCTCAGGTAAAGAGCATGATGAGCATCGAGCTTAACCTTGGCCAGATGGTGGATGACGTGAAGCTCGCAGTTAACGGAGCATGCCCTGTAGGATTCTACGGAAGACAGGGTGGTATCATCTACACACCTGACGAAATCGCAGAGGCTTTCAAGAAGTTCAACAATCTGAAATAAGGAAATACAATGAATATAGAAGATATCAAGAAACCCGAGAACATCGTCTATAAGAAGACTCCGATTCTCACAGACAATGTAATGCACTACTGCCCGGGATGTTCTCACGGCACAGTCCACAAGCTCATAGCCGAGGTCATCGAAGAGATGGGCATCCAGGAGGAGACAATCGCTGTCAGCCCTGTAGGTTGTTCTGTATTTGCATACAATTATCTCAACGTTGACTGGCAGCAGGCTGCTCACGGACGTGCTCCTGCTCTTGCCACAGCAACTAAACGTCTCAATCCTGAGAAGTACGTGTTCACATACCAGGGTGATGGCGACCTCGCATCAATCGGTACTGCAGAAATCATTCATGCATGCAGCCGTGGAGAGAACATCGTGGTGATCTTCATCAACAATGGTATATACGGTATGACCGGAGGACAGATGGCCCCTACTACCCTTCTGGGTATGAAGACAGCCACAACTCCTTACGGACGTGACGCCAAGCTTAACGGATTCCCGCTCGTGCTCGCACCGATGATCGCTCAGCTCGACGGTACTGCATTCATCACCAGACAGTCAGTTCACACTGCACCTGCTGCACGTAAGGCCAAGGCAGCTATCAGGAAGGCATTCGAATACAGCCAGAAAGGTATCGGTCTCTCATTCGTAGAAATCGTTGCCACATGTAACTCAGGATGGAAGATGAGCCCTACAGCTGCCAACAAATGGATGGTGGAGAATATGTTCCCTAAGTATCCTCTCGGAGACATCAAGGATGTATTGAAACAGGAGTAATTAACTGATAATAAGAATAATAGATATGAAAGAAGAAATCATCATCGCTGGATTCGGCGGTCAGGGAGTACTCTCGATGGGAAAGATTCTCGCATATTGTGCCATAATGCAGGATATGGAAGTGACCTGGATGCCTTCATATGGTCCCGAGATGCGTGGAGGTACAGCCAACGTAAGCGTTATCCTCAGCGACAAGAAGATCAGCTCGCCTATCGTAACAAAATTCGACACAGTCATCGCACTTAACCAGCAGTCACTGGACAAGTTCGAGAGCGCTGTAAAGCCAGGCGGACTTCTTATATACGATCCGAACGGAATAACAAACCCACCGACCAGAACAGACATAAGCATCTGCAAGATCGATGCAATCAATGTTGCTGCGCAGGTAGGAAACTCAAAGGTCTACAACATGGCTGTCATGGGAGCATTCCTCAAGATGAAGCCTATCATCAAGTCAGAGAACATTGACAAGGGACTTGCAAAATGCATCCCTGCAAGATACGCAGACCTTATTTCACTTAACAAAGCCGCTATCGAAGAAGGTATGAAGGCTGTGGAAGTGATCCGATAATCTGCACATCATAAACAAACTGCTTTGATTTCATCAATTTATTTTGAGAAATCAAAGCAGTTTGCTATTTTTGCAGAGTAGGTTGAATTTATATAAAATGCTGGAAACTGTAAAAGAAAGGATCAAGCAGCTTATTGCTGCATACGAGACGGAAAAAATGGAGCGCATAAGGCTTCAGTCCGAGCTGGAGCAGACCAGAGTACAGAATGATACCTACAGAAAGCAGATTATAGAGTTAGAGAGACAAATCGATAACCAGAAGCTGACTGAAGCCTTTATGGCGGGTGGCACAGACACTGCCGCAGCCAAAAAGAAGATTGACAGTCTGATGAAGGAAATTGACAGATGCATAAAACTGATGGAGGGATGATATGGCACAGGATATTACGATAAAACTCGCCGGAAAGCCGTATCCGCTCACTGCTGACAATCCTGAACAGGAACAGCTGATAAGAAGATCGGCAGATGAAATCAACAGAAGGATTGCCGACTATCAGTCCAAGAATCCGGAAGGATATATAGTTGATTTCATGTCCTTTGCGGCATTGAATTTGTGCATGTCATATATAGCTTTGTCAGATAAGTTAAATTCTTTGTACGGCGAAGAAGCCAAGCTTGTCAAAGAGCTTGACGGTTATCTGAAAAATATTGATAAGAACAGCCGTTAGTTATATTTTTGCTGAAATCAACAGTATTTATGTAACCGGGCGCACTCGGATGGCAATGACGGACCTATGTGACCCTTATGGGGATTCCGTGTAAACGGGACGGAGGATTTCAGAACCATAAATCCGGAGCCCAAATCTTATTTTGACAAGATTTTCTGTCAAACATACTAACGGCTTTTATTATACAACTTGACCAATCTGCCTGACAGTAGATTGGTCATTTTTGTGACCTTAAGTGAAACAACTAAAACCAATATATTTTATGGAGATACTATTTTATATTTTGTCTGCAGTTCTAGGAGCCGTAGTGGCCCTGGGCACATACATATTTGTCCGTAAGATACTTCTTAAGGGACAGAAGGATGAAATTATCCAGAAGGCGGAACTCGAGGCGGAGAGCATCAAGAAAGAGAAGATATTCCAGGCCAAGGAGAAGTTCCTTCAGCTCAAGAGCGAGCACGAGCAGTACATCAATGAGAAGAACAAGCACATCAGTGAGGTGGAAAGCCGCCTGAAGCAGAAGGAAAACTCTCTGAATCAGCAGAATGCAGAACTCGGACGCAAGAACAAGGAAGCAGATGCCATCAGACAGAACCTCAAGAACCAGGTGGAGATCGCGACAAAGAAGACTGAGGAGTATGAAAATCTTCGTCAGGAAGCACTCAGACAGATCGAGGAGATTGCCGGACTTACAGCAGTAGAGGCCAAGAATCAGCTTATGGAAAACATGAAGGCCGAAGCCAGAACTCAGGCACAGTCGTATATCAACGATGTTATGGACGAGGCTCGTCTGACTGCAAGCAAGGAAGCTAAGCGAATTGTAATCAACACAATACAGCGTACAGCATCTGAAACAGCAATTGAAAATGCCGTGACTGTATTCCATATCGAGAGCGATGAGATCAAAGGTAGGATCATCGGACGTGAGGGACGCAACATCCGCGCCCTTGAAGCTGCAACCGGAGTGGAAATCGTTGTGGATGACACACCGGAAGCAATCCTTCTCTCAGCATTCGATCCTGTAAGAAGAGAGGTTGCCCGTCTTGCACTTCACCAGCTTGTGATTGACGGACGTATCCATCCGGCACGTATCGAGGAAGTGGTGGCAAAGGTACAGAAGCAGCTTGAAGACGAGATCATGGAGACAGGTAAGAGGACATGTATCGATCTGGGCATCCACGGAATGCACATCGAACTCGTGAAACTTATCGGACGCATGAAGTACCGTTCATCATATGGACAGAACCTTCTGCAGCATGCACGCGAAGTAGCAAACATCTGTGCTACAATGGCTTCTGAGCTTGGACTTAACCCTAAGATCGCCAAGAGAGCAGGTCTTCTCCACGATATCGGTAAGGTTTCAGACGAAGACCCTGAACTTCCACATGCAATTCTCGGTATGAAGCTTGCCGAGAAATACAAAGAGAAGCCAGAGGTTTGCAACGCCATCGGTTCACACCACGAGGAAGTGGAAATGACAAGCATAATCTCCCCTCTCGTACTTGTAGGTGACGCCATTTCAGGTGCTCGTCCAGGTGCACGCCGCGAGGTGATCGAGTCTTACATCAAGCGCCTCAAGGACATGGAGAACATTGCGAAATCTCACAATGGTGTAACCAAGACATACGCTATCCAGGCCGGACGCGAACTTCGTGTCATCGTAGGAGCAGATCAGGTGACAGATCAGGAAGCAGAAGCAATGTCAGCAGACATCGCACGCCAGATCCAGGAGGAAATGGTTTATCCGGGCCAGGTGAAGATCACTGTGATCCGTGAGACCAGATCTGTAGCATTCGCAAAATAAACCTTATACAATAAACATCAATGAAAAAATTTATGACAATGCTTGCAGCGATCCTCATGTCTGCTGCAGCTTTTGCCCAAGGCCAGCTCGTAACATGGTCATCTCACGTGGAGAAAAGCGAGGGTGATGTCTACAAGGTGATCTTTACAGGAAAGGTCGCAGAAGGCTACCACACCTACACTCTTACTGATGAGTTCTCTGCTACTGAGATTATGGACGTTGCCGTCGAGGGAGGTGAGCCCGTAGGTGGTCCATATGAAATCAGTACACCAGTAGAAGAAACTGACGAATACGGTGATCTGGCAAAGCATTACTACAATGAAATCATCATTGCACAGGATGTGAAAGTAAATGACGGAAACGCCAGATTTACAGGAACAATCTTCACCAATGCCTGCACAGGTGGTGCATGCAAGGCTGAGTATTACGATTTCGATGTAAAGATCGGCGAGACAGCTGCCACAGTTGCATCCGAGAGCGCAGAAGAGCCAGTACAGAAGACTGCATTCCCATGGGGTCTGATTCTCCAGGCTATCCTCTGGGGATTCGCAATGCTTCTCACTCCTTGCGTATTCCCTATGGTTCCTATGACTGTATCATTCTTCCTTAAAGGATCAGAGTCTGTAGCTCAGGGACGTTTCAAGGCTGGAATGTATGGACTTTTCATCGTCCTCCTTTACACACTTCCTATCGCACTCCTTATCGTGATCACACGAATCATCGGAGGAGAATCAGTTACAGCTGACATCTTCAACTGGATCGCTACACACTGGCTCCCTAACATATTGTTCTTCATTATCTTCATGGTGTTTGCAGCATCATTCTTCGGAGCATTCGAGATCACTCTTCCACAGTCTCTCGTGAACAAGAGCGACAAGGGATCGGACAAGAAGGGACTTGCCGGCGTATTCTTCATGGCGCTTACACTCGTGCTTGTATCATTCTCTTGTACAGGTCCGATTGTAGGTAACGTGCTCATTCAGGCAACATCAAGCAATGGCGCATGGTGGATTCCGATCGTGACAATGCTTGCATTCTCAATAGCTTTCGCACTTCCATTCACCCTCCTCGCATTCTTCCCTTCACTTCTGAAGGATCTGAAGAAGAGCGGCGGCGGATGGCTCAATACTGTGAAGGTAGTGATGGGATTCATCGAGGTAGCACTCGGATTCAAGTTCCTCAGCATGGCTGACCAGACTTACCATTGGGGCCTTCTTGACAGAGAAATCTACCTTGCAATCTGGATTGTGACATTCGCACTTCTTGGATTCTATCTCTTGGGCAAGCTCAAGTTCGCTCACGATGACGATGTACCACACATTTCAGTAACAAGACTTTCTCTCGCTATCGTAGTATTCTCATTCGTAGTATATATGGTACCAGGAATGTGGGGTGCTCCACTCAGCGGTCTTTCAGGTTACCTTCCTCCTATTTCTACTCAGGACTACATCCTTTCACCAGGAGGAACAGCCAATGTTGTAACAGTAGATGCGCCTGCAAAGAGCGAGGCCAAGAAATATGACTTCCTTCACCTCCCTCACAACCTTGACGGCTACTTTGATCTAGAGCAGGGACTTGAAGCTGCAAAAGAACTTGGCAAGCCTGTATTCGTGGACGTAACAGGACATGCATGTGTAAACTGCCGTGAAATGGAGCAGAGAGTATGGAGCGATCCTGCTGCACTCGATATCCTTCGAAACGAGTATGTAATCGTTGCCCTGTATGTTGATGACAAGCACAAACTTGACAAGGAAGACTGGGTGACTGATGCTGAAACCGGAAAAGTATATAAGGACCTCGGACGAGTGAACTCATATATCGCACGTGAGAAGTTCAATGTAAATGCACAGCCAAACTATGTTCTTCTCTCCCCTGACGGTGAGATTCTTGTACCAACCCACAGTTACGACCTTTCAGTCGATAACTTCATCAACTTCCTTAACAGCGGAGTAGAAGCTTATAAGAAATAACATAAAGCCTGAATATCAGATGTCCCATCATCTTCCGAAGATACTCTTCGCGGATGATGGGACATTTTCTATTTATGAATCCTCTCAGTCTGCATCTGATGGATTTTCCATCAGATTGTTCTTTCTTGTGAAATACATTATAAGTGAAAGTATAGCAAAGAGAGCTAATGAACCGACCAGAAGACTTCCAGTCTCAAGATTGAGAAGCACATAGATGAAGGCATAAAGTACAGCTACCGCCACCGTGCAGCCCACTGCTGTCTTCGACCGCAGGAAGCCAATGAAATATCCCCCGAGAGCTGTGACCGTCATCCCTGAGGCGATAAGATAGGCCCAGCCAAATGCGAGATATTCAGACATCGACAGAAGGAGAAGATAGAAGAGACAAAGAGAGAAACCTGTCACAATGTATTGGATATAATTGACTTCCTGCCGTGATATAGTCTCCACAAGGAATATAGCTGTAAAGACCAGGAGAATAATCAGGAACGAATACTTTATGGCACGGGTAGTCTGCTGATATTGGCTGACTGGCACTACAAATTCAACATAGAATTCCGGATAACTGTTTCCATATGTATTGAATTCATTGACAACCCATTGAGCTGTAAAACCATCATCATTTACAGTCCTTTCATTAGGAAGAAAAGAGCCGTCAAACCCAGGTGAGGAATAATTGGAAGTCAGATTGACTTTGAAAGTATCAGACTTAGGGAAGAATCTGAGAGACTCCGCTCCTTTTGTTCTGAAAGAGATGGAATATTCGATGACCTGTCCCTGCACAAGAGTATCCATATCAAGTTTGGTGCGAAGGCCGTCTTCTGCAAGCGTAAACGTATAATCTCTCCCGTCGACATGGGCTGTGATTTTGTTTTCCAGCCCTTTGAAATCACCTATCGGAAAATACAAATAGACCGTCCCGTTATAATATTTAAAATCATTGTCAGAAATGACAAAGGAGCCGTCAATCTTGAAATCAGCCTTGTATATCGGTATTTCATAGATGGAACGGTGCAGCATCTCCACATCCACATTTCCATTGATTTCCGCAGCTTTTGCATTGATTTTCCTTACCTTGTCAGAATAAACGGCATTACCCTTGAGATCGATTTCATTCTGCTTGTAAGGAAACTTCAGTTCAGGTGCATAGATCATCTGTGCACCTCCCACCTGTCTGGTAACTTCATTTTGAGCCTCAGATGAAAGTTCCTGACGGTCATCGATGAGATTTCTGACAAGTAAAATCGGAATCTGAAGAATCAGAACCGAAAGCAGGATAAAGACTCCCTTCCAGATCATCCTGCGTCCAAATGTGTTTTCCTTTACCATATTTTATAGTGTTTTGATATTAGTTCTGATACAAAAATGACCAGAAAGTTCCTGATTTCCATGTAATTTACAGCCGCTTTTACCAAATGGGGGCTGGGCTTTACGAAATGGGGGAAATGGCTGATGAAATTTTATGAGTAATTGATAATCATTGCTAACTTTGCATCAATATCGTTTTACAGCTGATGAAAGAACTTATTTTCTCAAATAGCGGCACTGAGCTTCTGAAAGTACGTCCGGAAGATATTGTATATATCGAAGCGGACGGAAATTATTGCCGCATGCATCTGAGAGGAGGGTTCGAGCAGCAGCTGTGGTTCAACAGACAGAGATTCATCTCCATCATCAGCAAACAGCTAAGAGATGAAAAACCTACATTCATCGTTGTAGGACGAAGCTATATCATCAATCTGGCATATATTTTCAGAATCAATCCAGTGCAGAGCGAACTGACACTGTTCGACTCATCCAAGCCGGAGCAGATCAGTCTGCACGCTTCCCAGGAAGCTCTGAACAAGCTGAAAAAAGAGATACTTATATTGAATCATGTGGAAGACTATGAAAGATAAAGAATATAAGGATGACGATGTGGTCGTGATCGGAGGTTCCGGCTGGAACCCTTCATCAGGGACCAATCCGGGAAAGAATGTCCGTAAGTGGAAGCTCATAGCGATATTGTCTGCTATGGGGCTCTTCCTCTTGGGGGGATTCTTTCTGGGGAAACATATATATTACAACAATCAGTTCCGCCGTTCCCGTTCGGACAGCGAGATCATTGCCAATCTGTCCGCACCTATGTCAGGCCAGGCAGGCGTCTCGCTTCAGCACCAGGAAGCCATGGGAGTGAAGATGAAGATCTACGCTATGAGCGGACTCAAGGCTCATTTTACAGATACTGTACCGGATTATTCTGATTCATCAATATATTTCATCACAAGAAGTTCGGATTACAGGATCAAGAATGACCAGAAACATATCATCGGAGATTATATTGAAGAAGGAGAGATCATTTCAGAGAGCCAATGGAGGGCCGGATTCATGGCTATAATTGACGGAAATGCACAGATCGGAATCAGCCGTAATCCGAAGATCAGAAAACATGTCATCGAGAACTCCGGATCCATGTTCCGCCAGATGGCCTTGGTATCAGCTGGAACAAGATGTAACGAGCAATTCATCCTGAAAGGCAAGGTCACAAGATGTGCATACGCAAGAGATATTGAAGGAAATCTGTATTTCGTGGAAACCGTACAGCCGGAAACATTGTATGGATTCGCTGACGCTCTTATTGAACACGGGTTTGTAGATGCAATATACATTACAGGCGGCAGTCAGCAAGAGTGCTTCTACCGCAGTGAAGACGGAAGCGCACACGGCTGCTACACCGATGACAAGCCTCACGAACTGGTAGTATGGACTAAATGAGTCCTATATGCGGATAAATAGAAAATGACCCCGAAAGTCTGATGAACTTTCGGGGTCAATCGTATCAAGCTGTTTAGAACTTGAAGCTGTCCTTAAGAGCTGTAGTCTTGTTGAATACGAAGTGGTCTGGAGTAGTATCCGGATCCTTGAAGAAGTATCCCACGCGCTCGAACTGAACTGCGATGCCTGAATTGTCCTCAAGGAGAGCTGGTTCTGCATATCCCTTTGCGATCACGAGAGACTCCGGATTGAGGTAGTTCTTGTAATCCTCACCCTCAGGAATCTGACCCATCTGAGCCTCTGTGAAGAGCTTGTCATATAGTCTGAGTTCCACTTCCTTGGCATGCTCGGTAGATACCCAATGGATGGTCCCCTTGACTGAACGCCATTCGCCTGCTCCTGGCTTGGATGTAGGATCATATGTACATTTGATCTCAATGATATTGCCATCAGCATCCTTAACGACCTCCTGGCACTTGATGATATAGGTATATTTGAGACGAACCTCTCCATCCGGCTTGAGACGGAAATACTTCTTAGGAGGCTCCTCCATGAAGTCGTTTCTTTCGATATACACCTCTCCGGTGAAAGGAACCTTGCGAGAAGGTCCTTCAGGATCTGCCGGATTAAGAGGAGCATCGAACCACTCCACCTTGCCTGGCTCCCAGTTAGTGATAGTAAGCTTCACCGGATCCTGAACCACCATATAACGGTTTGCACGCTCATTAAGATCCTGGCGTACACACCATTCCATCAGCTGAAGGTCGATAAGCTGCTCACGCTTTGCCACACCTACCTTCTCAGCGAACATACGCATTGACTCCGGAGTGTAACCACGACGACGGATACCGCAGATAGTCGGCATACGAGGGTCATCCCATCCGCTTACGAAATTGTTCTTCACGAGCTCAAGGAGCTTACGTTTAGACATCACTGTGTATGTGAGATTGAGTCTTGCGAACTCATACTGATGTGACGGGAATATGCCGAGCTTGTCGATAAACCAGTCGTAGAGCGGACGGTGAACATCGAACTCGAGGGTACAGATCGAGTGAGTGATGTTCTCGATACTGTCTGACTGGCCGTGAGCGTAGTCATACATAGGATAGATGCACCACTTGTCACCTGTTCTATGATGATGAGCATGGAGAATACGGTAAAGAAGCGGGTCACGGAAAAGCATATTAGGGTGAGCCATATCGATCTTCGCACGAAGAACCTTCTCGCCCTCAGCATACTTTCCTGCCTTCATTTCACGGAAAAGCTGAAGGTTTTCCTCGACGCTTCTGTTACGGTAAGGACTCTCTGTACCAGGCACCTGCACTGTACCACGACCGGCACGGATCTCCTCCTGAGTCTGGTCATCCACGTATGCAAGTCCCTTCTTGATAAGTTCCTCAGCCCACTCGTAAAGCTGGTCGAAATAGTCAGAAGCATAACGCTCGTTCTCCCATTCGAAACCGAGCCATTTGATATCCTCCTTGATTGAGTCTACATACTCGGTGTCTTCCTTTACTGGGTTTGTATCGTCAAAACGGAGATTGGTCTTTCCGCCGTATTTCTTTGCAAGTCCGAAATTGATGCAGATACTCTTCGCATGTCCGATGTGAAGATATCCGTTCGGTTCAGGCGGGAAGCGGGTCATCACAGATTCACACTTGCCGCTTGCGAGATCAGCCTCGATGATCTCCTCCAAAAAGTTGAGATTCCTGGTCTCAACGCCTTCCTTGTTTACCTCTTCCATATCTATTGGCAATTATATTTCGTTACAGAAACTGTTTTTACAGTTTGCTATTTTCAAATAATCGAGCAAATATACGGATTTTTCAGTATTTTTGCGCTCTCATATAAGAAAAACAGCATTATGATAAAGTCAATGACAGGCTACGGCAAGGCCGAGGCACTTCTTGAAGCAGGCAAGATCACAGTAGAAGTCCGCTCACTCAACGGTAAGACTGCGGATATCAGCATAAAGACATCATTCCTTCCAAAGGACAAGGAAATGGCTGTGCGCCAGAAAATAGCGGCAGAGCTCACCAGAGGTAACATTGATTTCTTTGTGACTTTCGAGCCGAATGCGGCTGACAGCGCGAAAAAGATCAACATGGATCTGGCAATGGAATATTACCAGCAGATCAGCGAGCTCGGCGGAAAGCTCGGAGCACACAATCTCTGGAACCAGAATCCGAATGACCTTCTGGCTATGCTGCTCAGAATGCCTGAAGTTATGGATGCAAAAAAGCAGGATGTGATCACCGAGGAAAACTGGCCGGTAGTGGAGGCCTGCATAGACGAAGCTCTACGCAATATCAATGCATTCCGCGCTCAGGAAGGCGAAATTCTTTATAAGGATGTAACCGATAAGGTGCATGCAATTCTCGATTACTCAAAGCAGATCGAACAGTTTGAGAAAGAGCGCGTAGAGGCTATCAGAGAAAAAATTTTGAGCCGCTTCGCAGAACTCAAGGCTGAACCTGACCATAGTCGCCTGGAGCAGGAGATGATATTCTACATCGAGAAGCTGGACATCAATGAAGAAAAGGTCCGTCTCCGCCAGCATTGCAATTATTTCCTTGACACCATCACCAACGAACCGAATCCGGGAAAGAAGCTCGGATTCATTGCCCAGGAAATGGGACGCGAGATCAACACTACTGGTTCAAAGGCCAATCACACAGAGATCCAGAAGATCGTAGTGAAGATGAAGGACGAACTCGAGAAGATAAAGGAGCAGAGTCTGAACATCCTCTAAACCAGAGGACAACTAACGAACTGAAAGACAATCTCTTATACAAAATGCCTGCTGTATCTGTACAGCAGGCATTTTGTATAAAGGGCTATTTATCAGCTATTTGCGGGCCACCATTAATGCTCGATTGTGTGATCATGGATAGCGTCACGCGGATTATCGTTTGTCAGAAGTTTTCCCTGATACTCTCCGGTAAGAGTCTTAAGGAATCCTGTTATCTGATCTACCTCGGCAGAAGTCAGCTCTACTCCACTCTGATAGATACCCATATCGCGGACAGCGTCTTCGAGAGTCTCGCGGGTTCCGTCATGATAGTAAGGCCATGTATGCTCGACATTACGAAGTCCTGGAACCTTGAAACGATGACGGTCACGTTCGATCTGAGTTTCCTTATAACGTCCGTTATCTTCGTGTGTAAGTTCGAGGCCTCGGTCAGCAAAATAATGACGGCGGAGTCCCATGAGTTCATATGACTGACCGCCAAGATTCGGTCCCACGTGACATGTAGCACAATCATATTTCTTAAAGAGCTCATAACCAGCGAGTTCGTCTGCTGTCAAAGCTGAATCGTCACCACGAAGCCACTTATCGAAACGTGCATTAGGGGTGATGAGAGTACGTTCGAATTCCTCGATCGCATCAGTGATGTTCGCTTCAGTAAGTCCGTCAGAATAAACTGCCTTGAAAGCCTTTGCAAAATCCTTGTCAGCATCAAGCTTTGCAATGATCTGGTCGAATGACTCTGAAGCCATCTCTACAGGATTGAGCGGCGGACCGGCAGCCTGGTCAGCGAGAGTCTTCGCACGACCGTCCCAGAACTGTACGAAATTGTAAACTGCATTATAAACTGTAGGCGCATTTACACCACCGAGCTGGTCATTTACTCCGTGAGAGTACTGATGATTGTCCACACCTGCTGTTTCGAGAGCATGGCATGTCGCGCATGAAACAGTATTATCTACAGAAAGACGTGGGTCATGGAAAAGTGCAAATCCGAGGGCCGCCTTGGCAGCATCGACATCTGTTGCAAGTTCCACAGGACGTACAGGCTCAGCCGCACGTGACTCAGGAAGACCGTCGTCATACATTGCAATACGCTCATTGCGGATCCAGTCAAGTACAATGTCTCTCTTCGCAGAAGTCAATGAACTTCCCCAGTGTACCAGATAATACTTCGGCATCGGCATTCTGTCATCCAGAACGACCTTCTCAATCTTTGCAAGATCCACTGCAGACATCTCGCCATCCACCTTGAGGGCATCCATAAAAGGCTTCATATCATAGGCGCGATAGCCTGAGTCAATATCTGCCATAACGATCTTACCAGCCACCGGCATCTTCGCATAGAACGGAAGCTTAGGATCAGCAGAGTGGCAGCTCAAACATCCGCCATCCTCAAAGATCTTGTAAACCTGCTCATACTGAGGCAGATCCGCAGAAGGAACCCTGTTCACGGCCCTATAGACCACGACCATTACGGCTGCCGCCACCAGCAGCAGAACCGCACACCATCTTACTAATTTCTTCATACTCGTATTGAATAGTTAATCATTTATTCATTTGCGAAAGCACGAAATTGGCCGTTTCTGTGCTTTCGATTGCTTATTTCACCGTCCAAAGCACGAAATTGACCGTTTTTGTGCTTTCGATTGCTTATTTCACCTTCCAAAGCACGAAATTGACCGTTTCTGTGCTTTCGACCAGGTCATCGGTTATATATATGTACACTGTCAGCCGCAGTCGGGAGATAATTTACTCCCCACCAACACATCTGCAAACATAGGAAACTGAATATCAGAAGCAGGCACAACACCTTACGGGAACTACCTCCCAAGAGGCGCAGATGTATATAAAGCATATAGCTGAGCCATGTTACTAATGCCCAGGTCTCCTTCGGGTCCCAGCTCCAGTAATGTCCCCAGGCCTCCTTAGCCCAAAGCGCTCCTGAAAGCATGCCGAAAGTAAGGAAAGCCATACCTATATATACTAATGTGTCCGCTGCAGACATAACATTGTTCTTTGCAGTGAAAAGTCCGACCAGGGCGAGCAGAAAGGCGCAGCCGAGGAAGGAATAGGAAAACATATATACAGTCACATGAGGGATGAACCAAGGACTCTGAAGCGCCGGCATCAATGTCTGGTCATGTATCTCGGGACGAAAGATATTGATCATTATGAACACAGTCGCGAGTACTGTCGAGAATGACAGGATCCATCTGTAACGCCAGCGAAGATATGTGAACAAGCCGGAAAAAAGAGCAAAGAAGGAATACCACAGACGTGTTTCGCCCATTGTCCTGAGCGGCGGTCTTCCAAGCTCCAGCCAGAGCAAGGCTATAAAAACAGCAAGTACCAGCAAAGATGACGATGCGAAGGTAATGGCCAGTCCACGACGCCTGCGATAGCGCAGCGAAGACTGGGACCAATGATCATTTGCACACATCGAAACGACTGCACCTGCCGCTGAAAGCAGGACAGCAGCAATACCGAACCATATGAAAATATTCCATCCCATAATATTACTCATCATCATTTCGTCTGCGAGGACCGCCTGCAAAAAGCAGGAAGGCACCGGCAAGCATCATTACCACTCCGGCCAAAGCGGCATATCTCCAAGGTTCATACACAACCTGCAGTATGCAGCTGTCACCACCATGCATATTGTCATAGCCGACAAGATACAGATCCATACCAAAACTGACATTATATGGTTTATTGACTTTGAGGACCACGGCTTCACCGTCGACATTCACACGTGCCTCATACATTGAAGGCACTCCATTCGAATATGTCTCGATCTTGAATTCTTTCAAAGTCACTTCAAACGGAAGCCAGCCCACTGTACCGTCCATTGAGAATGCTTCTCTGACCGGGAGATCACGTATGGCCCTAATTCTTAGTACTTCCGTATCCGGAGCTCCCCAGAAAGCAGAAGAAACTGCCAGAAGAATACCGACGTGATTCAACACGAAACGCCATCTTACAGCACCGATTCTCGCCCCCGTCGCAGTCTGAGCACGCCAGCCCCTTAGGATCACGAAAAGTAGCACAGTCTGAAAATACAATAAGACGGCAGCAAAAATCCAGGTCGAAACCAGTTCCCTTTGGCCGGAAATGCCTATTGCGAGACTGAATCCAAGGAAAAGGACAATCGATGACACTGTCGCTCCTTTGGAAAGCATGAATTCAACAAAAAGAGATTTCCTGCGCATTTTCCAGACAGAAACCATAATCGAAGCCCATATGAGAGCGAGAATAAGATTAAGCGGAAAGGCCAGAAACGAGAAAGGGATATTGCCCGTCAGAAACTGAAGGGCAAAGGCAACAGCCAGATAAATTATAAGAATAAGGTAAGGCATAGCCATAAACATTATTTACAAAAATACTGAATTTTCGCGAATCCGCAACATTTGGTCTGATTTTACCACAAATTTGATAGGCTATTAAATAAGATGTTTGGCTAAAAGAATAAAAACGCTAACTTTGTCTTGCTAAACCTTAAAACCTTAATCGCAATGAGTCAAGAAGTCATTCGAGAATTAGACGCTCTGAACGTCACCATGAACGGTGGTTCCACCCTTTTGAATATTGTTCTCGCATTAGTAATGTTCGGAGTGGCCCTGGGCATCAAGCCAGCCACCTTTGTCGACATAATCAGGAATCCTAAGTCAATAATCACTGGTATAGCCTGTCAGCTTGTTCTGCTTCCGGCATTGACCCTTATGCTGATCATGGCTATGGGACAGTGGATTTCACCGATGATCGCACTCGGAATGATTCTGGTAGCATCCTGTCCTGGCGGAAACATATCCAACTTCATCACATCTCTTTCAAGAGGAAATTCAGAATTATCTGTGTCACTTACAGCGTTCAACACAGCCGTATGCGTATTTACCACGCCTCTGAACTTTGCGTTTTGGGGCAAGATGTACCTGAACTTCGCAGGAAACCACTATATAGGTGAACTTCCGGAACTCCAGATTCCTCTTGGTGACATATTCCAGAGCATATTCATCATCATGGGTATTCCGCTAGTGCTCGGTATTCTTTGCGGACAGTATCTTCCTAAGGTAGCAAAGGTGCTCAGGAAGCCTTTACAGTACCTTTCTATCGTCGTTTTCATCGCGATGGTGATCATCATCTTCACAGGAAATCTGGATGTATTCATGAAATGTATCCGTTACATCTTCCTTGTAGTACTCATCCATAACCTTCTCGCACTTGGAATCGGATTCGGAACCAGCACATTGCTCAAACTTCCATACAAGGACAGAAGGACAATCACCATAGAGACAGGCATCCAGAACTCAGGTCTTGGACTCGTCCTTCTTCTTAACCCGAACATCTTCCCGGAAGCCGGAGCATGGGCTGACAACGGCGGAATGCTTGTCATCACTGCCTGGTGGGGCGTATGGCATATTATTTCAGGCCTGACACTTGCATCCCTCTGGAGATGGAAAGGCAGAAAAGAAGCAACAGAAGAATAATATGGGCAGAAAACATATTTACGACAAAGATATTTTATATGATCTTCTCAGACCTATAGTTGACTGGTGCGTAAAGCACAGCTATAGGAAAGTGGAGGTCAAAGGCAAGGAAAACATTCCTTCTGACGGGGCTGTAATAATTGCTCCGAATCACTGTAACACATTGATGGATGCGCTCGTCGTCCTTCGTGCCTTCGATAACGAAAGCGTCTTCGGAGCAAGGGCCGATCTTTTCAACAAGCCTTTCATCGCCAAGCTGATGTACTTTGTAAGGATTCTCCCTATGGTACGCCAGAGAGACGGATTGCGCAATGTTTTAAAGAACAATGAGACTCAGGAAGTTATCGTAGAAATCCTCGAGAACAAGGTACGTTTCTGCATGTATCCGGAAGGTAAACACAGGCCTGCGCACTCATTACAGGCTCTCGGCAAAGGAACATTCAGGGCGGCACTTGCAGCCAATTCGAAGTTCGGCGAGAAGATGCCTGTATATATAGTCCCTGCCGGAATCGAATACGGTGATTATTTCCGATACAGAAGCACTTCCCTTCTGACATTCGGAGAGCCGATAAATGTAACTGAGTTCGTCAAAGGGCTGGACACTGAAAATGATGTACAGATGATCGAACCTCTGAGAAAAGAGCTGTCGGCCAGAATATCGAAGCTGATCACTTTCCTCAAGGACGACGAGAATCTTTATAAGAAATGGGCTCTGACAAAGATGCTGGCCATCGACAAAGGTCTCGATTACGGGAATTTCGGTACAAGTCTCTACAAGAGCATGCTTGAAAACAGGGCTATTGCCTCAAACATCGACAATGCTTGTGAGGAGAAAGCAGCCAAGATGGCAGATCTTCTCGAGAAAGTCGAGTCTTTCGAGAAAAAGAGGAAGAAGAAAGGAATGTCAATCTATTCCTTCACCAAGAAGAACACCCCTCTCAGAGCAGTCGGAAAAGCATTTGCAGCACTTGTCGGCTTGCCATACTATATCTTCAGTGCAATAGTAAGTTCACCAATGTGGCTGACTTATTATCTGCTCAAGAGCAAGACAAGAGACAAAGCTTTTCATAATACAGTCGGATTCGGAGTGAAGTTAGGACTCGGTCTCGTACTCTACCCTATCTACACAGCATTGGCATTCTGTTTCATGGATTGGCCATATGCTCTGGCAACACTTCTGCTGAGCATTCCTTCCTATAGCTACTTCTTTGACTATAACGAAGGCTTAAGAAGATTTGTTTCCGACATCAAAGTTCTGACAGACAAGAAAATGAGAGGCTTCTACAAGGATATTGTAAAAGCTTTCAAGAAATTGTAAAACCAAACCTTTATAATATGAAAAAGACACTCATTACCGCTATTGCAGCGTTCGCATTGTGCATTCCTTCATTTGCAGAAGAAACAGCCGCTGCAGAAAACGAAGTGAAGGCCAAGAAGGAGAAGAAGAACGTAACATACAACGAAAAAGGTGAAATCATCAAGACAGGCACCAATTTCGGTCCTCTTCCAGTGGTAGCATTCGATGCTGACCGAGGATTCCAGTTCGGAGCGCTCCTGAACCTCTATAACTTCGGTAACGGAGACACTTATCCCAATCCTAAGTCGACCTGGTATTTCGAAGCATCTGCTTATACCAAGGAAAGCGCGATCAACAGCTATAAATTCATTGTAAACTATGACAACAAGACTCTTATCCCGGGAGTAAGAATGTCCATCTGTTCAGGCTATTACAAAGATTCGGCTCTGGACTTCTACGGATTCAACGGATATGAGAGCAACTATATCACCAGCAAGACTATGTTCGAGGACGGTATGGCCCAGTATCTTCCAGACAAAGCAGGTGAAAAACTTCAGGCCAAGGGAAAATATCCTAAAGGATTCTACCGCTTCGGTCGTGACCTTATCAAGGCTAAGGTAGACTTCACTGGCAAGATACTCAAGAATTTCTACTGGGAAGCCGGATATAATTTCTCGTGGATAAAGACTTCGGATTTCACCCCTAAGGGATATGAAGTGCTTGCAGATCAGGGATTTGAACATGGAACATCACTTTTTAACCTCTACAAGGAGTGGGGCATCATCTCTCCAGAGCAGGCAGACGGTGGCGTGATTTCATCTATCCGCGCCGGCCTCATGTACGACAGCCGTAATGTAGAGAACAATCCTACCAAGGGTATCTGGGCTGAAGCTCACGTAATCGCAGCACCTAAATGGCTTGGAACAACAGATCCCCACTATAAATATTGCATCACAATGCGCCAGTACGTTCCGATCGTGCAGGACAAGCTGACATTCGCATACAGAGCAGCTTATCAGGGCACATTCGGCAGCAATGCGCCTTGGTATGCAATGCCTTTCTATACCAATATGGGTCCAAAGGCCGACAATGACGGATTCGGAGGCTACCGCACAGTAAGAGGCCTTATGCTCAACAGAGTACAGGGACAGGATGTAGGATTCTACAACGCAGAACTCCGCTGGAGATTCATTGACTTCAAGCTTTGGAAACAGAATATCGCATTTGCAATCAGCGGATTCACCGACGGAGCCCATGTATTCAAGGGATACGATCTGACTAACAAGACCGGCAAATACCAGGAGCTTTATGAAAAGTTCGTCGATGTAAACAGAAAGGCTGACGGATTCCATGGATCTGCAGGTGCAGGACTTCGTTTCATCATGAACCAGAACTTCATCGTGGCACTCGAGTACGCGCGCTGCTTCAACAAGCAGGACGGAAACGGAGCATTCTACATCAACACCGGCTTCCTGTTCTAGCTATCAATGTCATTCTAAGCGCATTTATTGTCACTCAGACCGCAGCGAAGAATCGACTCAGATATTGTTTTTCAAAAATTATTTTGATAAATTTGTGCTTTCGCGTTTCTGCGAAAGCACTTTTTTTTCTAACCAATTAATCTTGTTAGTAGTTATGGACGAGTTCACTAAAAACTATGTGGACGGATTTATGGCCGATCTGATTGCCAGGAATCCGGGAGAAAAAGAGTTTCACCAGGCAGTAAAGGAAGTCCTTGAAAGTGTTGCTCCATATATTGTCGAGCATCCGTATCTGATGGACCAGAAGATACTTGAAAGAATTGTCGAACCGGAAAGAATCATCATTTTCCGTGTCCCATGGCTGGATGACGAGGGTGAGGTACGCGTGAACAGAGGCTACCGAGTTCAGTGCAACAGCGCTATCGGACCTTACAAGGGCGGTATCCGCTTCCATCCGAGCGTGAACCTCAGCATCATGAAGTTCCTTGCGTTCGAACAGACATTCAAGAACAGCCTCACAACACTCCCTATGGGAGCCGGAAAGGGTGGTTCTGATTTCGATCCTAAGGGTAAATCGGACAATGAAGTAATGCGTTTCTGCCAGAGCTTCATGACTGAACTTCAGAAACATATCGGAGCTGATACAGACGTTCCAGCAGGTGACATCGGAGTCGGAGGACGCGAAATCGGATATATGTTCGGTCAATACAAGAGACTGCGCGATGAATTTACCGGCGTGCTCACAGGCAAAGGACAGATGTGGGGAGGTAGCCCGCTCAGACCAGAGGCGACAGGCTACGGTACATGCTACTTTGCAAGCGCAATGCTTGCTACCCGCGGTGACAGCTACGAAGGAAAGACTGTAGCAATCTCAGGATCAGGAAACGTAGCCCAGTTTGCGGCACAGAAGGCCCTCCAGCTCGGAGCAAAGGTACTTACAATGTCAGATTCAAACGGTTATATCTATGATCCTGACGGAATCGACGTTGAGAAGCTCGCATACATCATGGAGCTGAAGAATGTATACAGAGGCCGTATCAGAGAATATGTGGAGAAATATCCGACAGCACAGTACCATGCAGGAGAGCGTCCTTGGAGCGTGAAATGCGATATCGCCATGCCTTGCGCCACTCAGAACGAGCTTAACGGCGAGCAGGCAAAGACCCTTGTAGCCAACGGCTGCATTTGCGTTGCAGAAGGAGCAAACATGCCTTGTACCCCTGAGGCTATCGAGGTATTCCAGGCAGCAAAACTTCTCTATTCTCCAGGCAAGGCATCCAATGCCGGAGGAGTTGCCACATCAGGACTTGAGATGACACAGAACTCAATGAGACTCAGATGGACCCGCGAAGAAGTGGATCAGCACCTGAAGCAGATCATGACCGACATACATGAGGCCTGCGTAAAATACGGTACTGAGGAAGACGGTTATGTGAACTATGTAAAGGGAGCAAATATAGCCGGATTCATAAAAGTGGCTGAGGCAATGATGGCTCACGGTCTTGTATAGCACATAAAAAAATCGTAAATTAGCAGACTGTTTTACCCACTGACTGGTAATCAGTCTGCTTTTTATTTGACCATCAGACTTTTAAAGAATATGCATATAGGAATAGCCGGAAATATCGGATGTGGAAAGACCACGCTCACAAGGATGCTTGCCCAGCACTATGGATGGACTCCGAAATATGAGGCCGTAACATACAACCCTTATCTGGAAGATTATTACAAGGACATCCAGAGATGGTCATACAACCTTGAGACCTATTTCCTTGCACAGAGATTCCAGGATCTTGTGGAAATTTCAAAGTCAGAAGAGGTAATCATCCAGGACAGGACCATAATGGAAGGTGTGCACATCTTCGTTGCCAACAACAAGGCAATGGGAAATCTGTCAGACCGCGATTTCGACACCTACATGCAGCTTTTCAATCTTATGATGTCGATGGTAAGTGAGCCTGATCTTCTTATATACCTCAAGTCATCCGTACCAACACTCGTTTCACAGATCCAGAAACGTGGACGTGACTATGAAAAGAGCATCAGCATCGAATATCTGAGCAATCTTAACGAAAGATATGACCAGTGGATTGCAGATTATAAGGGTAAAGTCCTTATAATAGAGGCTGATGAACTCGATTTCGAGCACAGACCGGAAGACTTCGCGCACATCACTGACAAGATCGACGCTCAGCTTTACGGACTTTTCTAAAAAGGATCCTTAAGATTCAGATCAGAATCCAGGAAGATCGAGAAAGAGCGTAGGAAGAAGAAGGATGAAGCCCAGAAGGATCAATGCCAGAATAAATTTCCACGCCCATCTGAACCACTTCTCATACGGAATCTTCGCCACTGACAGTACAGCCATAAGCACTCCCGAACAAGGCGTTATCATATTGGTAAAACCGTCACCGAACTGGAAAGCAAGCACAGTAGCCTGACGTGAAACGCCTATCAGATCGGAAAACGGTGCCATAATAGGCATTGTCACCGCAGCCTTGGCCGAAGCGGAAGGAATGAAGACATTGATGAAAGTCTGGATACCGTACATTGTCCCCAAGGCTCCCGCGCGACCTGTCCCGTCAAGAGCAGAGGCCATCGCATTCAGCATCGTATCAATGACCTGACCTTCCTTCAATATCACAATGATACCTGCAGCAAAGCCGATTATAAGTGCTGCTGAGAAAATATCCTTAGCTCCGGCAATGAATTCCTTGGCAATATCATCCGCACTATAGCCTGCAGCAAAGCCGGAAGCCACAGCAAGGGCAAGGAAAAGTGCACATATTTCCTGAAGGTACCATCCATATCCCATAACCCCCACTACCATAAACAATATGCAGAACATCAGCATATTGAGAATGAACATCCTTGAAGATTTGAGCAGAGCGGGAATTGAAACCACTGCGAAAAGACCGGTCAACACCCATAAGAGCGAAGGTGTATCGAACTTTGACTGTCCCAATGTAATGACGCATTCCGACGCATAAAAAACTGAGAACAGCACAAGGACGGCAGTGAGGATTCCGAAGCATATCCAAGCAGAGATACCACTCCCCTTTCCTGTATGAATTTCCTCTGTATGAACATCTTCCGATGAATTTTCAATCGGCTTTCTTATTCTTGAAGCATACCATAGCGTGAATGCGATAGCCACAGTCATCAGAATGATCCAGCATACGATCCTGTATTCGATGCCGGAGAAAAGCGGCAGATCTGACATATCCTGGGCAATACCGATAGTAAATGGATTAAGCATGGCACCTGCGAAACCCACGTGTGCAGCCACATAGACCATACATACTCCTGTAAATTCGTCATAGCCCAAACGTTTTGCCAATGGAATGGCTACAGCCACAAAGGCAATGGTTTCTTCACTCATCCCGAAAACAGCACCGAAAAGGCCGAAGAGAAGCATAATCAAGGTAATTACGATGTTACCCACCCCAAGCTTCCTTATCAGGCTGAAACGCTCAAGTCCCTGTACCTTGGAAATAAACTTCATAATGCCTTCATCCACAGCTTTGGTACTGTTCACTACCCAGAATGCGCCACCGATGACAAGCACGAAGGCTATGATACCGGCCTGCTGGCTGAATCCTTCATATAGAGCGGAAAAAACCTGCCAGGTCTGAGGGTTGCCTCCGGGAACAAACCAGGTAGAAACTGCACATACAAGCAGTACAGTAAAAATGATGACATATGTATTCGGAACGCGTAATCTGCCCATGATCTCGTAGCTGCTTCTTATCCGTGAATGGCTGACTGAAGGACTTCGGTCAATGTAGGATGTGTATGAATGACATCCTGAAATTCCGACAATGTAGCTTTCCTGCTGATCATTGCACAAGCCTCCTGGATTATGTCGCTTGAGTGAGGGCCGTAGAGATGACAGCCCAGGATCTGTCCCTCAGGGAAGAGCTGCATATCACCTTCTTTTGCCTGCGAAGCCACAACGACCTTGCAGAATCCGTCTGTCTCTCCCATTGTCACAGCCTTGCCATTTGCACGGAAGAATGATTTCAGGCATTTTACGGCAATTCCCTTTTCTTTGCACTCGTCCTCAGTCATTCCGACACTTGCGGCTTCAGGAGAAGTGAATACGGCAGCCGGCATCACATTAAGATCTATCTCATTCTGAATTCCCATGATATGGTCAAGGGCAACTATACCCTGGAAAGTAGCCGCATGCGCAAGCATCATCAGTCCGTTTATATCTCCGATAGCGTAGATATGAGGGATATTGGTCTGCATGAAGTCATTTACTTTCACTCCCCTTGCGTGAGTTTCTATTCCTACTTCGGTAAAATTCAAAGAGTTCAGAGCAGCACGTCTGCCTACCGCCATAAGTACTTTGTCGGCGACGACCTTTTCCTCTTTTCCCTTGCGCGAGAAAGTGACTTCGTACTCATTGCCATTGAGAGCAATTGAGAGAACCTGTGACTGTGTGCTGATTTCAATTCCTCGTTTGCCCAGGCTCTGTTTCAGACGTTTTGCCAGATCTGAATCAAAACGAGGAAGAATATCCTTGCAATACTCTATGACATTCACCTCACTGCCGAAACTGCGGAAGATAGATGCGAATTCAAGTCCTATGACTCCTCCTCCGATGACACACAGACGCTGAGGAATATGGTCAATATCAAGGATTTCTCTGGATGTAAGAATTCCCGGAAGATCTGCGCCCGGAACAGGAAGGGATGCTGAAACCGATCCGGTAGCTATGATGATATAGTCAGCTGTAAAATCCTCGGAACCCGAGTCTGATACCACTGTGACCGTATGCTGATCCTTGAAGAAAGCACGGCCTCGGACAAGATTTATCAGCTTATGCGAAAGAAGACTTTCCACGCCTGACCTGAGCTGCTCTACGACAGTATTCTTACGCTCGATAACCGATTGGAAATCAAGGGTAAAATCGATCTTACCGACTCCATAAGCTTCAGATTCGTGAAGCTGGTCGATATACTCTGCATTCTTGCAGAAAGCCTTTGTAGGAATACATCCTTCATTAAGACAGGTTCCGCCGACAGGTCCAGACTCAATGATGACAGTCTCGACTCCCCTTTTTGCAGCCAGAAGTGCAGTCTCATATCCGCCCGGTCCGGCACCGATTATTATGATCTTCATATGTGGTTTGTTTATCTGTCAATAGTAGTTACTTCATCAGACGAAGACCGATGCGTCCGCGATCCAGTTCGATGGAAACAACCGTCACCTTGACTTTCTGATGCAGCTTCAGGATCTTAGACGGGTCAGCCATACCTTTTACTCCCATCTGGGAAGCGTGTATAAGCCCGTTCTGCTTGATTCCGATATCCACAAACGCTCCGAAAGCTGTAATATTGGTGACAATGCCGGGAAGTTCCATTCCTGTATGGAGATCTTCGATGGTATGGATATCGTGAGCGAACTCGAATTCCTGAGCTGATTCGCGTGGGTCGCGGCCAGGTTTGCGAAGCTCGGAAATAATATCATTGATGGTAGGAAGTCCAAAAGAGGCATCCACATAGCGGGAAGGATCAATATTGGAGCAGAGCTGAGGATTACCTACAAGGTCACGGGCAGTCACTCCCAAGTCTGCTGCCATTCTGTCCACTATATGATAAGCCTCGGGATGAACGGCTGAGTTGTCAAGAGGATTATCCGCACCTTGGATACGGAGGAATCCCGCACACTGCTCAAATGCCTTATCACCAAGTCTCTTGACTTTCAGAAGTTCCTTACGGGACTTGTATGCTCCATGCTCGCAACGGTACTCCACGATATTGTCGGCAAGAGCAGGTCCGATTCCCGACACATAGCTCAGGAGATAGCTGCTGGCAGTATTGAGATTGACACCCACATTGTTTACGCAGCTTTCAACTGTATTATCAAGAGTCTCCTTCAAGAGATTCTGATCCACGTCGTGCTGATATTGGCCTACCCCCAAAGATTTAGGATCTATCTTTACAAGCTCTGCCAGAGGATCCATCAGACGACGGCCGATCGAAACGGCACCACGGACTGTCACATCATAATCAGGGAATTCCTCACGTGCCACTTCTGATGCCGAATATATAGATGCACCATCCTCGCTGACCGTAAAGACACGGACTCCCTGGGGCAGCGGAACACGCTTGATGAACTCCTCAGTCTCGCGGCTTGCAGTTCCATTTCCGATAGCTATCACTTCTATACCGTATTTCGCGACCATAGCAGAGACAGCCTGGATTGCCTTGACCTTTTCATTTGCCGGAGGATGCGGGAAGATCGCCTCATTATGAAGAAGATTGCCCTCTGCATCAAGGCAGACCACTTTGCATCCGGTTCTGAAACCGGGATCGATCGCCAGGACTCTCTTCTGTCCTACAGGAGGAGCCAGAAGAAGCTGACGCAGATTCTCGCCGAAAATCCTGATCGACTCTATATCTGCCTTTTCCTTGGCTTCCTTAAGTACTTCATTTGAAATGGATGGTTCGAGAAGTCTCTTGAATGCATCATCAAATGCAAGATGCATATGTTCTGCAAGAGGAGCTGCCGGATAACGTCTTTCCTGACAGAAATCATAATACAGCTTCTTTCCACACTTCTCAGCATCAGCATCTATCTTCACACTTATAAACCCTTCATTTTCAGCACGTAAAATAGCAAGAAGACGATGTGGCGCGATTCTTTCCAAAGACTCCGAGCTTTCGAAATATGAGCGATATTTCATAGCCTCCGGACCTGTCGCCTTCTTCGTAGCCTTTGTCACAATGCGACGTGTCTTGAAGATCTGACGAAGAGTCTCACGAACCGAAGCAGTCTCGCTGAGACGTTCTGCAATGATATCACGAGCTCCAGCCAAGGCATCCTCCACGGAAGCTACCTTGTCACCTACATATTTGCGGGCCTCAGGAACAGGGTCAGTCAATGCGACATTATACATCTTGTCTGCAAGCGGCTCCAGTCCGGCTTCTTTTGCCGCGGTAGCACGGGTACGGCGCTTTGGTCTGAATGGAAGATAAAGATCCTCTATTTCACGTGACTCCACACTGTTCTCTATTCTGGAACGAAGCTCCGCTGTCAATCCGCCCGCCTGTTCGATTGTTTCAAGGATAGTGGCCTTACGTTTCTCCATCTCTGCGAACACATCCGTCCAATGGCGTATCTCCGCCACAGCCACTTCGTCAAGTCCTCCGGTTCTTTCCTTACGATAACGGCTCACGAAAGGAATTGTAGCTCCCTCCTCGAAAAGTTTGGCACAGTTCTCTACCTGCCACTCCTTTATCTGCAGAGTCTTGGCAATATGATTGATATATATATTCTTCATCTGGATTATTAATCGTGTGATACCTGTTTCAACTGATCTCTGTAAGCCGAGAAAATCTTCGACTTGGATACAAAGCCCACATATGTCCTGTCAGCCTCCACAACAGGAAGATTCCATGCCTCCGTCTGCTCGAATTTCCTCATCACGCTATCCATCTTTTCATCGATATAGACATAGGCCGGAGCTGACTTCATATAATTATATACATGTGTAGTCTCATATTGCTGGGTCTTGAACATCTCCCTTCGGATATCCTCAAGAGAGACGAATCCCTGGAAATGATTTCGCGAATCCACTACAGGGAAAATATTTCTCTTGGACTCAGCCACCACGGCCACAAGCTCACCTAAGGTAGCATCGATCCGGACGGTCTTGAAATCCGACTCGATCAGGTCTCCGGTCTTCAGAAGCGTGAGTACAGCCTGGTCACTGTCATGTGTCAGAAGTTCTCCCTTCTTTGCAATTCGCTTTGTATAAATAGAATACGGTTCTATCATCCTTGTCGCCGCATATGAAATCGTAGATGTCAGAATCAGAGGGATAAGAAGTCCGTATCCACCTGTCATATCTGCGATGAGGAAGATGGCGGTCATAGGGGCCTGCATCACACCTGACATCAGGCCGGCCATACCAACAAGCACAAAATTCTGCTCGGGCACGAATCCCGGTCCGGCAATGAGATTGATGGTTCTGGACAATACAAATCCCGCAATCGCTCCAATGAACAGAGTCGGTCCGAATGTACCTCCGACGCCTCCACCGGCATTGGTGAAAGACATTGAAAAGACCTTCAGAAGAAGTACCAGCATGAAAAATAGCGGAACAAGCCAGGCCTTTCGCAAGAAGAAGGCCAATATGGTCTGACCTTCCAGGTCGATAGTTCCACCGTTCAGAAGTTCGTGCAGATGTTCATAACCTTCTCCGAAAAGTGGCGGGAAAAGGAAGATAAGAAGACCAAGACAAGAAGCGGAAATAGCCCAGCGGACAAAAGGTTTCTGAATGCTTTTTATCTTATCCTCCAGCCAGAGTGTCATACGTGTGAAATAGACGGAACAAGCCGCGCTGAAAAGACCCAAGAGTATATAAAACGGGAGATTATGCAGCTCGAAAGGAGAAATAGTACATTCGAAAGGAGGCTTGTCACCAAGGAAAATATAGGAAATCACTGTCGCCGAAATTGTGGAAAGGAGCAATGGCAATATCGACGTCATCGAGATATTGAAAAGAAGAATCTCCAATGTGAACAATACACCGGCGAGCGGAGCCTTGAAGATTCCCGCTACCGCTCCGGCAGCTCCACAACCAAGAAGGATAGTCATATTCTTATAGGACAATCCCATGTAACGGGCGACATTCGATCCGATAGCAGCTCCGGTATATACTATAGGGGCCTCGGCACCCACTGATCCTCCGAATCCGATTGTGACTGAGGAAGCGGCCATCGAAGTCCACATATTGTGAGAGCGTATCTTCGATTCATTCTTTGAAACCGCCTGAAGCACCTTGGTTACGCCGTGTCCAATATTGTCCTTCACGATATATCTGACAAAAAGCATGGCGATCAGCATACCTATGCCCGGATATACAAGATAGAGAAAGTTATATGCCTCCCCTTCAAACCAGCCTGTCAAGGAATGATGTATGAATTCTATAGCTGACTTCAGCAATACAGCAGCAAGACCGCAGCATATACCCACAAAAAGAGAAAGGATGATCATGACATCTCTTTCCGGCAGCTTCTTCAGCAATTTACGAAGAGGAGCAAGTATATCTCTGATAAATACGGCCTTCATAGGTTTTAATTCAAATTATACAAAGATAATAAATTTATAGATACCTTGCTTAGTTCAGCGTGACAATTGAAAGATTCCTCGACAAGCCAGACGCAAAAAAGAACCGGCCGGAAAAATCCGACCGGTATATCTATTATATTTACTCTCCGTCAGCTGCATCATCATCGCCATTGGAATACTGCGAGATATTGTCATCCGGAAGGCTGTCGCCGTCATTTCCATCAGAATCATCTCCGTCATCGCCATCAAGCCAACGCTCCAGATCCTCTGCATCATCTGTCTTGACCTTGATCTTCACAAGATAGATTGCATCAGGAATCTCCACTGTCACTGCATAGAACGGATCTCCCTTTGGTGGAGTATACTTTACAAGATCAGGGAAATAATCGCTGTATCCCTTTGGATATTTTTCTGCAAATGCGGCTGCCAGTTCTTCTGACATATTCTCAAAGCTACATACCGCTCTCCTCTTTGGTGTTGTTGCCATATCTGTAAAATCTTAATTCCAGTTACTTTTGAAATACGGTGCAAGTGTAGGACATTTTTTTCAATTGAGCAACACCACAGGCACTTTTTTATAAAAAATCATTTACTTCCCTCTACGGAAGAAAAATGATTTCTGTTCTTTCTTTCGTTCGATATCACGTTCTACGAAAACCTTCTCAAGAGTCTTAGGATCCAGTCCAGTATAGAACATGACTGACGAGGTCGTCATCGGAGTAGGTGTAAAGTCCTGGACCTGATCCATATACAATCCCTGCAAAGCAGGCTTGCGCGCAAGACGCTGCATCTCACGCATGCCGCAGCCAGGGTGTCCGGATATGAAATATGGCACCAGTTCGCATTTACGTCCGCTGCTTCTTACGATAGAATCAAATTCAAGGCGAAGTCTCTCGAAGAGTTTGAAAGAAGGCTTTGCCATCAGCTTAAGAACAGAATCCTCCGTATGTTCGGGAGCTACTTTCAGACGCCCAGAAGTGTGTTCGAGGATAAGTTCCTTCAGGTAAGGATATGAGGTTTCATCCACGAATCCTTTCTCATCGAGGAAAAGGTCGTATCTGATACCGCTGCCGATATAGGCATGTCGTATGCCCTTGACTTTGGCAATCCTTTCATATAGCTTCAAGAGTCTCTCATGAGAACGGTCCATATTCTTGCAAGGACCAGGGAAGAGACAAGACTTTCTTCGACATTTAAGACAGAGCTCAGGATTCTTTCCTAGCATACCGTACATATTGGCAGTCGGAGCTCCGACATCCGAAATATTGCCAGCGAATCCAGGCAGTCTGTTCAATGCCGCGATTTCCTTCAATATCGACTCCTCGCTTCGCGACTGGATGAATTTTCCCTGATGTGCTGCAATCGTACAGAAATTGCAACCACCGAAACAGCCTCGATGAGTATTGACAGAGAACTTGATCATCTCGAAAGCAGGTATATGCTTGCCTTTATAACGAGGATGCGGCAATTTCGTATACGGAAGATCCCAGAACGAATCCATTTCCTCCTGGGTGGCAGGCGGCCAGGTAGGGTTTATCTGCACATATCCGTTTCCCACTGGCTCGACAAGTACAGGAGGGTTCTGCATATTGGCATAGGTCTCGACCACGTGGAAGTTCTCTGCAAAAGCCACCTTGTCCTTGCAGCAGCGTTCATAAGAATTCAGAATCACGGCATCCTTTGTCCTGCAACGGCCGTCCATATAGAAGCCCAGCTGAGGTATCTTTCTGATATCATTGATATTACGTCCGGCCTCAATAGCCTTCGTGAATTCTATCATCGTCCTCTCTCCCATACCGTAACACAGCCAGTCCGCACCGCTGTCCACAAGGATCGAAGGCTTCAAGGCATTCTGCCAATAGTCATAATGCGTCACTCTTCTGAGAGAAGCCTCGATGCCTCCGATGATGACAGGTATATCAGGATATATATCCTTCAATATCTTGGTATATACGGTCACGGCATAATCAGGTCTCTGGCCAGCCTTTCCCTCGGGAGTATAGGCATCATCAGACCTGAGACGCTTGGCCGCCGTATAATGATTGACCATAGAGTCCATGGCTCCGGCATTAACACCGAAGTACAGACGCGGTGCTCCCAGTTTACGGAAGTCACGAAGATCGTCTCTCCAATTGGGCTGAGGGACCACAGCCACCCTATATCCATACTTCTGTAACCATCTGGCAATCACCGCAGTACCAAAAGACGGATGATCCACAAAAGCATCTCCGGTAAACAGGATCACATCAATATAATCCCATCCCAGAGCCTTGACCTCCTTGATCGAGGTCGGAAACATATATGAATTGTTTTCTGTCATGATAAGGCAAAATTACATAGAAATCCGTATATTCGCAAAAACTGATTCAATACAATGAAGACCGCAATATATACCATTACCTCTCCCCTGCATGACGAGCAGTCTGTAAACCAGGTTTCATCGGCTTTTCTTTCAGAAATTGAAAATGCCATGGAAATTGTATTTGATTTCAGGGGAAGCGATTTTTCTGCTTACGGAACTGATGCATTGGATATAATCTTTGTCAGGACAGGAGGTACAGAGGGTATCTTCAAGGAACTGCTTCCACATCTGAACGGAAGAATTCTGCTGCTGACTTCAGGAAAGAGCAATTCATTGGCCGCATCTCTGGAAATTCTTTCATACCTCAGGCAGCAAGGTCGAAGTGGAGAAGTAATACACGGAAGCATATCATATATTGCTGCAAGAATCGGGACTTTAGCAAAAGTAGAAGAAGCCAGGAGTACATTGGACGGATGCAGACTGGGAAGCATCGGAGAGCCATCCGACTGGCTTATTTCAAGTAACGTTCAGAGGGAGTCCGTTAAAGAGAAACTTGGAATCGAAATAGTGGATATTCCAATTGAGGAACTTATAGAAAGCGTATCATCGGGCAAGGAATTCGAGATATCCGACCAGATCAGCAGACTGAGAGACAACATATTGGCGCAAGCTCCGGACCCAATACGCCAATACGCGGAAGGGGCCATCCGCATTTACGCCGCATTGAAGGATATTGTCATGAAATATAGCCTCTCAGGCTTTACCCTCAGATGCTTCGACCTTCTGAAGCCTCTCGGGAATACCGGATGCCTTGCGTTGGCCCTGCTGAATGCCGAGGGCATTCCGGCCGGATGCGAAGGGGATATGCCGGCCCTTCTGACAATGGCAGTAGGAAATGCACTTACGGGACAATGCGGCTTCCAGGCTAATCCGTCCCAAATCGACCCTCAGACCGGCGAAATCCTGCTGGCCCATTGTACCGTCCCGATGAATATGATCGGCAAATACTCCTTCAACACTCATTTCGAGTCAGGCATAGGAATCGCACTTCACGGAGAACTGCCTGTCGGCAAATGCACCATTTTCAAGCTTTCAGGGGACCTGTCCCGCTCATTCTGCTGCAAGGCGGAAATCCTTCGCAACCAATATGAAAAAAATCTGTGCCGCACACAGATTATCCTGAAACCGGAAAATCATAAATGCGCCACAGATTATTTCTTGAACAATCCTATTGGAAATCACCATATCGTTTTCAATGGTGACCATAAGGAATTATTTGAATCCTTCTGCAAGTCACTTTAGTAGTTCTCCTTCATTGGCTCGAAATAAGCCTGAGGGAAGAGACAGGCCGGGCAGGTCTTCGGAGCTGCTTCAGCCTCTACGATATATCCGCAGTTACGGCACTGCCACCAGATCTTACCGTCACGCTTGAAGAAATCGCCGTCAGAAATGCGGCTTAAAAGCTTCAGGTAGCGACGCTCGTGCTCAGCCTCCACCTTGGCTACTGCCTTGAATGTAGCTGCTATTGCAGGAAAACCTTCCTCAGCTGCCACTTCTGCAAACTCCTTATAAAGAACATCCCATTCCTCATTCTCGCCCATTGCTGCAGCAAGAAGATTCTCACTTGTGGTGCCGATCTTTCCTGCTGGATAAGTCGCAGTGATCTCAAGATCACCACCCTCAAGGAAGTTGAAGAAACGCTTTGCGTGCTCTCTCTCCTGCTCTGCTGTCTCCATAAACACTCCTGCGATCTGCTCATATCCTTCCTTTCTCGCTACTTCTGCAAAGAATGTATATCTGCTTCTTGCTTGGCTCTCTCCAGCGAATGACTTAAGGAGATTCTGCTCAGTTCTTGTGCCTTTTACGCTTTTCATATTCAGTTCAATTTATCAGTTCAACTTATTCTGCCGGTGTCCATTTGCATCTTACAGGAGAAACAATCGCTCCTTCCTTCTTAAGTTCTGCAAACACCTTATCCACCACCTTTCTGTCAAGTCCTGACAATGTAGCTACTTCACCGGCTGCTACAGGCTTTCCGGCCTCCTTCATAGTTTTGAGTACAAGTTCTTTTTCCATATCTTTTGTGTTTTAATTTCGTTTGACAATGCAAATATAGAAACATTTTTCTAATTTTGAAATATTCCAATTTAAAAATTTGCAATTTTCTTTAAAAAATATGGTCAGAGCAAGCATATTGCCTGTTCTGACCATATCGATATTGTTTAAAATGCGGAATTACATTCTTTCAGGAAGATTGATTCCAAGGATTGACATTGCCTTGCTGAGGACCTTGGCAATAGTCTCTACAAGTACAAGACGGTACTGGAGAAGACCCTGATTTTCTTCGCGAAGGATAGGTGTGTCGTGATAGTACTGGTTGAACTCCTTAGCCAGCTCATATGCATAGTTTGCGATAACCGCAGGAGAATGAGCTGCACCAGCCTCTGCCACCTTCGCAGGGAATGTATTGAGTATCTTGATGATACGTACTTCCTTTGGAGTCAGTTCGGATTCTGGCTTGACTGCTTCGGCTGTATGAGCCACACCCTTTTCATCTGCCTTGCGGAGGATTGACTTGATACGGGCATGAGTGTACTGGATGAAAGGACCTGTATTTCCGTTGAAATCGATTGACTCCTTAGGGTCGAAGAGCATGGTCTTGCGAGGATCCACCTTCAGGATGAAGTACTTGAGTGCGCCGAGGCTGATCATCTTGAAGAGAGCGTCCTGTTCATCAGCTGAGAGATTGTCGATCTTTCCAAGCTCAAGGGATGTCTCTTTAGCTGTATTGTACATGTCAGCGATCAGATCATCCGCATCCACTACTGTTCCTTCGCGCGACTTCATCTTTCCTTCAGGAAGCTCCACCATACCATATGAAAGGTGGTAGATACTCTCTGCCCAATCGAAGCCAAGCTTGCCAAGGATGAGCTTAAGCACCTGGAAATGATAGTTCTGCTCGTTACCAACAACATAGATATGCTCGTCAAGACTGTATTCTGCGAAACGCTGCTCTGCTGTACCGAGGTCCTGAGTCATATAAACGGATGTTCCGTCACCACGCAGAAGAAGCTTTCTGTCA
The DNA here is from genome assembly GCA_045118995.1 of Candidatus Cryptobacteroides sp. Lineage (GTDB taxonomy): Bacteria > Bacteroidota > Bacteroidia > Bacteroidales > UBA932 > Cryptobacteroides. The sequence continues at coordinate 91,514 of JBGVCR010000003.1, forward strand.
AGTCCGTCAGCAGTAAGGTCACACCATACCGATCCATCCTCCTGCTTCTCGAATATCCCTGCCTCAAGTCCCTTCTGAACGAGTGCCTTTCCGAAAAGATAGGTCTGTGACTCGTAATAAGTTCTGTCGAAATCGATTCCAAGATCGTTATAGGTCTTGTCAAAGCCTTCGTAAACCCAGCCGTTCATTGTCTTCCAGAGCTCCACGACCTCAGCGTCACCGTTCTCCCACTTGAAGAGCATTTCCTGAGCAGCCTTGAGGGAAGGTGCATTCTTCTCTGCATCCTCCTTGGACATACCGCCTGCAACAAGCTCATCCACCTCCTTCTTATAAAGGTTGTTGAATGCCACATAATAGTCACCTACAAGGTGGTCACCTTTCTTGCCGCTTGACTGCGGTGTCTCACCGTTGCCGAGAACCTTCCACGCATACATTGACTTGCAGATGTGGATACCACGGTCATTTACAAGATTGACCTTCATCACATTATGTCCGCACACCTGAAGAAGCTTCGCAACTGACCATCCGAGAAGATTGTTACGGATGTGTCCAAGGTGTAGAGGCTTGTTGGTATTTGGAGAAGAGTATTCTACCATGATTGTCCTTCCGGTAGGAGGGAGCTGACCGAAATCCTCGGCTGAAGCAATCTCAGCGAAGACATTGTTCCAATATACCTCAGAGAAAGAGATATTGAGGAAGCCCTTCACGGTATTATAAGCCGAAATCTCGGCAATATTAGCCTTGAGCCACTCTCCGATGGCATTTCCTGTATTCTCAGGAGTGGTCTTCGACATTTTCAAAAGAGGGAAAACGACCAATGTATAGTCACCCTCGAATTCCTTGCGTGTAACCTGCACCTGGAGCTGAGCCTCAGGCACTTCAACGCCGTAAAGCGCCTGAATTGCTTCAGACGCTTTAGCTATGATGAATTTTTCTGGAGTCATTATCCTAAATAGCTTTTCAAAAGTTTGCTTCTTGAATTGTTCTTGAGTTTGCGGATCGCCTTTTCCTTGATCTGTCGTACGCGCTCTCTTGTGAGCCCAAAACGCTCACCGATCTCCTCGAGAGTCATCTCCTGACATCCGATACCGAAGAATGACTTGATGATCTCTCTTTCACGGGTAGCAAGAGTAGAGAGTGCTCTCTCGATTTCCTTGTTGAGTGATTCGTTTACAAGACCACGGTCTGCGCTTGGCGAGTCGTTGTTCACGAGAACGTCCAGCAGGCTGTTATCCTCTCCCTCCACAAAAGGAGCGTCCACCGATACATGACGGCCGGAAACTCGGAGCGTGTCTGCAATCTTATCCTTCGGAACATCGATCATCTCGGAAAGCTCTTCGCTTGAAGGCATTCTCTCGTTCTCCTGTTCGAACTTTGACAGAGCCTTGTTGATCTTATTGAGCGAACCTACCTGGTTAAGAGGAAGTCGCACGATTCTGGACTGCTCTGCAAGGGCCTGGAGAATAGACTGACGGATCCACCATACCGCATATGAAATGAATTTGAATCCTCGTGTCTCATCGAACTTCTCGGCTGCCTTGATAAGTCCGAGGTTACCCTCGTTGATAAGGTCCGGAAGGCTGAGACCCTGATTCTGGTACTGCTTCGCAACAGAGACCACGAATCGTAGATTTGCCCTTGTGAGTTTCTCGAGCGCCTGCTGGTCTCCTTTACGGATCCTCTGGGCGAGCTCCACCTCTTCTTCCACCGTGATAAGTTCTTCCCTACCGATCTCCTGGAGATACTTGTCAAGCGACGCACTCTCACGGTTTGTAATTGATTTTGTAATCTTTAGCTGTCTCATTAACTATATTTTAAGTTTATTTCTTCCTCTATACGCCGAAGCCGAAATAACCTGTTCTTCCTGAAGGTGTAATACCTTCGATAAATACTGTCCTCTTCGACTTCTTCACTATATCTATCACATCCTGAGGAGTCTTCACCGGATGGTCGTTCACATACTGGATTATGAATCCTTCCACTGCTCCTGCCTCCATCAGCTTTCCTGGTCCCAGCTCCACGATCTCCACTCCGCTCTTCAGATGATATTTCTGGAGAGTCTCCTCGGAAGCAGCCTTTATCGACGATCCGTAGAATGCTACAGAACCATCGTCAGCCACCGTACCGTTTTCCTGGGCGGTTCCTTTGAAGGTCACGTCAAACTTCTTCTCCTTTCCATCGCGGATGACTGTAAGCACAGCCATATCTCCTGGCGAGTATCGGCTCACTGTCTCATGAACGGATGCAGTGCCTGTGATATTTGTCGAATCGATAGCGATAAGAACATCACCGGCCTTGATTCCGGCCTTGTCAGCGGCACTGCTTGGCGAAACCTCGCTAATATATACGCCGTTTCTTGAAGAAAGTTTCAAATCCTCAGCAATTTTATCTGTAATCGGACCCATTGATATGCCAAGTACCGCTCTCTGAACACTTCCGAAGTCCATCAGATCGTAAGCGATCTTCTTCACAATATTGACAGGAACTGCGAAAGAGTAGCCCGAATAGGATCCTGTGCGGGAATAAATAGCTGTATTGATACCTACCAGATTTCCGGCCCTGTCCACAAGTGCGCCGCCACTGTTTCCGGGATTTACCGCAGCATCGGTCTGGATGAATGATTCGATCTTGTATTCTCCTGAATAATTCGGCATCGAACGTCCTTTGGCACTAACGATTCCGGCAGTGATGGTAGAACGAAGATCGTAAGGAGAGCCGATGGCGATAACCCACTCTCCAAGACGAAGTTTATCAGAATCGCCGAATGGTATTATAGGAAGACCAGTTGCATCTATCTTAAGAAGGGCGACATCAGTGGCAGGATCTGTTCCTACCAGAGTGGCAGGATAGGTAACATTGTTATTAAGTGTAACTTCGATCTTGTCTGCACCGTCGATCACGTGATTGTTTGTAACTATATATCCGTCCTCACGAATTATCACTCCCGATCCGCTGCCGACCTTCTCGCGCTGCTGAGGGCCGCTCTGCGGAAAGCCGAAGAAATAATCAAAGATAGAGCTGGGAGCCTGCGACTGGACCTGAGTCGCTGTAGTCTTTACATACACGACGGCATCCACGGCAGATTCAGCGGCATATGTGAAATCAGGCCAGTTCTCATGTGACAGATTTACAGTACGGAACTGCGCCCCATCTGTCATTTGGACAGTCTGCGTCTGATCAGGAGAGATTGACTTTACAACAGTAAAAGCCGTAAGCCCTCCGACTGCTGCGGAGAGCAAAACCATCAAAACACTTTTATTCATATTTTAAATCCAATTAATTGATTCAACTTCAACAACACTTCTTATTAAGTTTCAATCATTTTGCGCGATTTTTGCTGACAGTTGTGCTGCATTTGCAAAAACAGAGGCGAAAAAATCAAAAAATATGCCAATGCCTCAGAATTTTTTCACTATATTTGTTGACTAATATGCCGTATTATACACGGGCAGAATTGAAAATAATATTAACACTATAAATTATGAAACTTATAATTTCAAGTTCAGAGCTGCTAAGAGGAGTAATGGCTGTAGCAAAGGCTATCCCTGCAAAGTCACCGCTCCCTATTCTTGAGAATTTCCTTTTCGACCTCAAGGGAAACACCCTGGAGATCACAGCATCAGACGCAGAGCTTACCCTCAGGACTCAGATCGAGGTGGAAAGCACAGCGGAAGAAGGCAGAATTGCCGTACCTGCAAAGCATATGATGGACCTTCTCAAGGAACTTCCTGACCAGCCGCTGACCATCAGCACCACAAGCGACAGTTCGTTCCTTTGCAGCTGGGCAGGCGGTGAGTCCACACTCCCATATTTCCCTGCCGAGGACTATCCGGAAATCATCGGCGCAGACACTAACAACGCTGTCACTCTCCAGTTCCCTGCCCAGAGCCTCGTCGAAGGTATCTCAAGCACAATATATGCTACTGCAGACGACGAAATCCGTCCTGCTATGAACGGAATCTTCTTCGACATCGACCTTAACTCGACAACTCTCGTCGCATCGGATTCCCACAAGCTTATCTGCTATACCACTGCTGACGTAAACGCTTCAGAAAAGGCATCATTCATACTTCATAAGAAACCGGCATCGATCCTCAAATCCACTATCGGAAAGGACATCGAGACTGTAGAGATCTCATTCGATGCAAAGACTGCAGAATTCAAATTCGGCACTACAACCGTTATCTGCCGTCTGGTGGTAGGAAAATATCCGAAATATCGTGATGTAATTCCGCAGAACAACTCCAACATCCTCAGGATCAACCGTTCTCTGCTCCTCAACACAGTACGCCGAGTATCGGTATGTTCAAACAAGGCATCGAACCACATAAAATTCGACCTTAAGAGCGGCAGCCTCATGGTATCAGCCCAGGACCTCGGTTTCTCTATCGCTGCACATGAAACCATGCAGTGCCAGTATGACGGAGAGGATCTGACCATCGGATTCAAGGCACCTTTCATCATCGAGATCCTGTCGAACATGACCTGCGGCGAACTTGTAATCAAATTCCTTGACAGCAAGCGCGCAGCCCTCATCGTTCCTGCAGAGGAAGAGGCGGAAAGCGAAAAGATCTGCGGTATCATTATGCCTATTATGATAAGCTAGGTATGGAACTGAATCTCGAAAGACCATTATTGTTTTTTGACATAGAAAGCACAGGGCTCAATATCGCTTCAGACTCGATCATTGAGCTCTGCTTTGTCAAGATCCACCCAGGCGGCGAGCAGTGGGTAAAGACATGGCGAGTAAGACCATGGGACTATGAAAACCAGTGCCAGAGGCCGATAAACCCGTCGGCACAGGCCGTGCATGGAATTTCCGCTGAAGATCTGGCAGGAAAACCGACATTCTACCAGATCGCAGATGAAGTAGTGGACTGGCTGACAGGATGTGACCTTGCAGGTTTCAACTCAGCAAAATTCGACCTGCCGATGCTCGCAGAGGAAATCGAGCGCGTGCGCAGATACACAGACAAGCAGCCAGCAATCGACCTGCATTCGATGAAGATGGTGGATGTCCAGAACATCTTCCATGCTATGGAACCCCGCACCCTCAAGGCGGCTTATCTCTTCTATTGTGGACTGGAGCTTGAAAACGCTCACGCAGCTGAAGCAGATACACTTGCAACATACGAAGTGCTGAAAGGCCAGCTCGACCGTTACGCAGGCGACCCGAGAATCGAGAACAACGTCGACAAGCTTGCAAGGTTCTCGACCAAACAGAGGACTGTCGATTATGCAGGCAGACTTATTCTCAATGACAAGGACGAGCCTGTGATAAGCTTCGGAAAACATAAGGGCAAGACAGCACGTGAAGTATATTTCAGTGAGCCGTCTTATTTCGCATGGATTGACAACGGTGACTTTACATTGGACACCAAGCGTCAGTTTGCAAAGCTAAAAGCTGAGTACGAAGCCGAGAAGAAGGCTGCTGCCGATAAAAAGAAGAGCACTACCTTCGTTCCACGCACCAAAGGCTACACACCTTTTGAAGAGCTGGGAAGCCTCTTCTCACAGGAAGAAGAACAATAAGCATGAACATCATAGTAAAACCATACGGCAGCAGCCTCTGCTATTGCCGTCCGGATACGACTTGGGAGAGGGAGAACAAGGATTTCTACTCTCCCGAGTGCGTTAAGGAGCTGCATTGGGCTCCGATTGTCTTCGCAAGAATCAGCAAGGCAGGGAAATGCATCGGAGGCAAATTCGCATCGAGATATTACGACGCGTTCAATTTCGGCGCGCTCTTATATTGTCATACATCAGAATCATCTGACACTGCCTTTACATCCTGCGCAGACCACACTTCCCTTCTTCCTGCACCTATGTACAATCCTGTGGTGATGGAAAGTGAGGAGAATATATTCGAGGTAAGAAAGAACGGAGAAAACATTTTCTCCAGCCGGGACATTGCTATTGAAGCTTCATTGAAAGAATTGATCGAGGAGGCCATATGCACAGCATCACAGCTCACCACTTTAAGAATCGGTGATTTCATTGCTGTTGAACTTGCACCAGTCTCATTGATGGCAGCCAGCTGCGATGGAGAAGCCGCATTGAAAGCCACTTACTGCGAGAACGAACTGTTCGACATGAAAGTGATCTTCTAGCATTGGCATTTGATTTGACACTGACAGACCCAAAACACGTTTATATGAACAAGATTTACACAACAACAGTAGCGCTTCTTGCAGCAATGATGTTCTTTGCAGCATGCGGAAATGCCGGAGCGCAGAACGATAAGAAGACAGACAATGCACCCAAGGCTGTAAAGGAACTGGATGCAGAAAGCTTTACCAAGCAGGTTTTCGATATGGGTTCTGAAGACCTTGTCTTTCTGGGTGACAAGCCCGCAATTGTAGACTTCACCGCAAGCTGGTGCGGTCCATGTAAGAGAATTGCTCCTATTCTCGAAGAACTTGCCAAGGAATATGATGGACAGATTGTCATCTACAAGGTAGATGTTGACAAAGAAAAGGGACTGGCTCAGGCTTTCAATGTAAGTTCCATTCCTGCAGTGCTCTATATTCCTCTCAAAGGAGAGCCCGTTATGACTATAGGTGCAAGAGGTAAGGAAAGATTCAAGGAAGAAATCAGCACATTGCTGCTTCAGAAATAGTCAATACTATGGGAAAACATTCGGCTGACATTATAATAATTGGTGGAGGAGCAGCTGGCCTTATGGCTGGCGCCGGAGCTGCCGGTAAATTTTCTGCAGATGGTAGAGAAGGAAAGGTCATCGTACTTGAAAAAATGGCCAGACCGGGCAGAAAGATAATGATTACCGGCAAGGGAAGGTGCAATTTCACTAATGTAAAGCCATGGAATGAATTCAGCGGGCACATTCATCCGAAGCCGAATTTCCTGAAGCACTCGTTCTATAATCTCACCTCGGAGGGAATGATTGATTTCCTCGAAAGAAATGGCGCCGAGACCATTGTGGAGCGTGGAGACAGGGCTTTCCCGGCTTCGCATCTTGCATCCGACATTGTGGATGCTTTGGTGAGAGCAGTCGAAAACGCCGGTGCTGAAATACAATGTGGCAAGGAAGTATCCCAGATTACCCTTAGCGAAGGTGAATTCACAATAGAATGCTCTGACGGGGCTCTGTACACATGCCACAAGCTTATCATCTGTACCGGAGGTTTGTCATACCCGAAGACGGGCTCGACAGGAGACGGTTACAACTGGGCCCGGGGCTTCGGCCATACGATAAAGCCGCTCTTCCCTTCCCTGACTGCAATCGTACCGAGAGGATATAAGGAAGATGCTCCTGCCGGTGAGCTTAAGGGACATATAAACCGCAACACGATATTGACAGAAACCGGAGAAAGCCTTTGCGGGAATCAGCTGAAGAATGTGAACCTGTCACTGTACATTGACGGCAATCTTGTCCAGGAGGAATTCGGTGACATGGACTTCACTGACGGAGGAATCGAGGGGCCGATCGGATTCAAGGTAAGCCGCAGATGCGTCAATGCAATAATCAACGGATCAAAGGCTTACGTAATGATAGACCTGAAGCCGGCAGTCGAAATCGAAGACCTTACCGTGCGCGTCGGATGCCTTTGGAATGAAATAGCAAAGGATAAGAGGAATGCCAACAAACCCTACAAGGACAGATTCAGACTCCTTCTGACGAAGGTTCTCCCTATGTCATTGATTCCAGCTTTTACAAAGCTCAATCCGGGAGTCGATCACAAGAGCCTGGCCAAGACTTTGAAGAACTGGAAATTCGATATCGTCGGATTCGTAGGATATGAAAGATGCGTCATCACTGCTGGAGGAGTAAGTCTTGATGAGATTACTGCCAAGACTCTGGAATCCAAGCTGATACCCGGGCTGTATTTCGCAGGAGAAGTCCTCGATCTGGATGCAGACACCGGAGGATACAATCTCCAGACAGCTTTCAGCACCGGTTATATGGCAGGAATCGCTGCAGCGAAATAGCTCATTCACAAATATTCAAGAGGCTGACCTAAGTCATTATGACTTGAGCCAGCCTCTTTTCAGTTAAAGCTAAATTTTATTCTGCTCTTTTCTCCTTTTCCTTTACAAGTTTTTCTTTGAGAATGTCTGCGCAGTCAACAACTGCATCTTCGAAGGTCTTTGCATTCTTCTCTACCACGATAGTGCGGCCAGGGATTGCAACCTGAACTTTCACACATTTGTTCTCGTGGTCTGGAAGCAATGAAAGCGCTACATCCACTCCTGTTACTGCATCGTAGAACTTCTCGATACGTGAGAATTTCTTGTCAATAAAGTCCAACAGTTTCTGATCTGCATTGAACTTGAGACTCTGCACTCTAATCTCCATTTTTACCTCCGTTTTTTGCCCTTGGGTGGGCTGATTTATAAATAGTCTTCAGCCGGGCGATATCCGTGTGGGTATAAACCTGAGTTGCCGCCAATGAGGAATGACCAAGCAGTTCCTTGATGGAATTGATATTCGTATCCTCGTTCAGAAGTTCAGTGGCGAGAGAATGACGGAGAACATGCGGAGACTTTCTTCCAGTTATGCCCTTGACATCACCCAGCTCGCTCTTCACTACCCTGTCCACATACGCAGGATAAAGGGATTTACCTTTATATGTGATCAGAAGCGGCTCTTTCAAAGACCTTTTCCCACCGCACACCGTCTCAACTGCATCCAAATATAAGGAAATTTCTTTACATAATGAAGCAATCAGCGGAATTTCTCGCATTTTATCGCCTTTACCGGTAACTTTGACAATATTTCTGCCAAAATCAATACTTCCCACCGTAAGTGAGATAAGTTCTGCGCGACGCAGGCCGAGATTGTATAAAAGAGAGATCACCAGTCTTGCAAGACGCTTGTCATAAAGTTCCCTGCCGCTCTTGGTTTCCCATCCGGCCTTGAAGGCATCCAGAGATTGAATATCCTCCTCTTCCGAGATACGGCCGAAATATTCTTCCATTGCCTGTTTCCTGAAATACACAGGAAGACGTTTCTCCACCTTGGGTTTGACTATAAGGCGGACAGGATTGGATTTCAGATGGCCCTCTTTCATAAGGTAGCGGCAGAAACTGCTCAGGGCTGAAAGATGGAGACTGACAGTCTTGGACGACAGGCCTTCTTCAAGAAGTTCCACCTGATATTGCCTTATCTCCGATCTGTTCAGCGAAGCAAGCAAGACCTCATCATCAACACCCTTTCGCTTGTGAATCACACGCAGATAATTCATCAGGACATCGCAGTAGATATCAACAGTCCTGGATGAGTATCGCCGGATGTTGGAAATATATCTGACGTATTTATCTATCAAGGTCATAGGATGAGGAGCGCACTATTTCACCGGGAACATTCCTAGCTCGGCGGCCTTTTCACGCATCAGGGCATCGGCAGCTTCGAATGTATTTTCGATCTGACCATCGAGGATGGCATTCTTCACATATTCCTTAAGCTGGCCGATGGTATTGCATGGTTCTATACCGAATAGTTCCATCACATAGTCTCCGGTAATTGGATTCTTGAAGTTTCTGATAGCATCCTTGGCTTCGACCTCGACAAGCTTGGTCTTTACCAATTCGAAATTAGCATGCAGACGAGCCACCTTTTTAGGATTCTTCGACGTGATATCAGCATTGCAAAGAAGCATAAGATCGTCAATATCATTGCCGGCATCGAAAAGGAGTCTGCGTACAGCAGAATCCGTAACTTCCTCTGTCACAAGGGCAATCGGCCTCAGATGAAGTCCCACAAGCTTTTGGACAAATTTCATCTTTTCATTCAGAGGCATCTTCAGGCCCTGGAAAATCTTCGGAATCCAGCGCGCTCCGACGACTTCGTGACCGTGAAAAGTCCAGCCAAGTGACTGATCATATCTTTTGGTGGCAGGCTTGGCAATATCATGAAGAAGAGCCGCCCAGCGAAGCCACACATTCGGCTCTGTACGGACCCTCTCGACCTCTACTCCATCCTCGTAAATGTAATCCTTCAGGCGTCCCTCAGAAATTGCCTGGATTTCAAGTGCCGCGACATTGTCCAGAACTTCAAGAGTATGCGAGAAATTTTCCTTATGTCCTTTACCCTCAACGTTTTCCACACCTTTAAGCTTAGACAGCTGCGGAAGTACATAATCCAGAAGTCCGGTCTCGTCAAGGAGGCGGAAACCGATGGATGGCTTCGGCGTTACAAGTATCTTGTTAAGCTCCTCCACAATCCTTTCCTTTGAGAGAATCTCCATACGCTCTCGATTGCGGCGGATGGACTCAAGAGATTCCGGAACTATATTGAACTGCTGATTTTCGTTTGAAAGTTTGGTAGCGAATCTTATTGCCCTTACCATTCTGAGCGGATCATCGCTGTAGGTAGTATCCGGATCAAGCGGAGTGCGGATAATGCCTGCAGCAAGATCACGGATACCTCCGAAAGGATCCACCAATGCTCCGAAGTCATCCTTCTGAAGGCTGAAAGCCATAGCATTGATGGTAAAGTCCCTTCTGAGCTGATCATCTTCCAGAGTGCCGTCCTCAACAATCGGTTTACGGGAATCGCGGCGATATGATTCCTTGCGGGCGCCGACAAACTCGATTTCGATTCCTTTGTATCGAAGCATTGCCGTACCGAAATTCTTGAACACAGAGACGTTGCTGTGTACTTTCTCCCCTACTGCCTGCGCAAGCTCAATGCCGCTGCCCTCGACCACGATATCAATATCCTTGCTCGGACGACCGAGGAAGCAGTCACGTACATAGCCGCCGATAACGAAGGTACGGACGCCCTTTTCTGCGGCGACTTCTGAAACTATTGAAAAAATCTTGTGATCGAGAAAGCCTTGTGTTATTGTTGATGACATAGCATTTCAGTATATGTCGGGACTGTATTGATGAATTCGAATCTATCCCCATTCCTTCTGCATATGAAGGTCTTGGTCCCATTGGTTATAATCATATATTTTACTTCCAAAACTATATTGTACCTTATAGCTTGGTCCAGAACTTCCTGTGTGAGAGCAACTTCCGGTCTTTTACACTCAACGACCATAAGTGGTTTTGCACTACGGTCATAGACAAGGATATCAGCCCTCAGCTGCTTCCCGGCAAGACGGAAACCCACCTCACTCATCATCATATGCATCGGTACCTGCATCTGCTCTGCCAGGACACGGATGCACCACTGACGCACCTGCTCTTCGGGAGTAAGTGCCACCTCTTTCTTGCGCAGAGGATCCCATATACTGTGGCCGTCAGTCATACTGTGTTCTAGTAACTTGCAAATATAGTTAAAAGTTTAGAATAAGCGAAGGGCCAAAGGTGGTGGCGTACAACACACTGTAAATCAGACATTTAAATCAAATGCCTACTATTCATCCGCAGCAGGCATTTACATCAAGACGCTGGCAGTCAATAATTTACCGGACACCATCAAAATAACCGAAGAGTTTTATAACTTTGCAGTCTAAAACGAAATCTATGGCAAAAGGAAGAAAAAGAAATGACGATCTGGAGATCGTATATGAGGACCAGTGGCTGATCATCGTGAACAAGCCGAGCGGACTGCTCAGCATGTCCACCGGAAAGCAGGGAGAGGATACGGCATATGCAAGAGTATTTGACTATGCCGGTAAGATCTTCATAGTTCACAGACTTGACAGGGACACATCCGGACTTCTGGTATTCGCTAAAGACGAAGAGACCAAGATATCGTTACAGAGCAATTGGGAGGAAGCGGTGCAGGAAAGAGGTTATGTAGCATTGCTCGAGGGTAAGATCGAGGACGAGGAAGGCTGGATCGAGAGCTGGCTGTACGAGTGCAAGAAATCCCTCAAGGTATATTGCTACGAACTGGGGCCGAAGGATACGCCCGAGAAACCGCCTCGCAAAGACTGGCAGTTTGCCGCAACTCACTGTAAGAGAATAGGATACAAAGAGATTGAGGGAATGCCTTATACATTGGTTCAATTCCAGCTGGAAACCGGCAGGAAAAATCAGATCCGCACTCACTGCCAATGGATCGGACACCCTGTGGCCGGTGACAGGAAATATGGAGCCGAGTCCAATCCTGTCGGCCGTCTGGCGCTGCATGCAGAAGTATTGAGCTTCATCCATCCTTGGACAGGAAAGACTATGAGATTTACGGCAAGGGCCCCAAAATCCTTCAGGCTATAGGATTTCCTTGATAAAAGACAATTCCCTGGATGCGGTAGCGGTCCAGTCAAGCTCAGGAGGAAGCAACTGGGTCTGAGGACTCTGAAGTATCTTTATGACTTTGTCGGAGAGTCCTGCCACAAATCCATCCCCAAGTGGAACTGTATTTTCACCACCTATGACTTCTGAGATCCCGCCTGTATCTGAGCCTACAGCTGAAGCTCCGCAGCTTATAGCCTCAGCACATACCATTCCCAAGCCCTCATTCAGACTCGGGAGCAAGAGCACATCCACGCAATTGAGAATTAAAGGCATTTCTTCTGATGGAATATTTCCCCAGAAGCGGACATCTATGCTTGTATCCTCAGTCATTGCTGTCTGAACCTGACGGCGAAGCTTTCCGTCGCCAATCATCCAGAACTTCAGAGGGGATGTGTACCCGGTCCGAATCGAATGAAATATCGGCTGAAGTGACATTACATTCTTGACTGCCACGATGCTTCCGGCATATGCGACTACTTTATCCCCTTCAAAAATTCCGTATCGGGCTCTCAAAGCCTCACGTTTTTCTGCACTGAAGCGTGTGAAAGCAGATGATACGCCATTGTAAAGGACCTCCTTCCGGACTGACGGATAAATGCGGTCCGAATCTTTCAAAAGGGCTTTGCTTACGAAGAAATTGTACGCCGCTCTTCCCATCAAAGAACGTGTATCCCTGAGTATCATCGGGTTACGCCAAGGATGGGTATGAATATCAGATCCATGCCAGGTCACAAAATACGGTATTCCGAATCTGGCTGAAGCCTCTGATGCGAAAAGCGCTCCGGTAAACGAATGTGCCGATATACAATCATATCCTTTGAAAAGATCAATGCACCCGGACATAAAGCTTGCAAAGAACAGGGGCTTTCGGTGAAGTTTATGGACAAGGATATGGTCGATGATGGAGAAGTCATACCATAAGAGACGATACCGCACATCATCTACCACTGTCTCTTCCACAAACGGAACCTCAGGATTATGCCTGACACGACGTGTAAATGCATTGTCATGACTATGAATGCAATACGCATCGACTTCGCACTCACCGGTGTCACGAAGATGTCTGATACGGTTATGAACAGCATTGAAAAGTCCTTTTCTATCGAACGGACTGCTTTCGAATATGACGGCAATCCTAATCATAGAACGGAGATAAGATGAATGAGACCGACTTATATATAAAGCGGGCAAAGGTGACACTGCCTGACTTGTACAGAAGAGTATTCAGAATCTGCCCCGGCACACGGCGTTCAAACACGCGGATACGGGAATCCTGGTCAATCAATGAATAAAGGCCGGAAAGAACAGAGTCTGTCAAGCGGCTGGTCCTGATCTTTAAGAATGTCCTTAATATCCTCATTATGTCGCAGCAGACAATATCATTATGGAAGACCTTCCTGAGGGACTTGCAGGATGGATATTTGCTTATCAGAGCTACGAAGGCCTCTGCGTATAACGGGACCACATCCAGCAGCTGGTCCAGACGACGGGCAGTGGTCTTTCCACCACTCAGAGTACCAGGACGCCTGAAATATTCATATACAGGAGCATCTACAGCAGCTGCTGAAGATATTTTGTTCATAAACTGATAGACGAAAAGCTTGTCTTCTGCATAGGACAGATTCTCATTGAAGCTCAATGAGTGTTTCTTAATGACTGACGAGCGGTAAAGCTTGGCCCAAGGGCCACGGAAAAGCTCTCCTAGACGGTGCATCGTTGCATCGAAAAATTCAGAAAGTCCTGCAGACGGATAGAATTCAGAGTCGTACGGGATGACAGTCCTATAAGGGATTTCTCCTTGATAAATATTGAAGCCGCCAATGACAATATCCGGCTTCTCCACCGTCAGTGCGGACAACAAGGAGAGAGCATCAGGAGAAAGAAAATCATCCGCATCCACGAACATCACATACTCACCCTGGCTGAGGGAAATTCCGGCATTGCGGGCAGAACTTACTCCCCCGTTCACCTTATGTATGGTTCTGAAACGTGCGTCTGTTCCGGAATATCTGTCACATATCATCGGCGAGGAATCAGTACTTCCATCATCCACAAGTATCACCTCATACGAATGCATATCCTGATCAAGGATGCTCGAAAGACAGACATCCAGATATTTTTCCGCATTATAGACCGGTATGACTATACTTATCTTTACTTTATCCATATCACTTCAATGCATTTCTTAGAAACTCTATTGACCTTTCCTTCATTTCTGACAGACGCGCATCCACATTGTCCCAGTCGATTCCCGAAAGATAATATTCTCCATCGTCATCCGGATCAAGTCCTTGAACAATCCTGTCGTCAAGTCCAAGAGACTCCAGAAGGGACAATATTCTCGACATACCTCTGCCCGGATTTGCAAGGGCTATGAACGGTTTATGGAAAAGCACAGAAAGAACACATCCGTGGAAAGAATCAGTCACCACAAATTCTGCATCCGCAAAGCAGGAAAGCCATTGTCGAATCGATGGAACTATGCGCTTTTCTAACGGTATATTTCGGTCACGGTCAGGAACATACGCATTATGACTTTCCTTCGCGAGCCATCCCTCTACTCTGTCCAGAATATACTTCTTCGAATTATCCGGATCCAACACATACGACAATATCTTTCCTTTGCATGGACGTTCTGAAGACAATTCGGCAAGATGGGCATAATGCTCTGCTGTCAGGAGCATCACAGGATCCAGGACATGAACGGCATCTTCACGGTCAAACCACTCGTCGCACATCTGCACTGCACTTGCCTCCCTCACGGAGACAGCATCAAAGGTACTCAGAAGTGAGGAACATTTATACAGTTGTTCGAATTCATACTCCAGATGGTCGGTTCCGAAGGATGCTGCATATGAAACTCTTCTGACATCCCACAATGAGGTAAAATCCAGAAAAGCATCCTCAATTCTTCCAAAATACTTAGGCCTCCAGACCTGATCGCTTCCGACCACAAAGGCGTCATAGTCTCCCGGAGCTATCTCGGTATAGGAATCTATCATCCGGGGAGATATTTCTTCTGAA
Organism: Candidatus Cryptobacteroides sp.; assembly: GCA_045118995.1. Classification (GTDB taxonomy): domain Bacteria; phylum Bacteroidota; class Bacteroidia; order Bacteroidales; family UBA932; genus Cryptobacteroides. The sequence goes on from JBGVCR010000003.1 coordinate 106,691, forward strand.
ACAAAGCCGGCCAATTGAGCCGATACGACCGGATATTCTCTCAGGATACGCCTCTCGCGAAATATCTCAGGGCCTCCCGGTTTCAGATTGAACAACGCCCTCTTCAGATAGACCAGAGGCATCTTCCAAGAGGGGGTCAGCACCATCTTGCATTTTCTGTCTATGACATCGACCGAGTGCCCCAGGGCCTCAATGCTTTTTTTCAGTGCATAGGCCTGAAGAATACCTCCATAATTGGTATGAAGCGGCAATGTGATTATCGCTACCCTCATTTCACAATCCTCCTTTTTATCTTGGAAAGCATCGTATGAATGCTTCTGTATATCTTTTTATGCAGGGGCGTCCTTACAACAAACCCCTTCATATATCCGATGAGATCCTTTGCCGAATGGAGTCCCTGGAAAAACTCTTCCCTTCTCTGTGGAACCTGCACACCTTGGGCAAAAGCTCCATTTCTCTTTAAGGCCAGAAGAGGATCTACTTCCTTTACCGGCAGTCCCGCAATTGCCTTTCTTCCCTTCTCAGTATTGACCAGGATCAAAGATATACCCTTATCATCATCCATTTCAGGAGCAACTTCTCCGACATTCCATAGATCAGCCAGCGTCAGGTCGCTGCCACTGCCACCTTTTCGAAACGGGCACTGGTAGCAGGACGGACGCAAAGTCATATCCTGCAGAAACAGAAGCATATACGTATCCTTCTGGTGTGGAGTCACGATACTGCGCTCCGGTCCATTGACGACAAAATCATATTTCTTCCAGCTTCTGTCTTTCTCCCTGAAACGGACGTCCTTTATCAGCATACCGTATCTGTCGGAAAGGGCTTTTACATATTTCTCCCAAAGTCCCGGACCGGGTACTCCGTGACAGGCACAATCCACTAAAAGCAGATCCGGCTCATCCTTTCCGATATATGATTTGAGACCGGCGATCTGGCAAGGAGTACCGGTAAACATCACTTGCCGGCCCTCGGAAAGTTCGTATTTCACTTCCTCGAAAGAGGCATACAGTTCACTCTGGACATATTTGGAGCCACGCATCTTCTCGACTCCCTGCATATCAGAGGCATCAGTATGCGAGACCGTAAGGTCAGGATTCAGCACTGCCCCGTACACAGTTCCTCCCTGAGCGATCACCTCGGAGGCCAAAACCGGAAAGACACCACCTGAAGAACTTTTCTGCATAAATTGCGAAGCCCTTGCGGCCAATGTCAGCAAAGGGCCTGCAGAATCAGCGGTATGAGACATCGGACATACATCCTCGCATTTTCCGCAGGATATGCACAGATCAGGATTCGCCACCGGATAATCAAAGCCTTCCCTGTCCCTGCGCATGACGATACATTGCACCGGGCATATATTCATGCAGGCCGTACAGCCACAGCACTCTGCCTTATCGTTAATCCTTATCATCTTCCGATCTTGTTCAAAATCATTGATACAATTTCCTGTTTCTCACCCCTGGTACAGCCAATATAAAATATTGATACGCCGGCACATAGAACACACAGTAGCACACTCGCACAGAATCCCGCAAACCCTTCAGGCATCAGGCTTGCCAAAAGCAGAGGGAAAACAAGGGAGGCGGCAGCAACTGCAAACACCTTTAAATATACCTGTGCAAAAAACTCCTTCGGCGAAAGTCCCACCATCTTCTTCAGAAGGAGCAGGCGGGCCAGAAGGCATATCTGCGATATGACTATCGATACCGCCACCGTAGTCTGAGCAGGTGCACCATATTTCAGGAACATGTATGACACAGGCAGATTCAATAACTGGAGTCCGCCGACGATAATCTGGTAATTGCGTATGTTTCCTGTGGCCAGCTGGGCTGTAATCAGGGGACTTGACAATGATTCACTGAGAGCGAATATCAGGAACAGACGCACAAATGAAGCAGAGTGTTCCGGTACCTTCTTAAGCCAGATTTCCAGCAGATATTCCGTATTGAAAAGCATCGGCAGGGCAATTATGAAAAGCAGGAAGAAGGCCATCCTTGAAGACTTCTTCACAAGCGACAGCATATAGTCACGTTCGCCGGATGCATAAGACTTGGTGATCTGAGGGTTAACCGCCGTCATGAAATTGGTGACAAAGCCCTGGACGGCTCCATTGAGCTGGACAGCGACTCCGCGCGCGGCATTCATAGCTGTAGTGAAGAAGATATTGACCAGAATATTGCCTCCCTGATCTCTGAGAACTCCGGAGGTGACTCCGATGAAATTCCACCCTGCAAAAGAGAACATCTCCTTTAAGAGGCCTTTCTTGAAGATCAGGTTGAAACGGCACTCCGGGAAATTGCACCTGCAATATATTCCGTAAGCCATACGAACCATTACCACAGCCACAGTCATAAGGGCCGAATACCATACAAGACGGTCAGTCGGTGAATGAACTATAAGAAGAGCCACACCGAGCCTCAAAGCTCCATCCAATATACCGATATAAGCATATGCGGACATCTTTTCATGTGCTGTTATCGATGCCATCTGAGGTACGCTCATCAGATTGACGACAAATGAAAGAAGAGAGAACTGCAGGACCCATAACGCTGCCGGAATCCTGTCCGGAGCAATAGTCATTTCATTCTTGACAAACCAGATTCCGACAGGCTCGCAGATCACAACGATTACAAAGGCCAGAGCGAACTGTATCAGAACTGATGTGGAATAGACCTTATTCAGATCGGCCTTTTCACCTTTGCCCATTTCAAATGTCAAGAATCTGGTAACGGCAGAATTCAGTGCTCCGGAAATAATGGAGAACATGGCTACTACACCGCCGACTACACCATAGATTCCGTAATCGTTCTCTCCGAGCGAATCCAGAACTACTCTGGAAGTATAGAAACCGACAAGAAAAAGGAAGATCATCCTGACATAAAGCATCAGGGTGTTCTTCGCTATCATTCTTCCTTTATGAGAATTAGTCGCTTCCATATAGAATAGCAAATTTAATAAAATAATAGGGAAAATCCGAACTTTGAGGAAAAAAGAAAATTTAAGACGATTTCATTTGGTTATATCATGGATAATGTCTAATTTAGTGCTCGATTATGAACACTAAACACTAAGCAGATATGGTAAGATATTGTGTAATGTGGAAGTTCAAGCCATCAGATGGCAAGACTTCAAAAGAACTCGCCGAAGACGTCAAGGAAAAATATGAGTCCCTCTTGGGACTCGTGCCTGGTCTTAAAAGCATCGAAGTAGGTGTAAACCGCAATGAAGGCAAGACTTCATACGACGCAGTGATGCTCGCTGACTTTGACAGCTGGGAAACTCTCGCAGCTTACAAGGCCGACACCTTGAGGGGCAACGTTATAGAATACGTAAAGACCATTGCAGAGGTTCGTGCAAAAGTCGAGTACGAAAGATAGGATTCATAATCCTGAAAAGGGTCTCCGTGACGGAGGCCCTTTATTTTTATGCTTTTATTCCATTGACGATCAGATTCTTTATATCTTCACGTCTGTCATCAAGATAGGATTTCCTGAGATCGGAATCACATTCTCCACTGGCAAATCCCTTAGGTGCAACGATGAATGCCGATATTGTCAGGGACATTATATTGAGAAGAAGGTCGATGGCCTTTATCCTGCGTATCCGGCCTGATCTGATCTCCTCTTCCACCATATTCTCGAAGCGGTCGAAGGCACTGCTTCGGCTCTCGCTTCTGAGATAACGGTCGCGGAACTTAGCCCAACGCCCCGGATTCATAATAAGTTCATTGACAATGAACGGAGCCAGACGCGCATCCAGTTCAAGCATGCCGAAATAGAAATCCACCACATTACCTATTCTTTCCATGAAGTCGACAGATTCATCCAGAGGGGCATCCAGATATTCCACCACCTGTTCCACTTTAGGTGAAAACACATCCCAGAAAAGTTTTTCCTTAGTCCTGAAATAATAGTGTATAAGGGTCTGGTTGCAGCCTACTGTCTTGGCGATCTCGGTAGTGGAAGTGCCATTGAAGCCTTTTTCGAGAAAAAGGCGTTCCGCCACCCAGAGGATGCGCTTTTCTATATTCTGATTTCTTTCCATATTGCAAATATAGCATTTTTGGGCGGGATTGGCTATATTTGCTTGATAAATGAAATAATATGATTATCAGAGAAAACGAAATAGAGATCTCTCATCTGGAGAATTTCAAGGGAGGCGAAAAGCACCTTGATGCACGAATGTATTTTGATGGTACAAACCGTATCCTGACCCGGGCAAGACTTGTTCCGGGAGCATCCATCGGACTGCATACCCACGACGACAGCTGCGAGGTGATTTTCATTCTGGAAGGACGCGGAAGCCTTATTGAGGAAGGAATACAAAAAGCAGTACAGACCGGTGACTGCCTGTACTGCCCTAAAGGTGGAACTCACAGCTTGATAAACGATTCTGATGCAGATCTGATTTTCTGCGCTGTCGTTCCCAAACAATAATTATCCCTGATATTTCTTTGTATGCTCTGCAATGAGGTCGGCGTCATCAAAGTAGTCGATCTTCATTGCCTTGCGCACATCTGCGAGAGTCTTGGCCGCTTCTGCACGTGCTGCTTCCGAACCCTTGCGGAGAATCTCATATACCTGAGGGATGTTCTGCTCGTAATGTTTTCTTCTTTCGCGCATCGGCTGAAGGAACTCCTCCATAATATTGAACAGGAATTTCTTGCAGGTTCCGTCTCCAAGTCCTCCCCGACGGTAATGTGCCTTCATCTCATCAAGGTCTGCATACTCAGGAAGATACTTTGCGAAATGCTCCGGTGTACTGAAGGCATCGAGATATGTAAACACCACATTACCCTCCACATGTCCAGGATCCGTGATCTGAAGATGCTCCGGATCGGTAAACATGCTGTTCACCTTCTTCTTGATCTCTTTGGAAGTATCAGACAGATAAATGCAATTGCCGAGGGACTTGCTCATCTTGGCCTTTCCGTCAGTACCGGGAAGACGGCAGCAGGTCGCATTCTCAGGAAGAACCATTTCAGGAATAACGAGTGTCTCTCCATAGACAGAGTTGAACTTATGGACAATTTCACGGGTCTGCTCGATCATCGGAGCCTGATCTACACCTACAGGAACGGTTGTAGCCCTGAAAGCTGTAATGTCAGATGCCTGACTGATCGGATATGTAAAGAATCCCACAGGCGTTCCTTTCTTGTTCTGGTCATCATCACCCTCTGAAAATCCTCTCATCTGGATCTCCTGCTTCACGGTCGGGTTACGCTGGAGTCTCTGGACAGTTACCAGATTCATATAATAGAAGGCAAGCTCGCAAAGCTCAGGAACCTGCGACTGGATGAAGATGGTCACCTTTTCAGGATCAAGTCCTGCAGAAAGGTAGTCGAGTGCCACTTCGATGATATTCTGTCTGATTTTTTCAGGATTGTCGGCATTGTCAGTAAGCGCCTGGGCATCGGCGATCATGATGAAGATCTTCTCATATTCTCCTGAATTCTGAAGTTCTACCCTTCTCTTGAGAGAGCCCACATAGTGTCCGAGATGAAGTTTACCGGTCGGACGGTCACCTGTCAAAATTACTTTTCCCATATATTGTCTGTGTTTTTGGCGTTATTATAAGTGATTTCACCACAAATATCCTACAAATATAACAATCTTTTCCAAAGAACCTCCTTAGCTGGGGTGATTGTCAGTTAAATTCATAACTTTGCGCTCAAACTAAAACCTTTAAAGAGATGAAAAAGATTATTATTTCCTTTATTTTGATGCTTATGCCTCTGGGTGTGGCATTCGCTCAAGATGTGATCGGCAAATGGAAACTTGAGGATGGAACTGCCATCGTGGAAGTGTACAAGAGCGGTGACGCATTTAACGGCAAGATCGTCTGGCTGGCCAATCCGACAGAAGCTGACGGTTCCCCTGCAGTGGATAAAAACAATCCAGACAAGTCACTCCGCAGCCGCAAGCTTATCGGCCTCAACATGCTCAGCGGTCTTAAGGCCAATGGCGGCGAGTACTCCGGAGGCAAGATCTACGATCCGGGTAACGGCAAGACTTACAATTGTTCAATGAAAGTGGAGGGCAAGGTTCTGAAGGTACGCGGTTCACTCGACAAGAAGGGACTTATCGGAAGAACAATGGACTGGTTCCGCGTGGAATAGGTGGCGAATAAATCGCTGACGTTCAAACGCTTACTATAAATGCCTGCTGTAATCTCACAGCAGGCATTTATAGTAAAGAGCTATTAATCAAGGTGTTAGGCGCCACCTTAATCAGTGTATTGATCTTTGGAGAGGACGATGCGGTAGAGATTGCAGCCGATGAGGTTACCCAGGACAATGCTGGCATAGACTCCAAGGATCTGCAGTGCATTGGCCATCCAGAAGTCCAGAGGCACACAGAGGTAGTAGAATGCATCGGCGACACAGTGGGTAAATCCGCAGACAATGAAAAGAGGGACGCCGAAAAGAAGCGGCAGATACTGCTTCTGACGGGCGAACTGCACTGCGGTGGTCATTATGAATCCGCATCCTATTCCGAGAAGTCCGCATCTGAGGGCTCCGGTACGGAGTCTGAGCTCCAGAATCTTCTGAGCTGCTTCCTGAATGGCCATAGGTGTGACACGAGCCAAGAGAGACGCAATGAAGCAGCCGATGATATTTCCCAAAAGAATCAGGAAAAGGGTTCCCACCTCGTTTTTCTTTATGAATCCGGCTGTACCGGTATATAGCCTGAGCTTGTAACCGACCACTGTAAGGAGACCGAAAGAGAAGAGAACAGCTCCGACAAGCGAGCCATATGCCTCAGACTGTACTCCGGAAGCAAGGAAACCAAATCCAGCAGTACCGATAGCGATTCCCGCAAATATAGATGATCTTAAAGTCTTTATCATAGGTTTATCAATTTCGGGCGGCAAAGATACATTAATTTACTATATCTTACAAAGGCTGGACATCCACTACGGTCAGCACCTCCCCATTCACCCGGAATTTCACATTCAGCCGGGCAAAAGACAAACCGTAAACCCTCTCAGGGTCATCATGATATGAAGGTCGGGGATCAAGTCTGAGCGTCTCCACCAACGACGGTATGACAGAGGTGTCCTCTATCCTTGATGACAGCTCGGATGGGAAAACTACTTTAAGGGAGCGTTCCTCCAGACTATCGACATAGCCGCAGAGAGCCTGCTGCCGTGAATCTGCATACCTGATATACGGCTTGATGTCATAAATGGGAGTGCCGTCCATCAGATCGGCACCTTTGACCGTAATGACAGGGCCTTCATCCGTAAAAAGGTCAATCCTGTCAATCTCTACGCAGGAAAGTCCCAAAGGATTAGGTCTGAAAGGCGAACGGGTAGCGAATACTCCCAGGTGAGTGTTTCCGCCAAGACGCGGAGGTCTGACTGTCGGTTGCCATTCACGGGTGGTACGATTGGCAGAAAACTCCCATATCAGCCAGATATGAGAAAAGCCTTCCAGACCGCGGAGCGCATCGGGATTTCTGAATTGCGGTTCGAAGATTATCCTGCCTCTGAGGTCTTTGGCCAGACCACTTTGCCGGGGAATGCCGAATTTCTCAGGGAATTCGGTCTTAATGAAGGCTATAGGTTTGATTTCCATTAACATTCGTGGATGTATCAGTGATGGGAAAGGCTAATATGCGACTTTATCATCTTTCTCAGCCCATTTGCGGAAGGCTCTCAAAGCATCCGACCGCATGAAGTGCTCGCACTTTATCGAACGTTCATCGTAACTGAGTTCCAACTGGTCATAGATAAAGGAATCATCGAAATCGATTGCCTTGGCATCATCCTTCGTATTGCCGTAACAGATTCGGCTGACTCCTGCCCAATAAAGGGCACTCAGGCACATGGGACAAGGTTCGCAGGAACTGTAAACAGTGCAGCCGGTAAGCTGGAAAGTGCCGAGTTTTGCACATGCGTTGCGGATAGCCATGACCTCGGCATGTGCAGTAGGGTCTGAATTCGGTACGACACGATTGGTGCCTGTAGCTATCACCTCGCCGTCACGCACAATGACAGCTCCGAAAGGTCCTCCGCCACTGTCTATGTTTTCACATGACAGGCGGATGGCCATTTCCATAAACTTAGCATCCTCAGATGAGAAGTTCGTGGTTTCATCAAGGTATTTTCTTGTCGTGTTTTCCATTTTACAGTATTTATTTTGAGCAAAATTAGCAATTTCTGTGAAAGTTAGGCATTCATTACAATTAATATACTTAACTTAGCTTTGATAAACCAACATTTTTATGAAACTGTATAAAACTGCAATTCTGGCAATGGGAGCAGCGATCATATGCTCTTGCGCACAAGAGAATACTTACAAGACTGACATGCTTGGAATAAGTGTCACACCTTCGCAGAACCGCGAATATTCATACACAGACAAGAAGGCCGGATACTGGTACGGAACCACCCATCAGGAAGAGCTCCAATGGTACTCCGGATGGAACATAGCGAAGAAGCGCATTCTGGCTGACTACACGATCTCAGTGGATGGAAAAGTACTTGACAGAAGCGAGGCTGAATGCACTGTATTCCCTGAGAGACTTGAACGCAGATGGATCAATGCTATGGAAACGTTCCGCATGGTGGACAATCTTCCCATCATACACATCGGAATAGAGACAGATGCCGCCGAGACCTCATTGGATCTTGACCGTACACTGATCGCAGATACTTATAAAGCTGACGGTTATGAGTTTTTCATACCGGCAGAAGCACCGGACAAACGTATAATGCTGGCAGAAGACGGGGCTAAAGGCTTCGTTCTCACATACGGAACTGAAGAAGAATGCCGCACTCTTCTTTCGGAATTCCTCGCCAACGGAGATACTCTGATGAAGGCAAGAAAAGACAGGATCAATTCACTCGTTACCGAATACAATCCTGTGAAGTCCAACCTCCCAGAACTGGACAAGGCTTTGGACTGGATCACAATAACAATGGACGAACTCATCACCGAGCAGCAGGGCAACGGAATCTATGCCGGGCTGCCATGGTTCAACGAATACTGGGGACGAGATATGTTCATTTCCATGCCGGGAGCCTGCCTTGTGACAGGCCAGTTCGAGGTAGCAAAGCAGATTCTCAAGGATTTCGTACAGCTTCAGGATACCGATCCGGCATCGGAAACCTATGGACGTATACCTAACAGAGCAAATCTTGAAGGCATTCTTTATAACACCACCGACGGTACTCCACGACTGGTAATCCAGGCACTTGAACTTGCAGAATATTCCGGGGATACAGAGTTCCTTCGCGAGCTATATCCAGCCATCAAGCTGAGTATCAATGCATCAATTGCGAATTACACCGATCTTCACGGCTATCTGACACACGCCGATGCAGACACTTGGATGGATGTCAAACGAAACGGAATCCCAGGTTCTCCTCGTGGCAACAGAGCCAATGACATCCAGGCGCTCTGGTACAAGCAGCTGGTGGCAGGAAGCAAAATTGCGGCAATGATGGACGACACTGGTTCGGCCGAGGGATGGAGCGGAATCGCCCAGATTATGGCGAGCTATTTCGAAAAAGAATTCTGCGACAAGGAAAACACATTGATATACGACCATCTGAATGCAGACGGAACTCCTGACCTTCAGATGCGACCTAACCAGCTTTACTGTTTCGAACTGATAAGTGACTCTGACTTCAAGCAGAAGGTTACCCGAAGGGTATGGGAAGAGCTTGTTTACCCGTGGGGCGTGGCCTCTCTCGCTCAGTGGGACCCTCAGTTCCATCCTCAGCACGAAAACTGGCACTACTATCATAAGGATGACGCATACCATAACGGAACCATCTGGCTCTGGAACAATGGAGAAGCCATGCAGAGGATGATCGAATACGGACAGAAGGAAGAAGCCTGGAAACTCTTCAAGAATATGAACCGCCAGGCTCTCCACGAAGGAGCTGTCGGCAGTCTCAGTGAAAATGCAGACGCACATCCACGCGAAGGACAGAACTGGGTCAATCGTTCAGGAACCTTCCTTCAGGCATGGAGCAACGCAGAGCATCTGCGCGTATGGTACCAGTATTTCCTCGGCATCCGTCCGGATATGCTCAACGGCCGTATCATTATCGACCCACAGCTTCCTGCAGAAGTCACATCTTTGGAGACTTCCGTAAAGATCGGAGGCGGAACACTGCACTACAAGTATTCTGACGGAAAGGTCAAGATAAACCTTGAAGATATTGACGCAGAAGTAGTTATCATTGACGGACCGGCAGAAGACATTGACCCTTCGATCTTCGAAGGCGTACAATTCTGTCAGCCTGATCCGCTTGAGAGCTACCCTTGCTTCGAGACTTACTATGAGACAGCACTGACTTATTAGTCACAAACATATCGACACCTATGAGAAAACCATTGGGAATACTTTGGGCTATAGTGTTTCTGTCTATTACAATTACAGCATATTCACAAGACACTACCTCTGTCAAAGCACGTCCCAAAGTCGGACTCGTATTGTCAGGCGGAGGTGCGAAAGGAGCAGCACACATAGGCGTACTCAAATACATTGAGGAAGCAGAAATCCCTATAGATTACATAGCCGGCACAAGTATGGGAGCTATTGTAGGAGGCATGTATGCAATGGGATATTCCGCTGACGAGATTCTCGACCTGATCAGTGCCGTAGATTGGGACAGGCTGATCAGCAATCAGGTGGACAGACAAAGGACTTCATACACCAGCAAGGCTGAAAGCAGAACACAACTGATCACTATTCCCTTTTCAGTGAGGACAGACGAGCAGGAACTTCAATCCAGAACATTCAAGAATTCACTGCCTACCGGAATTGTGTCAGGAGATAATCTGATCAATCTTTTCAACTCTCTATCTGTCGGATATGCTGACTCTGTCGACTTTGATCAGCTTCCTGTACCATTCCTATGCATAGCTACCAATATGGTCAGCGGCGAGGCAGACGTTCTGGATAAAGGTGTATTCTCAAAATCCTTAAGGGCATCGATGGCTATTCCTATCCTGTTCGATCCGGTAAAGATAAACAACACATTATATGCTGACGGAGGACTTCTCAATAATTTCCCTGCTGAAGAATGCAGAGCCATGGGGGCCGATTATGTCATAGGTGTCAGTATGTCTCCCGGTCTGGAGAGTAATACGGAAAACCTTTCCTCACCATTCTCCCAGATAAAACAATTGAAGCAGATAATCACAGACAAGGACTTCGAGAACTATCATAAAATGTGTGACATCTTCATAAGCCCGGAATTGGGTGGAGTGGGGATGCTGAGTTTTGACGCGGAAAGCGTTGCCAGAATGACATCCAGCGGATATAAAGCCGCAGCAGCATTTGAAGAGAAGTTCCTTGCACTTAAGGAATTGGTGAAGGCGGATTCCACTTCATATAAAGAAAAGAGGCCGGAAGTTAAGAAAGCCATTAATATTCTGCAGAATAAAGTCCTGATTTCAGGAATCAGAACTGGATGCATACGATATGGATGCATTGGTGATGAACATGAAATTCCTGCAGCACAAGCTCAGGCTATATATTTCTGAAAATTATTCCAGGACGATAAGTGTCGGTGCCGGAATAGAGGCTGATTTCCTGACACCGCGAAAAGTTATGTATCAGCACCACAACACATTGGATCAGGATAACTCGCCGGTAAATACCTTAGGCACTTTTGCTTACCTGCATTACGACAACCTCAACAAGTCCAACTTCCCGACAAGAGGTGTCGCCGGCAAGGTGAATTTCACCTGGAAAGATATGCTCTTCGACTCCCAAAGGGTGAGTCGTCTGGGCTACGGTTCCATAGTATTCGGACTTGAGGGATATATTCCTGTAATTGAAGACAGGCTTGTATTGATACCAAAGTTATACGGAAGTTTTCTTTTCGGCAAAGGCTCTGTCAATGGCTGTTCGGATAGCTGGAACCCGGTATTTGACGGTCCTGTACCAGCCTACCCATCAATGAACAATATCATCGGAGGTACGGAAATGGGCCGCTATATAGATCAGCAGATTCCATTCTTCGGAGTGAAGAACATATCCTTGGCTTTCAATAATGTCGCAGTAGCAAGGGCAGATATCAGGGCCCGTCTTTTCAACAACCATTATCTGACAGCCATAATCAACTATGCTCGTTCAGGCATTGACATGAAGAATTTCTTCAAGGAAAGAGAAACGCTTCTATGGGAGGATATCTATGGCTATAACGCATCGAACTGGTGGGGTGCAGGTATCAGATATTCGATCGACACCAAGATGGGTCCACTCAGCTTTGATATCAGTTCATCCAATATATCCAAGAATGTACATTTCTATTTCAACCTGGGATATTATTTTTAGAGCGGTCAAACCAAGAAGACGACAAACAAAATACTCAGCGTGTCGCATTGTCTAAAACAGTTTGCCACGCTGAGTATTTTACTTATCAGATAATTTTGATTTATCAGATTCTTTTCATCAATTCTTCAATAGCCTTCTCGACAATACCGTCTTTTCCGGTTGTCTTAAAGTCACCGATCTCTGCTTCATAATCAGGATATATACCTGGCTCAATGTGATTCATATCCACATCAAGAAGAATATTGGAAGCGAACACTACAACCCAGCCGTTAGGAAGATAGTGAGTCATTGGAAGTCCGCCGCCTCCACCACTTCTCTGGCCTACCTGGATAGCGTTAGGGGCATGTTTCATCACTGAAGTGAAGAGGTTCGCGGTCGAATAAACACCTCTGTTTGTAAGAATCGCAGTCTGCTTATCTGCCCAGTTATATTTTTTAGATGGTGTGACATGCATTTCAAACGGATCGACAAAATCATCATGTCCAGGACCACTCTTGTATGTAGAATAACCTACAAAGGTTTCTTCTTTCATGAAGTGACCGGCAAGTTCCAGGCCTAACGGACCTGACCCACCTGGATTTTCCCTTATGTCAAAGATAATGGCATCCGCTTCCTGCACGACAGGATCGATATACTTGTAATCATTATCATCGATCTGAACAGTAAAGTCATCATAATATATATAGGCAAACTTCTTTCCATCTCTTTCAATCATACCGTAAAGCAAGCCGTTTCTCGTCTTGAAAGCCTTGTCTCCCTTGTAATCATCCTTTCCGGTGCTTGTCTGCAGATATGCACGTTTTACCAACCCCGGTTCGTAGTCTGTGCCATAATATGTTTCAAGATCAGGTTTAAGATAGAATTCATTATTGCTGTATGTCTTGAAATCTGATATCATCCATATATGTCCATCCCTGAGTACATCCAAGGACTTTCCGATAATGTTGAAAAGCTCATATTCTTCCTTGACATCATTCTTGACAACCGGCATCCACTTGTCATAGACAGCCTGCCAGTCTACGTTTTTATCGTTGTTGTATTTGGTACCAAGGAAACAATAATTTTCATCAACCAAAGTCCAGAATTTTTCGTAATTCCTTACAAAATCTGTATCGACTTCCCTTACCGGTTCATATTTTTCACATGCAGAAAATGCCATGATGGCAAACGCTGCTGATATAATAATCTTCTTCATCTATTATTTCAAAACGTTAATGGGGTGATATTAAAAAAATCTGTTGCTTGAGTTGTTGCGATCACGCGAAACAAGGTCCACTTTAAGACCGATCCTGGTCATGTTATACCTTCTGGTATTCTGGAGGTCGAATATATTCCACGCTCTGTGGTTCATTTCGTATGCCAGGAAAAGGGTGGTTTTTCTAAGTATGAGCTCTGCCTCGATATCTGCATTGATACCTGTGAGATTATGGAAAGACGTAAAGCAGAATGGATCGAGAGTTCCAGGAAGAATCTCATCCCCTGCCATTGAATCAATTGATGACTCATAAAGACTGCTGCTGAGCGCCATTCCCATAAACGGGATTTCTACGTTCGCCTGAAAAAACAATCCTGTCTTTCTGAAATTCCATCCATATCTGATTCCTGCACCAGCCTTGATCTGCATCTGAGTATCAAAGTCTATTACATTATTTACGTGGTCAGGCACTCCGCTCAGTACTCCGAAAAGAAAATCAAAGCTTCCTCCGGCCTTGAGGTAGAGATTCTTTGCAGGATTCCAGTTATAGTATGTTCCATAATCTGCATTGAAGCGGTTAGGTGAATATCCGGAAGTTACGGCAGGGTTGGTAATCTGGAAAACCTGCGGTGCAATACCGAGATATGTAAGATCAAGATCCCAGGACAGATTGTCACTTCTCTTATACATTGATCCGAATTCTGCTGCAAATCCGAGAATAGGGCCAGAATATTCCTGGTCACTCAGATATTGAGCAAAGATGCTGGCATTACCGGAATAAAGAGAAATTGCCGAGGTTACTACTTTTTCATGTGCCTCCTTTCTTACCTTTTGCTCTTTAGTTTCTTTGGCAACTGCTAAAGTACAGTTGGCAGAGAAAAGCATCAGAATCGCAATCAAGCTGATGCTTTTGATTTTTTTCATTTCCTTTTTCATCTGAAATTTTAAAATTTACATTTCGGAACATCTGTAACCGGCAAATGAGAGCATGAATATATTGGTCAAGTCTTACTTATTCGTCCGCAACCTTTACCAGGCACAATGTCCGTCCTTGATTAAAACTATCCTTTGAAAGCCTTGAACGAAGACTGTCAAAGTCGTATAACAAAGGTAATTCGGCTAATATAAATCTCAAAAGAAAGGGATGCTACATTTAGTGCGACATCCATCAAATATGCTCTATATAAGGTAAATGTAAACTAAAATGTAAACACATCTATTTAGGTAGCCACGTATTAATTATATAATTTTGCATACATTAATATATAGAGATGACAAAGACGAATTTACCTTCATTGGGGAAAAAAATATTACTTTTCCAAACCTTGATATTGTTATGTTGCAGCAGTTTTGCCGGTGAGGATCTTTTCAAGGAAGGAAGGATGTTGCAACGTGAGGGCATGTACGACGAAGCCATAGAGATATTCACTACTTGCCTGACACAGCCTGTAAACGAGAATGACATTGCCGGGCATCACACGTCAATATATTCCGATGCCTTGGTGCAGCTGATGAACACATTCCAAAGCAAAGGCGAACCAGAGGCATGCATATCCGCTTTAGAGGAGATATTTGATTCCTCACCTATTATTAAGGAATATTATCTCAGAGACTTTTATTCCGTGATGGGTTACGCATTGTCCAGGACAGAAAAGATGAAGGAGGCGGAGGATATGACTTTGAAAGTATTTACTCTCCCCCTTTATAATCCGACTCCAGAGCGTCTGTTCCGTGATTATGCCTACGCTGCTTCTGTTTTTTACAGTAATCCGGACTATCAGGACAAAGTGATCGAATGGTGCCAGGAGGCATTGCAGCAGTCACAATCATGCAAGAACACCTCCGGAAAACAATGGGTAAGCGCAATGCTGGGCTCGGCATACAAAAAAAATGGTCAACTGAGCAAAGCTCTGAAGCTGTTTCTGCAAAGCAAGGAAGAAGCGCAGAATAAAAAAGATGATCTGGGAGTATTGAACAGCTTGCACGCTTTGACAGACCTCTTTCTTTATTGGAGAGTCCCGGAATATGCCGATCTGTACGCAACTGAAGCCATAAAAGTCGAAGAGAGTCTGACCATCGAAAATCCTATGGTATCGGCACAGACTTATATAAACAAAGGTCGGGCAATGCTGGAACTCGGCATAACCGATTCGGTTTATTTCTATTCTGAAAAAGCAAGAGAATTCTGCAGTTCGCTGCCTTACAACAGCGGTATGGTGGATGTTGACCTTCTGCATGGCATCTATCTTACAGAGAAAGGCGGCGATTCAATGCATCTTGGAATTCAGGAACTGGAAAATGTTACCCAGCAAGGAACTGCCGCGAACCGCGCAAAAGCATATCATCTTCTTGCGCAGACCTATCTGAAATGCGAACAGAATTATGTCGCGGAAATAATGCTGGACAGCATGTACTCTTTCCTGAACCAAGGGGAATCACCGATATATATCAATATTGACTACAAGCCTATATTGGATCATTATCTCGAAAGCGGAAATGACAGGAAGACTGAGCAATATGTCAGACTGATGCTTCTGGAACAGCAGATCTTAAAGGAGAAAAAGCTGAATTACAATCTTGTCGAGGCCATCGTGGACCACCAGACCGAACAGAAGAAGCAGGAATTAAAGATTGCAAAGCTTATACAGACCACCCAACGTCTGTGGCTGACAGTATGTATAATCCTGTCGGTTCTCAGTATCTCCGTAATTGTTGCTCTCCTTGTATACCAAAGGAGACAATACACCGCCAGAATGGAACAAGCTGACAAGAAACTGGCATTGTTGGATCAGAAGCTGAATCAGTCGAACGTAGAAAAAGCTATCATAGAACGGGAAGTCGGCGAAATGATGAATGACAAGGATAATCGCCGGGAATTGACTTCTCTGACTCCATCTTTGTTAAAGAGAAGCGGAGAATCCAAGTTCCGTCAACGCTTCGAAGTTCTCTACCCGCTGTTTCTGCCGCGTCTGCGTGAGCGAGTGCCGTCAATCACCCGTAGAGAGGAGCTCCTCTCAATGCTGATCGTGCTGAACCAGGATAACAAGGAAATAGCCGAACTGATGGCCATTGCACCACGAAGTGTGCTGATGCTGCGTCATCGATTCCGCCAGAAAATAGGAATGACTACAGATAATTCTTTGGAAGAATTCATTGAAGACACGCTGGGCCTTGAAAGCCGCTTAGAGAAATCGTATGACGAGCCGGCTGACGTGTAGCCGGGGACCTTGTCCAGAAATATGACGATACCGATGGTATAGATAACAAAAACTGCATATATGAAGAAACTAATGTTATTAAGTCTTGTCGCGATCGCGATATCTTGTTCAGAAAATGGGAATAAAAAGGTCATCGAAAAAGAGCCTGTAAATGTAGGAGTAATTACGGTGACTCCGATGAGTTCCCAGTATTACAATGTTTATGTAGGAGAAATCAATGCATCCGGATCTGCTGTAATCTCTGCCAACCATTCGGGCATCCTTGAACCTATCAATGTAGTGCAAGGCACTCATGTCAACAGGGGTGATATTCTTGCCGAGGTGACATCTAAAAATGTTCTTGCGTCGTATGAAATATCACACGCAACCCTCAGACAGGCTGAAGACGGATATGAAAGAATAAAGAAAGTACACGAAAGCGGTACAGTTGCAGATGTCAAGTTAGTGGAGATAGAGACCCAATTGGCAAAGGCAAGAGCCGCAGCCAAATCTGCCGAGGAATCTCTCGAAGAGTGCAGAATCAAGGCTCCGTTCAATGGTACAGTCAGCGAAGTACTGGTGGAACAGGGAATTCAGGTAAATCCTGGAACCCCTATCCTGAAATTGGTGGACTTGTCAACGATCGAGGTAAGCATTCCTGTCCCAGAGGGAGAGATCGGTAGAATCAAAATCGGCCAGAAAGCGTTTATTGATGTTCCGGCGCTCAATATTACCGGCATCGAAGCGCATGTGGAATTGAAAGGAGTGACCGCCGCTTCCCCATCGCACACCTACAGATGCACACTTGTTCCTGAAAAGAAACAGGCAAATCTCTATCCAGGAATGGTATGCAAGGTCAGGCTGTCAGAAGTATCTGACTCATTGAGAATAAGGATTCCGGCATCATCAGTTGAGATGGATTCGAAAGGAAGATTTGTTTGGGTGGTAAAGGACGGAATCGTAGGAAGATCTTACGTGACAGTCGACGGGTATCAGGAGCAGGGAGTAGTCATCTCATCAGGTCTTGAGCCAGGAGATCAGGTCATCGTAAAAGGCGCTTCGAAAGTCAGCACAGGCATGAAGGTTAATTCCGTTGAACAGACATTGTAATCAGACATATGAAGAAAGACAGTAATTTTGTCAAAAGCGCGATCAGATATAGGAAACTGATATATTTTCTGGTCGCCGTTATGGTCGCATTCGGAATATACAGTCTGTTTGCAATCAATAAGGACGAGTTCCCGACATTTCAGATAAAGGACGGACTCGTAGTGGGCGTATATCCTGGTGCGAATGCCAAGGAAGTGGAAGAGCAGCTTACAAGGCCACTTGAAGAGATCCTGTTCAAATTTGCAGAAGTAAAGCGTACCACATATTCCTATACACAAGATGGCATATGTTATATTTTTGTCAAGCTTCAGTGTCCTGCAAAGCAGAAAAATGAAGTCTGGTCTAAAATCAAGCTTAAGCTTAACGCTTCGAGGATATTGCTTCCGTCCGGAGTGCTGACCGTACAGGTGATGGATGAATTCAGCGCAGTATCTTCAGTACTTCTTGCCTTGCAGTCGGACGACAAGAGTTACAGAGAACTTGAGGATTATGCAGATCAGCTGAAGACTGAACTCTATACTATTCCAGCACTGTCGAATGTAAAGATTCTCGGTACCCAGAAGGAAGAGATAGCCGTAAACATCGACAACGACAGGCTTTCTGCATATGGTGTCAATTCTACAATGATGACATTTGACTACCAGACAGCAGCGATGCAGACTCTCAGCGGTAAATTCAAGTCAGATTACATCAATGCTCCTATTCACATAGAAGGCAAATTGTCTACAGAGCAGGAAATCAAGGACAGGATCATATGGTCCGCTCCTACAGGTCATACAATCAGGCTGAAGGATGTGGCTACTGTCGAGCGAAGATACAAGGCACCGACCTCATATGTCGAGTATAACGGGGAAAAGGCTCTCGTCATGTCTATCGAGATGAGATCGGGCAATAATATCGTATCGTTTGGAAAGGATATTGACAAGATTGTCGAGAAATTCTCGGCAACTCTTCCGGACAGTGTAACCATTACCAAAATTTCCGATCAGCCTAAGGTCGTAGACACCTCAGTATGGGCATTCGTAAGAGATCTTGTTATCGCCATGATAGTGGTCATACTCGTAATGCTGATTCTCTTCCCACTGAGATCAGCCCTGATCGCGAGCTCCGGAGTACCGATCTGTACTGCCATTGCCATTGCTATCATGTATCTTATGGGAATGGACCTTAACACTGTTACACTTGCTGCTCTGATCGTAGTGCTGGGTATGATTGTGGACGATTCTGTCATTACGATGGACGGATATATGGACAAGATCGCCAAGGGAATGAACAGGGTGGACGCGGCAAGCTCAAGCATGAGGGAACTTTTAGTACCAATGATCCTTTCCACTGCTTCCATCAGTGTAATGTTCTTCCCTATGCTTGCAATCATGACTGATTATATGGGAGACTTCGTAAGACTGTTCCCTTGGATCATCACAATCGCATTGGCCGCATCACTGTTCTATGCCATCTGTGTCGTGCCTTCTCTTGAGGTGAAATTCATCAAGGGATCTGATAGTGAAAAGAAGACGAAGTTCGCCATCATACAGGAAAAGTTCTTCTCTGTTCTCCAGAATGGATACGAATCACTTCAGAAGAAATGCTTCCGATTCCCGGCACTTACAGTCCTGGTGGGTATCGCCTCGGTAATTCTTGGAATCTACCTTTTCACAAAGGTGAATATCCAGATGATGCCGATGGCTATTCGAGATTGTTTCGCAATAGAGGTCTATCTGGATCCTAACGCGACTTTGGATCAGACCAAGGCAGTTTCCGACTCGCTTCAGAAAATCTTAAATGACGATGACAGGATAAAATCCGTAACAGCGTTCATCGGAACAGGTACTCCAAGATTCCACGCGACATATGGTCCGAAGATTCCGGGAGAATATTTTGCCCAGATGATTGTGAACACCGTTAACCCTAAAGCCACTGATGCTGTCATTCAGGAATATGAGAAGAAGTACGAGAACTATTTCCCGGAAGCTCAGATCAGATTCAAACAGCTTGACTATCAGGGAGTAACCGCCCCGGTAATGGTAACCTTCAGAGGCGGCAGCCATGATCAGATGCGTCCTTTCGCAGATTCTCTCAGGACTTTCATGATGGAGAAGATGCACGGCTCTCTGAAATGGGTACACAGCGACTATGACAAAAGCGTGGCGACAGTATCAGTCGATCTTGATTCTGATGAAGCGACAAGATTGGGACTGAACAGAGCTTTGCTATCCCTGTCAATAGCTAAAACCCTCAACGGACAGACCGTTGCGTCATACTGGGAAGGTGACAAGAGCATTCCTATCAACTTCTATAATGCTGTACTCAGCAAAGATATGGAGTATGAAGAGTTAGGCAACCAGCTTATGACTACTCCTATACCGGGAGTTTACGTTCCACTGAGACAGGTGGCTGATGTCACACCTTCCTGGCAGCCGATCGGTCTGGCGCATTCCGGTGGTCTGCAGTCGATCACGGTATTTGCCGATATGACAAGAGGCAACAGCCAGCCTAAGGCAATGAGAGAAATCAAGAAATACATTGACAATGAAATCAGGCCATCACTTCCTGCCGATGTCGAAATAGTTTACGAAGGACTTACAGCTGTCAACGCCATAGTTCTTCCGCAGATCATCCTGGTGCTGATATGCGCTGCTCTGATCCTGTTCGGATTCCTGCTGTATCACTTCAAGAAGATCCTTCTTTCCGTACTGACAATCGTGCTCAGTCTGCTTTGTCTGTTCGGTGCATCATTCGGTCTATGGATTTTCGACCTTGATTTCAGTATCACGGCCGTACTTGGCGTCATAAGCCTTATCGGTATAGTTGTAAGAAACGGTATCCTTATGTATGAGTATGCCGAGACATTGAGATTCGAGCAAGGATACGATGTCAAGGAAGCGGCAATGGAGTCAGGAAAACGCAGAATGCGTCCTATATTCCTCACCACCTGTACGACTGCACTCGGAGTCCTGCCGATGATACTCAGCAAGGATGCTCTATGGATGCCGATGGGTGTTGTGATATGTTTCGGATCGTTGCTGTCTATTCTCCTTATTGTAGAAATAATGCCTGTATGTTATTGGCTTATATTCAGAAACGAGAAACCTGATACTTTTATGGAGGAATTGGAAAAATGATGTGCAAGATGAAAAAGGTATTACTTATATTAATGATCATGGTATCGGCTTCAGCTATGTCTGCCCAGGAAGTAAGCTTAAGCCTTAAGGATTGTATAGTTTTGTCAGAAAGCAACAATCCATATATCAAGAACTCATATCTTGATGTTCAGTCTGCGAGATTCCAGAAAAAGGAAGTATTTGCAGAGTATTTCCCTCGTCTGTCATTCAGAACACTGGCGATTTCGTCTTATGACTATTTTATTGACATTGTAATCGGGGCTGAGTTAGGAACTATGGTCAGGGATATGGAGATGGGAGGACTTACTAAATACGGATTCAACTCCACTCTGTCTCTGATGCAGCCGCTTTATGCAGGTGGAAGAATAAATGCAGGAAATAAACTGGCTCAGGTAGGTATAAAGGCAGCAGAGCTCAAGCATGAGGTCAATCTCAGAGAAAAGAGGGAAGAAATTGAAAAATCTTATTGGGAAATAGTAGCACTTGAGGAAAAACGCAATACCGTCAAGCATCTTGATGAACTTCTGAACATTCTATACAGAGATGTCAACAGCGCCTTGAATGCAGGAGTCGTTACTGAATCGGATCTGATGCTTGTGAAAATGAAGATGAACGAGCTCAAGAGTGGAAAGATCAAGCTTGAAGGTGGCATAAAGCTTCTGAAAATGAACCTTTTCAATGCCATCGGTCAGGAATACTCCTTAGTGAATGGGGTGGCAGACTCCCTTAAGCCTCACATCGATAAGATCCAGTTGTCAGACAGACTTTCATCACTTCTTCCACCTTCTGAATACTATATTCCGGAAGAAGAATTTGCTGCAGGCGTTACTGAGACAGAACTGCTTGAAGTCATGGTAGAAGCAAAGAAACTGGAAAAGAAACTGGCATTAGGTGAATATCTTCCGGCTGCCGGCATCGGAATCAGTTATGGATATTCAAGCTTTACTAATTCCAACTTCAACGCCATTGGTCTTGCAACAATCAGCATTCCTATTTCCAATTGGGGCAAGGGTTCGCAGAAACTGAAAAGATTGGATAATGAAATCAAGAAGGCTGTCAACGAAAAAGAATACCTGACATCCCAGCTTCTTCTTCAGGCACGTCAGCTTTGGCTGAATCTCAATGTCGCATGGGAACAGATGAAGGTCGCAGAGGAAAATCTCAATCTTGCAGAAAAGACAGTCTACGACCAGATGTCACGATTCAATGCCGGTCTTGTTCCGATTTCAGATGTGCTGATGAACCAGACCACGCTGTTTGAAGCGACCGAAAATCTCATAGACAAACAGATCGAATACAGCAAGGCTTTGACGGCATATAACGGCAGGAAAGCCCAGTAACCAAATGATAAACACCCTTTATCTTTCGCAGTTGAATGAAAAGATAAAGGGTGTTTTATTATGATATAAAGTAAGCCTCAGATCATCAGAACGGGAAGATCAGCGGAAGGACAAAGACCATCACTACTCCCATGATGATCTGAAGAGGAAGTCCGACCTTGACATAATCCATGAATGTATACTGACCTGCTGGCATCACGAGTGCATTAGGCGGAGTCGAGAAAGGAGATGCGAAGCACATGCTGGCTGCGACTGCCACTGCAAACATGAACGGAACCGGGCTTACACCTATCTGCATGGCACACTGAAGCGCTATCGGAGCCATCAAGACGGCTGTTACAGTATTGCTTATGAAGATGGTCATCACAGATGTCGCCGCATATATTCCTGCAAGAAGGAGAAGCGGGCCGCTGCTGCCCAGGCCTGCAACGATTCCATCTGCAATCATCTCCGAGACTCCGGTTTTCTCAAGGGCGATGGACATCGGAAGCATTGCCGCAAAAAGGACGATAGTCTGCCAGTTGATGGTCTTATATGCTGCCTCTACACTACGGACACAACCTGTTATCACCATCAGGACTGCTGCCAGGAGCACCGATGTCACCGGTGCCACAGGAATGCTCTCCACCACCATCATCACTACCATACCGATCATGATAGCGGCAGCAATAGGAGCTTTATAGTCGAGCGTCACCTTAGCCGCTTCATGCAATGGCTCGCCGAGAACCACCCAGTTGTTGGATTCGTTCTTCATTCTGGCGATATCTTTCCATGCACCCTGTACGAGAAGTACGTCACCGCTCAGCATCTTGACTTCTCCCAGGTCTTTAAGTATATAATCTTTCTTACGTCTGATTCCGAGTACATTGACACTGAACTTGCTGCGGTATCCGGCATCTATGATCGTACGGTTGATCATCGAGGACGAAGGCATTATCAGAATCTCAGCTACTCCTATATCGAAGAAGTCAAGGGAAGGATTAGAAGAACTTCCGTCTATCTCATCTGTACGATTGTCCAGAAGACGAAGGGAATAATCCTCAGCAAACTTCGTAACCATCTCAAGATCACCGGAAAGGTAAAGGACATCATTCTGCTTGAGCACAAGGTCGGGAGAAGCAAGCTGCTGATTTACAGTACGAACAAAGCGGTTCGGTCCTGAACTTCTCCTGAGCTCAAGCACATTCACTCCATACTCCCTGTAAATGTTCAAGTCAACTACTGTCTGTCCTATAGCCTTTGACTCATGGTCCTTTATGTGAACTCGGAAAAGATTTTCGGCCACACCGTATTCCTTCACCAACTCCTTCAAGGACTTATTCTCAGACTTTCCCTCCTTTGTCTTAGCCTTCGGTGTAAGCATCTTTGTAGCCGGGAGCAGAAAGAGGATACCCACTACAAGAGTAACAACACCTACCGGAAGGAAAGAGAAGAAACCCAGAGGTTCATATCCCGCAGAAGCGAGTGTGTCACTTACAATAAGGTTTGCAGGAGTACCGATGAGAGTCATCATTCCACCCATACTGCTGGCAAAGGCAAGAGGCATGAGAAGACGTCGGGGAGATATACCAGCTGTTGCAGCCATACTGACCACAATCGGAAGCATCAGAGCCACAGTTCCTGTATTGCTCACGAACATGCCAATCGCAGAAGTCACTATCATGACAAGAAGGAAAAGCCTCAGTTCGCTGTTTCCGGCAAGCGCCATTACCTTGCTGCCTATCATTTTTGCCAGACCGGTCTGGAAGATTCCTCCCCCGACAATGAACAGACCGATCATCATGATCACGGTCGTGTTGGAAAAGCCGGAAAGAGCCTCTGCCGGATTCAGAATCTGGCACAAGAGAAGGGCCAGAAGCGCACATATCGCCACAAGGTCGGAACGGACTCTGCCGGTGACAAAAAGTATAGCCGATATCAGAAGTATTATCAAGGTTGCTATCATAAATATATATTTTGAAAAAGGATGCAAATTTAATCATTTTTGGGGAACGATATAGCAATTTACACCTAAACAACCTGCACTATTGCTCTTGAAATGGATTAAAAGTCAGAAATTTTCGTACTCAGCAAGATATGTATTCTTAGCATACCCCCTTATTTTCCGGACACTAATGGATAAATTCGATTTATTGCTGAGTATCCTTTGCCATCATGATCAGTTCCTGAAGCTGTGCTCTGTATCCGTACTTGTCGAATGTAAGCCTTTCGCCAACAAGCTGGTATGCCATATCGAATGTGGCTGTACCCTTGTACTTCGAGTCGCGGAGCACCATTCCGTAAGCGGCTACTCCAGCCGCAAATCTGAGTTCTGTAGGCATAGCATCAAGAGCATCGCTGCCTGTTATTTCAAGCGAGAGAGGGATGCTTTCCGCTCCAAGCATCTTCTTGTATCTGAAGTCGAATACCGCAAGAGGGCCTTCACCATTGAATCCCTCGACAGGAATAATCTCATATAGAGCTGTTATGGTCTGCCCTGCGCCGATCTCACCGGCATCCTTCGTGTCATCCTCGAAGTCCTCGTTTGCCATAACGCGATTCTCGTAGCCTATGAGCCTGTAGCTGTCCACCTTCTCCTTGTCGAATGTGACCTGAACTTTGGCGTCGTTTGCCACAGCCTGGAACTTTGACCTCTCGTTCACGAATACCTTCGAGAGTTCATCCTCCGAATCGATATATTCGTATGTTCCGTTACCTTTGTTGGAGATCTGCTCCATCATGCTGTCGTTGAGATTACCTGAACCGAAACCGCACACTGTGAGGTAAACACCTTTTGATGCGTAGTCCTGAACCATCTCCACGAGAGCGTCTGTCGAAGTGACTCCCACATTGAAGTCACCGTCTGTTCCCATGATCACTCTGTTGTTGCCACCTTCTATATAATTTGCCAGAGCCTCTTCATATGCCATCTTGAGCGCTTCACCACCGGCTGTCGATCCACTTGCACCAAGCTTTGATATAGCCTTCTTGATAGCATTGGCATCACTTGCAAGAGTCGATTCAAGGAGGAGCTTGACAGTACCTGAATATGTCACGATCGAGACTCTGTCGGTAGGATTGAGTCTGTCAGTCAGTGTGATGAGTCCTTCCTTGAGAAGCGGGAGCTTGTCATCCTGATTCATTGAGCCTGATACGTCGATAAGGAATACGTAATTGGCTGCTGGCATCTGGCTTGCCTGCATTGACTTACCCTTGATTCCAAGTCTGATG
>JBGVCR010000004.1:0-22304 GCA_045118995.1 Candidatus Cryptobacteroides sp.
TATTTTCATCTTTTTTAACACTTTTTTTGGCTTTGTTCTATGCCGTCTGCGAGGTGCTGTAAAGCTACCCGAAAACGGGCTATTGTATACGTAAGTAATTGAAAACTATATAATTGTTAAATTTTTAACGAAGTATTGATAGATGTTCTATTCGAAGAAATCGGTGTAATCTCTCGGATCCTCGAGCAACTCTTCGTTACCCCCTATGCCGCTGCCGGCAAGGACGGCCTGCTCGGATTCAATGACAATGATTGCAATCTCCGGAGACGAGTATTTGTTAGTTTCAGTATTCATAGTTCTGCAATATTAAAAAAAATCTGTCAATTATCTTTTCATTGATGCAACATATTTACGGAAAACGGCATCTTTATATCGGAAAAGACCTAATACCGCCTTATGAGAAAATTTCTGGTAAAGACTTTTGCCCGTCTTTTTGCTGTTTTGGGATGTTCAGATCCCGATACGGCATATTGTGTCGTACCATATGGTGCCTGTGACGCGAAAGTTTCCGACAGACCGGCGGGTAATATCTTCCGGATTTCATAGAGACTGTAGAAATCTTTGCGGGTCCGGAAAAATGTTTACCTTTGGAGGTTAAAGATTTTAAATTATGGCACTGATCAATAAAAACTGTAAGTACAAGTGGGAGTTCGACAATATCGGAGGCTCCTCGCGCGTAAGAATATCAAAAGGTGAGGACATCAGACACCTTCACGAGCTCGATCCGAAAATGTGGACCGTGCTTTCCTGCCCTGTAAAAGGACTGGAAATCGACGACAAAAGCCTGGCATACATAGATGCTGACGCTGATGGCAAGATACGTGTCAATGATGTGATCGCTACGGCTCAGTGGGTATGTGATGCATTGAAGAATCCGGATCTCCTTCTCGAGGGAAAGGATTCTATTGATATAGAGCAGTTTGCTGACTCGGCATCAGGACGCAAGCTATATCAGTCGGCTAAGCAGATTCTTGTCAATCTTTCAAAGGAAGGCAGCGTGATCTCCATCGCGGATACCTCCGACAGTGCGGCTATCTTCTCCAAGACACGTTTCAATGGTGACGGCGTGATCGCTGTGGATGCTGCTGAAGATGCAGATGAGAATGCCGCCATTGCAGCAGCCGTAGCCGCTACAGGCGGAGTCGCTGACAGAAGCGGGGCCAATGGTGTGAACGCCGACCTTATCAATTCTTTCTACGCTGCTCTTGCAGACTATGCCGCTTGGGTGGATGCGGCTCCACAGGCTCCTTTCGGTGACAAGACCGATGCTATCATAGATGCCTATAATGCATTGGATGCTAAGGTAAAGGACTTTTTCATGCGTTCGCGTCTCGCTGCGTTCTCGCCAGACAGCACAGCCGCGCTTGATGTGCAGACATCCCGCATCGAATCCATCAGTGCGGAAAACCTCACTGCAAAGGCTGATGATATCGCCGCTTATCCGATTGCCCGCGTTACAGGCAAGGCTGCTATCGACCTGACACAGCCTCTCAATCCTGCCTGGGCAGCCAAGTTCGAAATCCTCAAGCCGGCTCTTGACACCGAAATCCTTCTGGAGGATGACTGGAACGCACTCGGAGCAAGATTCACAGCATATACCACCTGGAAGGCCTCTAAAGCCGGAGCTGCAGTGGAGTCCCTTGGAATCGAAGCTGTCAGGACCTTCCTCGCTCAGGACAAGAAGGCGGCGCTGCTCGAGCTTGTGGCCCAGGATGCCGCCCTCGCTGAAGA
The DNA here is from genome assembly GCA_045118995.1 of Candidatus Cryptobacteroides sp. GTDB lineage: Bacteria > Bacteroidota > Bacteroidia > Bacteroidales > UBA932 > Cryptobacteroides. The sequence goes on from JBGVCR010000004.1 coordinate 1,732, forward strand.
AGCTGCCAATATCGACATGGTGGACAAGTTCCTTCACATATTTCGCGATTTCTACAGACTCCTCAGAAACTTCGTGACCCTGAATGACTTTTATAAGAAGGACAAGGGCGTTTCTGCAATATTCCAGTCAGGACGTCTGATCGTCGACCAGAGGGAGTGCCGTCTTTGTATGAATGTACATGACATGGCAAAGCACAATGCCTCTGCTGCGACAAGCGGCATGTTCCTTATATATTGTGACTGTACATCGAAGACCTCTGCAGCAAAGCTCAATATCGTTGCAGCCGTTACAGTAGGAGATGTAGGTGATCTGATCGTAGGAAAGAATGCGGTCTATTATGACAATGCCGGCGTCGAATGGGATGCGGTCATTACCAAGGTGATAGAGAATCCTATAAGCATATCGCAGGCGTTCTGGTCGCCTTACCGCAGGATGGCCAAGACCATAGAAGACCTGATAAGTAAGAGTGCGGCTGATAAGGACGCAAAGATTATGGCTGACGCCAATGCCAAGATCAATGCCGCTCCTGCAGCAGTTCCGCCAGCTACGGCCGACGGCAAGCCTGCTGTCGCTCCTCCTTTCGATATCGCCAAGTTCGCCGGAATATTTGCGGCAATCGGTGTGGCTTTCGGAATGATCGGAGCAGCGCTTTCCGGATTGATGGATAGTCTCAAAGGCCTTGCATGGTACCAGTATATTCTCCTTTTCGTGGGAATCATGCTCTGTATTTCCGGTCCTGCGATGATAATGGCCTGGATGAAGCTCCGCAGACGCAATATCGCTCCGCTCCTTAATGCAAACGGTTGGGCGGTCAATGCAGCCTCGAAGGTGAGCATTCCTTTCGGAGAAACTCTTACTGATATCGCGAAGTTTCCTAAGATGAGACTCAAGGATCCGTATAAGAAAGGATTGGAGCCTTGGAAGAAGGTGGTTATCACGTTAGTATGCTTGCTCGTGATTGGCGCTGCTCTCTGGGTCTTCGGACTCTTGAGTGCGATCGGATTCCCTGCTCCGTTTTAATGTTGGAGCAAGGACTTAAGTAACGGATTTTTGATTTTTTTATTGCCAAAATCAAAAAATCTGATTACCTTTGTGTATTAATAGTGTTTTGTCCAGTCGTCTCTTGGCGTGTTTATTGTGCACGGCAAGGAGATTGTGGCAAGATAATTGATTGAACTATAAACAACTAACTAATTTATAATAAAGATGAAACGACTGACGATGATCGCTGCATCGCTGCTTCTTTTGGGCGGCGTTGCTTCTGCTCAGCAGAGCAAGACAGACGAGACTCTCGAGTTCCGCCCGCACTGGAGCCTTAATGTTCAGGGTGGTGTAGCGCATACGCGCGGTGAGAGCGAGTTCTCGACTCTTCTTTCACCAGCTGCACAGCTTTCTGCTACTTATCGCTTCCACCATGCAATGGGCGTACGCTTCGGCTTCGGTGGCTGGCAGGGCAAGGGCGCAGCTCTTCTTCCAGAGGGATATCAGGGATATGCATACCAGTTCGCACAGCTGAATGCAGACTACATCCTCGACCTCGCTGGTGTTTTCGGTGGCTTTAATCACAAGAGAGTGGTTAGCCCATACATCCTCGCCGGAGTAGGTGCTGGCTACGGATTCAATAACGAGCAGGCTGCTCCATACAAGGATCAGCTCGAGTACTACTGGGACAGCAAGATCTTCGCTCCTGTAGGACGCGCCGGTCTCGGAATCGATTTCCGTCTTGGTGAGTGCGTAAGCCTCGGTATAGAAGGAAATACAAACATCCTTTCTGACAAGTTCAATTCAAAGAAGGCTGAGAATGTAGACTGGCAGTTCAATGTACTCGCCGGCCTTTCATTCCGTTTCGGAAAGAATACTCGTCCTTCTGTAGCATATGCTGAGAAGGTTGCTGCTGAGGCTGCTGCTGCCGCTGCTGCTGAGGCTGCAGCAAAAGCAGAGGCTGAGAGACTCGCTGCTGAGAAGGCTGCTGCTGAGAAGGCTGCTGCTGAGAAGGCTGCAAGAGAGAAGGCTGAGGCTGAGAGACTCGCTGCTGAGAAGGCTGCTGCTGAGCGCGCTGCAAAGGCTGCTGAGAATTCAGACAACGTATTCTTCACCATCGGTTCTACTTATATCCGCAAGGCTGAGGACGCTAAGCTCGTTAAGCTTGCTGAGTGGATGAAGGCAAATCCAGACTTTAATGTATCCCTCGTAGGTTACGCCGACAGAGAGACTGGTACTCCTAAGGGCAATGAGAAGCTTTCTGCTGCTCGTGCAAAGGTAGTTAAGGATCGTCTCGTTAAGCTCGGAGTGGAGGAGTCAAGAATCATGACTGCATATAAGGGTGACACTGTACAGCCATTCGCTGAGAATGCTAAGAACCGTGTCGTAATGTGCACACTTGAGTAATCAGATATACTACAATATTTATTAACAATCACATTAAATTTCAAACTCATTATGAAAAAATTTTTCAGTGCATTTATGCTGATGGCCGCAATGGCATTTTCAGTAAGCACGTTTGTGGCTTGTAATGACGTTGTCGGTGAAATCGAGGACGTAAAGGCACAGACTACAGAGAATGCAGCTGCAATCCAGGCAATCAAGGGCGAGCTCGCTAACCTTGATACTCGTCTTGCTGCTGCACAGAAGGCTGCAGATGACGCTATGGCTGAGGCAAAGGATGCTAAGGCTGCAGCTGCTCAGGCTGAGGCAAACGCTATCGCGTACACTAAGGAGCAGGTTGAGGCTCTCCTCGCAAAGGTAACTGAGCTTGAGGCTGTTCACGCTGCTGACGTTGAGGCTGCTCTCGCACTTATCACAAACAACAAGAAGGAGCTTGATGACAAGATTTCACAGCTTCTTACTGCTGATGAGGAAATCAACAAGAAGATCGACGCTCTTCAGATTTATGTTGATGACTTCAAGAATGAGATGACAGCTGAGCTCGCAGCTCTTGAGACTGAGCTTAACACAGCTAAGGCTGAGCTTGCTGAGGCAATCGAGGATGTAAAGGAAACTCTCGGTGCAGAGATCGACGGTCTTGCTGACAGACTTACTGCAGTAGAGGCTACTCTCGAGCAGCATGCATCTATGATCGCTGAGCTTTATGCTAAGTACAATTCTCTTGACCTCCGCGTTCAGAGCCTCGTATATGTTCCTGAGTATTCAGATCATAAGGCTACTCTCGACTGGGCTACTGTTGTTTCTGAGAGAGGTTCTATGGCTTACCCTACTATTCTTGCTAAGTCTTCAGATCTCAAGTATCTCGTTAAGGCTGAGAATGCTGTGAAGGTAGCTGAGTCTATCGCTGAGACTCCAGAGGTTCTCGACTTCGTTGTAAAGGGTGTTCAGACTCGTGGTGAGGCTGCTGACCTTGAGATCGTAGACGTTGTAGCTGAGGGTGAGTACATCATCGTTTCAGTTATCGCTAAGAACTTCGTTAATGACTTCTACACTAACCCTGAGGAAGGCATCTATAGCGCAGCTCTCGTATTTGACGATGAGACTAACACACGTACAACTGAGTTCACTAACCTCGTTCCTGCTGAGCAGGGTGCTGAGTTCGTGATGGCTCTCTACGTTCCAGAGCTTGAGAAGCTTGCTACTGCTAATGAGGTTATCTCTTACAAGATGGTTTGCAACGATAGCAAGACTGCTAAGACAGCTTACTGCCCAGAGGTAGTATTCCTCCCTGTTCAGCAGACTGAGCCTGCTTCTTTCTTCGATGTTGATTATATGATCAACGAGTTCGGTTATGATGTAACTATCGATACAGATATCACTCTTGTTGATACTGAGAACGAGTTCAACCACGATGGTACCATGGATGTTAAGGAAGGTCCTATCCACATCGACCAGTACTTCAACATCATGGGTGGAAATCCAGTTTATGATTTCACTTATACAGTTAAGGAAGGCGTAAGCTTTGACAATGTAGGCAAGCAGTCAACTGTTAAGTATGACCTTACTTGCGGTAATTCACTTTGCACTCTTACTTATGCATTCGTTCTTTCAAATGCACAGGTTGCAGTTGACATGGAGGTTACTGACACTTGGACAGTTGCTAAGGAGCTTAATCGTGCAAATGACTATGTACTTCCAGGTGTAGCTTATACAGCAGTTGGTGGTCCAGTTGTTAACCTTAAGTCGGTAATGCCATATGGCTATGATGAAATCCAGTCTTATGTAATGAATGCCGAGGGTACTTGGGATGTTACTGAAACTCTTCCATTCTTTGTTGAAAACAATGAACAGGCAGGAAAGGCAGATATCCGTCTTGACGGAGGTCTCTATAGCTGGAACAACTCTTACAAGGTAGTACTTACTTCAACAAATGCTACTGAGCACGTTGACTATACTCTCACAATGGTTGTTAACCTCGTTGGTATGCCAGCTGAGATTAATATCCCTGAGGTAGAGGTTGAGTTCGCACTCGAAGGTGGTCAGCCTTACTTCTTCGCATCAGCTGATACTCTTTACAAGGTAGCATTCAAGGAAATGCAGAAGTACTTCGGCTACGAGGATGCTAAGTCTGCTGATAACTACTGGTCTAACGAGTGGGTAAGCTTCACAGAGCAGGATCTCTTCTACTCAAGCCAGAAGGTTAATGGTGCTGCTGCACTTGGTATCACTACATTCACTAAGGAAAGAGTTCAGGCATTCCTCGATGTTGAGAAGGCAATGGCTGGTGAGATCACTATCAAGGTTGACGAGCCGAATGTAATTACATTCACAGCTAACACTTGCTATGGTGTTCCAGTTAACTTCACAATCAAGGGTAATGCAGTAATCCCACAGGTAGAGCTTCTCTACTCAGAGGACTACGTACACTTCGATGCTGAGACTCCATATGTAATCGCAGAGGGTGAGATCGCTGATCGTTACAATATCGTTAAGTCTGACCTTGCTAAGTATTTCAATGTAAATGGTAAGACTGTAAGCGATCACTTCTACTATGTTGATTTCGAGGTTGTATCTCCAGTTAATGAGGTTGTCCTCAGCAGAACATCAGCAAACGTTTACGAGAAGGAAGGCGCTGCAACATTCCATTATCTTGAGGCTGGTAGCATCCTTGATTGGGCTGAGTACAGAGGTCTTGAGGTAGCTGTTAAGGCAACTCTCTATGTTAACGGTTACAAGCTTGGTGAGACTATGCCACTCGAGCTCGTTACAATCGATCCTCTTACACTTACTGGTTCAAATATCAGCAAGGAGCGCAAGCATCGTGAGAATACATATGTAAATGTATACGAGAACCTCGTACTTACAAGTGTAATTGAGCCTGCTAAGGCTAACCTCCTTGATACATCAGCAGCAACTCTCGCTCAGGCTTCTGCTTATGCTCAGAAGATCTATGGTGCTGAGGGCGAAAAGATCGTAGAGGTTGTTCTCGGTCCAAGAGGCGTTTACTACGAGACTGAGGAAGGCGTTGTAACTATCAACTCTAACAAGTATGATTACAATGCAACAACTGGTGTTCTCACTATCTACGGTGACGACTCTGTAGTTAAGGAGTACAAGGCTGACTTCACAGCTGTTATGAAGAGCCGCATCTGCGCTCGTCCTGATGGTTCACAGGAGGATGCTGCATATGTTGCACATAACGTACACTTCCAGGTATCAGTTGTAATGGAGTAATTCCATCCTAATACAAAATCAGAGGTCGGCAATTTGCCGACCTCTTTTTTTGCATATACCTCATCCTCTATAAAATAGTCAGCCCGGAATAACGACTGTATTCCGGGCTGTAACTATTAGGATGTTCTTGTTATGAAAGTATCACTTTTTCAATTATCGGTGTCTGGTGACTGTAAGGGATAAAAGCAAGTGAAGGAATTGGCTTCGTTATTATGAGTGAGGCCTTTTTTCCGATGGTTATCGATCCTAAGATATCGCTCACTCCCATTGCATACGCTGAATTGATCGTGCATGCATTGAATGACTGTTCCGGTGTCAGGCGCATACGGATGCATCCAAGGGCCATTACAAAGCGCATATTTCCGCTTGGGCTCGAGCCCGGGTTATAGTCTGAAGCGAGAGCGACTGGCAGACCTGCTTCGATATATCCCTTTGCGTTGCCGTAAGGGATTCCGAGGAAGAATGAGCAGCCCGGAAGCATTGTAGGCATTGTTCCGCTGCCTCTGAGTACTTCGATTTCTGCGTCTGTAGTCTTTTCAAGATGATCCACTGAAAGGGCATTGTATTTAACTCCGACCTGCACTCCGCCAGATACTTCCAGTTCGTTAGCGTGGATCTTCGGACGGATGCCGTATTCGGCCGCTTTTTCAAGGATTCTGGCAGTTTCTTCCACTGTAAAGAAACCGGCATCGCAGAACACGTCCACATAGTCTGCAAGGCCTTCTTCTGCCACTTTCGGCAGCATCTCGTTGCATACGAGATCTACATATTCACTCTGACGTCCGCGGTATGCACGACCTACAGCATGTGCCCCAAGGAAATTCGCCTTTACAGTAAGCGGTGTAGTCTCTTTAATTTTTCTGATGACACGGAGCATCTTCAGCTCATCTTCGACGCTCAGACCGTATCCGCTCTTGATCTCTACTGCTCCCGTACCCATTGCCATTATTTCATTCACACGCTCCATTGACTGTCTGTAGAGCTCCTCTTCAGAAGTATTATGAAGCAGGTCAGCAGAATTTAGGATTCCACCTCCACGTGCGGCGATTTCCTCATAACTCAGTCCTGCGATCTTATCCCGAAATTCGCCGTCACGACATCCCGCATAGACGATGTGGGTGTGCGAGTCGCAGAATGTCGGTATCACAAAGCCGCCCTTTGCGTCGATGTATTCTGTTTCTTCAGGAGATTTCTCGACTTCGCTCGAAATGACAGCGGGTGCTTCGCTCGAAATGACAGCGGGTGCTTCGCGCAAAATTTTAGATGTCCCTTCGCTTGTAGTGACAGCGGAAGGTGCGTTTGAATCTGAGCATCTTGTCTTGTCTGGTCCGAATTCAGTGATGATACCGTCTTCGATTACGAGGTATGCATTCTCGATGCATTTCACCTCATTCATCTGCGCACCCTCCAGCTTCAACACCCCCTCAGGCAGTATTCCCGCTAATGTACCTATATTATAAATGACTGTTTTCATATCACTATTTATTAAATGCTTTACCGGTGGTAATGATATGGAGGAGACATGCCACCCCCGGCTAGGGGGTGCCTCCCGTTAGGGAGGCGGGGGTCTCCGGAATATCATACCACCGGTGCAGTTCTATCTGATAAACTCTACAGACTTCTCGATAAGAGGATGCATATATCGGTCATCGTCAATGAACGGAACGATCTTTCTATATTTCGCAAAGATCTTCTCGATACTCCATGACGAACGGAGTGGACGACGGAACTCAAGGGCCTGGGCAGCATTGAAAAGCTCGATAGCAAGAACCCTCTCAGTATTTTCCACCACGCGTACAAGCTTCGTAGCAGCATTGGCACCCATACTCACATGATCCTCCTGACCCTGTGACGACGGAATCGAATCCGCAGAAGCCGGCATACAGAGCCCCTTGCTCTGGCTCACAATCGATGCCGCAGTATATTGAGGAATCATAAAGCCACTGTTAAGTCCAGGCTTGGCCACAAGGAAATTAGGAAGGCCTCTCTGACCTGAAATCAGCTTGTAGATACGACGCTCAGAGATATTTGAAAGCTCCGACAGAGCCAGGGTAAGCATATCCATCGGAATCGCTATAGGCTGACCATGGAAATTACCTGCTGAAATGATCAGATCCTCGTCTGGGAAGACGGTCGGATTGTCAGTTGCGCTGTTGATCTCGATCTCGATCACTGATTTCACATACCTGATAGTATCCTTTGATGCTCCGTGCACCTGAGGGATGCAACGGAATGAATATGGATCCTGGACATGTACCTTCTTCTGCTTGATGATCTCGCTGCCCTCGAGAAGTTCTCTGAATCTTGCAGCCGTCTCGATCTGTCCCTTATGTGCGCGTACCTCATGAACCTGTGGATAGAAAGGCTCGATCCTTCCGTCATATGCCTCCAAAGACATTGCACCGATCTTGTCAGCCCAGTCGGAAAGCCTTTCAGCCTGGATAAGTGACCATACCGCATGGGCACTCATAAACTGCGTTCCGTTAAGGAGCGCGAGTCCCTCCTTGGACTTGAGCTTGATAGGCTCCCATCCGAATTCAGCCCACACGTCAGCACTCTGACGTACCTCGCCCTTGTAGTTCACTTCTCCCATACCGATTAGCGGCAGGCACAGATGTGCCAGAGGAGCCAGGTCGCCGGATGCTCCAAGCGAACCCTGCTGGTATACTACAGGCAGGATATCATTATTGAACATATCGATCAGGCGCTGCACTGTGACAAGCTGCACTCCCGAGTAGCCGTAAGACAGCGACTGCACCTTGAGCAGGAGCATGAGCTTCACGATTTCCGGATGTACTGTTTCGCCGGTTCCGCAGGCATGGGACATTACGAGATTATGCTGGAGCTGCGAAAGATCCTCGGCAGGAATGGTGATGTTGCAGAGAGAACCGAATCCAGTGGTCACTCCATAAACCGGTCTTCCGATGTCTTCCATCTTGGTGTCCAGGAATTTACGGCATTTTACGATAGCCTCTTCAGCTTCTTTGCCAAGGCTCAGACGAGCGCCTTCAGAAATAATGGATTTGACTGTTTCAATCGATAGAGTCTTGTGTGAAATTATATGGTCCATATTCTTTTAGATATTATTCAATCATACAAATATATGAAATATATGGTTATCTTTGCCGGTATGAAGAGAAATAATTGTTTCCTATATATTTGGGCATTCTGTGTCATGGCCCTTGTTTCTGTATCTGCTTCTGCTCAACCTGGCTGGACTTTCCAATGGGAAGGCAATGCATATCTGAATGGAAGTACCGCCGGGTACCTTCCTTTCTGGCAAAGAACCGGACATGACGGCATATTGCCCTATACTTCTGCCGCCGTCCTGACAGCAGGCGCGGATCTGAAGTACAAGGCTGACAATGGCATATTCTTCGAGACCGGGACCAATCTCGCCGCTCAGGCGATGACCGCAAGCACCTGGAAGTCCGGGGGAGTGAATGGTATCGTGGACAGACTCTATGTTTCCGCCGGATGGAAGATGCTGCATCTGGATGTGGGAATGAAGCCGCGTGAACGTGAACTGGGAGCTCTCTCATTGACAGGGGGCAATATCCTCTTTACCGGCAATGCACGTAATATGCCGGGGCTGAATGCATGGTCGGACTGGATCTGGTTCGAGAAGGGACATTGGTTCGGAATCAGGGGCAATTTCGCTCATTATCAGATGAATGATCCCCGTTATATAAGCGGTGCGATGATACATAACAAGTCATTTGCCTTCAAGGTAGCTTTAGGCAGAAAGGTGGATTTCGAGGCCGGACTTGATCATTGGGCCCAGTGGGGTGGAGTTTCGCCTACAGATGGAAGGCGCCCTTCTTCATTCCAGGATTACGTGAAGGTGATACTTGCAAAGCGCGGAGGTGGTGATGCCACGCTCTCAGATCAGCTGAATGCTCTCGGCAATCATCTTGGTCGTGAATATGTCCGTCTGACCTGGCGTGCAGCTGCCTTCGACATGGTCTTCCAGTATGATCTCCCCTTTGAGGATGGAGGACAGATAATCAAGCTGGAGCCTTTCCCTGACGGAGTCTATACACTGAGATTCTCATTTAAAGAAAAGCAGCGCTTTGTCAATGAGGTGCTGTATGAATTTGCCAATACCACTTGGCAGAGCGGCCCGGTCCACGACAGGCCTGCCACAGAAGAGGAGATGTCGAAGGATTACGGCAAATATGTCTATTGGCAGGACCCTGACCATCATTATTATGGCAGGATAGTGCCGGGAGGAAAGGATGATTATTTCAATAACAGCGAATATCGCTCCGGTTGGACATATTATGGCCGTGCCATGTGTCTTCCGCTCATGATCCCTTTTGCACCGGGTGAGGATGGTATCACCCGCGGAATCGTGTCCAATCGAGTAAGGGCCCATCATATAGGCCTGAAAGGTCTTGCCTGGCAGGTTCCCTATTCTTTCAAGGCTACCTGCAGCTCCAATTGGGGCCGTTATTTTGGCGGTGATCAGGGAGTCTTTGCATCCCGTCCAAAACAATTGTCACTCGCCCTGGAGGTGGAACTCTCAGAGCAAGTGACAAATATACCGGTGGCTTTTGTGGTCGGAGCTTATGGGGACTTGGGAAAAGTCTATCGCAACAGCGCCGGCCTGAGCCTCAGAGTCATCTATGGCGGCTCACATTCATTGAGACGTTAGAAAAGCTTTCTGATCATATCTTCATCTGCGAGGTTAGGCAGAGTGACCTTCAAGCCTGGAGTGCGTTCCATTTCACGCTTGATGGCATTCATCGCGCCCTCGTTACGTGCCCAGCTGCGGCGTGCGATACCATTGTTCACATCCCACAGGAGCATTTCTCTGATATGACGGTCTGAGTCGTCGCTTCCGTCGATGACCATTCCGAATCCTCCGTTCATGACTTCTCCCCAGCCTACGCCGCCGCCATTGTGGATCGATACCCATGTGGCGCCGCGGAATCCGTCACCGATGACATTGTGGACTGCCATGTCGGCGCAGAACTGCGAACCGTCGTAAATGTTGGATGTTTCGCGGAAAGGTGAGTCTGTTCCGGATACGTCGTGGTGGTCACGGCCAAGGACGATAGGAGCGGTGATTTCACCGTTGCGGATCGCCTCATTGAATGCAAGAGCGATCTTTGTGCGGCCTTCGCAGTCGGCATAGAGGATGCGGGCCTGCGAGCCTACGACGAGATTGTTCTTTCCGGCCTCTTCGATCCAGCGGATATTGTCCATCATCTGGCCCTGGATCTCTTCCGGTGCCTCTGTCATGATCTCTCTCAGGACTTTCGCTGCGATGGCGTCGGATTTGGCAAGGTCTTCAGGATTCTCCGACATGCATACCCAGCGGAACGGACCGAAACCGTAGTCGAAGAAGAGAGGACCCATAATGTCCTGAACATAGGATGGATAGCGGAAACGTCCGTCTTCGCGGAGTACGTCTGCACCTGCGCGTGACGCTTCGAGAAGGAAGGCATTGCCATAGTCGAAGAAATACATTCCCTTGTCTGCCAGGCGGTTTACGGCAGCGGCATGTCTACGGAGAGACTCCTGTACGCATTCCTTGAATCTTTCAGGCTCTTCTGCCATCATTCTGTTGGATTCCTCATAGCTGTATCCTACAGGGTAGTATCCGCCGGCCCATGGGTTGTGCAGGGATGTCTGGTCTGATCCGAGGTCGACATTGATATCTTCGTCTGCGAGTCTTTCCCAGAGGTCCACGACATTGCCCTGATATGCGATTGACACCACTTCCTTGTCGGCTACGGCCTTGCGGATACGAGGGATGAGCTGGTCGAGGTCTTCGTGGATTTCATCCACCCAGCCCTGGCTGTGTCTCTTGTGAGCAGCGTGTGGATTGACCTCGGCACATACGCTGACCACTCCTGAGATCACTCCGGCCTTAGGCTGTGCTCCTGACATTCCGCCAAGTCCGGCTGTGATGAAGAGCATTCCCTTCATGTTCTCCTCTGTGCCCTCTATGCCTCTGGCTTTGAGCTGCTTGCGTGCAGCGTTCATCACTGTGATGGTGGTTCCGTGCACGATGCCCTGAGGGCCGATGTACATGTATGAGCCGGCTGTCATCTGGCCGTACTGTGATACTCCGAGTGCGTTGAATTTCTCCCAATGGTCAGGCTTCGAGTAGTTCGGGATCACCATTCCGTTGGTCACGATCACGCGAGGGGCGTCCTTGTGGCTTGGGAAGAGTCCGAGAGGGTGGCCTGAGTACATGACGAGGGTCTGCTCGTCTGTCATTGTCGCCAGATACTGCATCACGAGACGGTACTGCGCCCAGTTCTGGAATACGGCTCCGTTACCTCCGTAGGTGATCAGTTCGTGCGGATGCTGTGCCACGCGGTAGTCCAGATTGTTCTGGATCATTGCCATGATGGCTGCTGCCTGCTTTGACTTTGCCGGGTATTCGTCGATCGGACGGGCATACATTTCATAGTCGGGACGCAGACGGTACATGTAGATGCGGCCGTAGTCCTTCAGCTCCTGGGCAAATTCTGCTGCAAGTTCCTCGTGGTTTTCTGCAGGGAAGTATCTGAGGGCATTCTTGATGGCCAGCACTTTTTCCTCTGCGCTCAGGATCTCCTTGCGCTTAGGGGCGTGGTTCACTGTCGTGTCGTATGGCTTCGGCTGTGGAAGGATTGCCGGGATACCAGCCAATATGTCTTCGTGGAATGTGTTCATTATATCTTGCTGTTTACGATTTCAAGTACTTCAGTCTCTTCTGCGATTGCCTTTGCTGCGATTTCAGCAGCTTCTGCGCAGAGACGTTCTGCTGCTTCGCGGTCGTTCAGACCGGCTGCGTTGATGCGGACATTGAGCTGTGCTCCGAGGACGGCAGAACGTGCTGCCAATGCACCTACTCCGGCGTCAGATACCGATGCAGGATTGCCCTCGGCTGCCATTGCACGGACAATAGGGAAGACTTCCAGGGCCGCCTTCATTGTCTTGAGCGGAACTTCTGTAGCGTAGAGAGTGGCGGCTTCCATTGCCTCTGCGCGTGCCTTCTTCTCTTCCTCAGAGCCCTTAGGCATGCCGATGGCTGCCATTATCTTGTCGAATGCTACTGTGTCTTCGTCCACCAGGGCGAGAAGTCTGGTCATAAGTGCCTGACCCTGGTCTGCCCAGTCTGAGAACTCTTTCCAGCGTGCGTCCCAGCCCGCCTTGTGGGATGAGAGGTTTGCTACCATTGTTCCGAGGGCTGCTCCGAGCGCTCCCATATATGCTGAGATCGATCCGCCGCCCGGTGCAGGTGACTCTGATGCAGTCTCGAGGGCGAATCCCTTGCATGTCATGCGCACGAGTCTTTCCTTTGCCGCTGCCTCTGCAGGATCCTCGATGAGATATTCGATCACCTTCTCCTTTGGCTCGAAAGGCTTGAGGTCGTCGAGTCCCATTGACTTCACTGCGATCTTCATTATCTCTTCCTCTGAGATACCTGTCGAACGCTGCTGTTTCTCGAGGAAATAGCGTCCTGCCTCGATGAGGGTGCGTTTAGGCACGAGACCGACGATCTCGGTACCTGTTACGCGCAGACCACGTGCCTGAGCTGCGCGGCATACCTCGTCAAAGGCGATATGGAGAGGGGTAGTGTTGATGTCAGTGATGTTCATTGACACCTGGGCGATGCCGTATTCGTCTATGAACCAGCCGATTGCCTTACATCCTTTCAGAGTGCCCGGTATCATTACGGTCTTGCCGTTCTCGTCCTTTACGATCTTTCCTGTGATCGGGTTGCCCTCTCTCTTTGGACGTCCTTTCTCGCGAACGTCGAATGCGATGGCGTTGGCACGGCGGGTGGATGTAGTGTTGAGATTGTAATTTACTGCGATGAGGAAGTCGCGGGCTCCGACGTTGGTGGCGCCGGCCTGAGCTGCGCGTTCAGTATATTGGCCTGGACCGAAATCAGGGCAGCGTGAAGGGTCGCCCATCTTTTCAGGGAGAGCCTCATATTCTCCTGCGCGGCATACTGCAAGATTCTTTCTTTCAGGCTTCTGAGCGGCAGCTTCGTAGCAGTAGCATGGGATTTCGAGCTCTGTGTAGATGCGCTCTGCAAGCTTTCTTGCCATTTGCGCGCATTCCTCGAGTGTGACTCCGGAAATAGGAATCAGCGGAAGAACGTCGGTCGCTCCTGAGCGTGGGTGCGCTCCGTGGTGCTGGCGCATATCGATCAGTTCGCCGGCCTTCTTCACTCCCTGGAATGCAGCTTCTACGACTGCTTCAGGACTGCCGACGAAAGTCACTACCGTACGGTTTGTGGCTTCGCCCGGGTCCACGTCCAGAACTTTGACTCCACCTGATTTCTCAATCGATGCTACAATGGCATCAATTACTTCCATGTTGCGGCCTTCGCTGAAATTAGGCACGCATTCGATGATTCTTTCCATATATTTTGTTGAATTACAAATTCTTCGTAGTGTGTGTTTCGATTAATCCTATAAAGATACTCGAAAATCGTTTCCGTCCGTTAACTTTTTTCTCTTTTTTGCCAAAATTTCTTTTTGCCCGGGCCGCAATAAACGAAAAGGACGCTCCTTTGCAGGAACGTCCTTGTTCATCTGTCGGTGTAGATCTTATCTTTCGATTGTAGCCTCGCGGTCAGGACCTACTGAAATGATCTTGATAGGAACTCCGAGATACTGCTCCATGAATGCGATATAGTCGCGGAACTCCTGTGGAAGCTCCTCTTCGGCGCGGCAGTGAGTAAGATCTTTGTTCCATCCCTTGAACTCAGTGTAAACAGGCTGGATGTCAGCATATGTGTCGAATGGCCACTGGTCTGAAGGCTTTCCGTCCACTATGTAAGATGTGCAGACCTTGATGGTCTCGAATGTATCGAGGCAGTCTGACTTCATCATGATCAGGTCAGTCACGCCGCTGATCATGACTGCATATTTGAGAGCTACCAGGTCGAGCCATCCGCAACGGCGTGGGCGTCCTGTAACAGCTCCGAACTCGTGTCCGATGGCACGGATCTTTTCTCCGGTCTCGTCGAAGAGCTCTGTAGGGAACGGACCGCTGCCGACTCTTGTACAATATGCCTTGAAGATACCGAACACGCGTCCGATAAGGTGAGGGTTCACTCCAAGTCCTACGCAGGCACCTGAGCATGAGGTAGTCGATGAAGTCACGAATGGATATGAACCGTAATCCACATCGAGCATCGATCCCTGTGCACCCTCTGCGAGGACATCCTGAGTCTTGAGGATGTCGTTGATATAGTACTCGCAGTCAACGAGTTCGAACTTCTTGAGGAACTCCACTGCTTCCATGAACTGAGCATCCTCTGCATGTGGGTCACACTCAAATCCCATCTGGTTAAGAAGGGTGATGTGTCTGTTCTGGAGCTTTGCGTATCTGTCAGCGAAGTCTGATGCGAGGATGTCTCCCACGCGGAGACCGTGACGGCTGATCTTGTCGGTGTAAGTCGGGCCGATTCCCTTGAGGGTCGAGCCGATCTTGCCCTTGCCCATTGCAGCCTCGTTGGCTGCATCGAGAAGTCTGTGTGTAGGAAGGATGAGGTGGGCCTTCTTTGAAATGACGATACGCTCTGTTACAGGAATTCCTGTCTTTTCAGCGATATTGTCGCATTCACCCTTGAAAGTGATAGGGTCGAGAACCACTCCGTTACCTACGATGTTCTTTGCGTCATCTCTGAAGATTCCTGACGGAACAGACCTGAGAACGAAGCTCTTTCCATCAAAATGGAGTGAGTGTCCTGCGTTAGGACCACCCTGAAAACGTGCCACTACAGGGTATCTTCCTGCGAGCACATCCACGATTTTACCTTTTCCTTCGTCGCCCCACTGGAGGCCGAGTACTACATCAAGTTTCATTTTATTGTGTTGTTATTCTGTTAATTATCAGAGTGTTGGGGTTTTGCTGCATCCGGCTCTTAGAATGGAAGATCGTCCTCCGGACCGTCGTTGGCGATGTTCACAGGCTGTGCCGGCTGAGGCTGTGCGTATGCCTGTGGCTGCTGCGGCTGGTATGAAGGCTGCTGCGGCTGGTATGAAGGCTGTGCCGGCTGGGCATATGCAGGCTGCTGTGCTGCAGGTGCGTAACCCGGCTGCTGGTAAGTCTGTCCCTGCTGAGGGTAGCCTCCCTGCTGGCCTCCCGGATTGTCCGATTTCTTACCGAGGAGCTGGAGATTATCCACTATGATTTCGGTGGTGTATCGCTTGTTTCCGGTCTGGTCATCCCACGAACGGGTGCGAAGACGTCCTTCGATATACACCTGAGTGCCCTTTCTTACGAATCTCTCCACTACATCGGCTGTGCTTCTCCAAGCCACGATGTTGTGCCATTCTGTGTTTTCACGAGTTTCACCGTTACGGTCCCTGTACCTCTCGGTTGTGGCCAATGTGAATGTCGCCACTTTTGCATTTCCGTCTTTTCCATCCAGGTAACGTACTTCAGGGTCGCGTCCAACGTTACCGATCAGCATAGCTTTGTTCAATGACATAATATCTCGTTTATATATTTTTAAAATGGGCCTGGCCCAAAAACTCCGCAAGATAGTGATATTTTCTTACAAAACATCGTACATCCCGGCCAAATCAGGCTTTTCACCTGTAAAAATTTCATATCCGGTCACAGCCTGATACAGAAGCCAGGTTTTTCCTCCTGTATATCGTGCCAGGGGATTGGCCGTCTGCATTTTTGCCAGAATCTCCTTTCCGAATGAAGGATCCTTATAGTTCGCTTCCAGGATGAATTTAGGTTTGCCTGGTGTAAAATCCTTGTCTGTCAGCTCGTTGAGAGCCTGTATGACGGTCGGTATATTGTAGATTATGATGTCCGCCTCCCTGAAGCATTCCTTGAAATCGTCAAGCGGTCTGGTCTTCTCATCCCTGACTGTCCTGTTCATTCTGACCACCTTCATTCCCAGAGATTCAGCCGCCGCGGCCGTCGCTTTTCCGGCTCCTCCTAACCCGACTATCAGAACGGATATCTTTTCTGTAAGCACTTCGGCAGCCACTTCCTCCAGCCACATCCTCACTCCGAGAAAGTCCGAATTGAAAGCCTTCACCCCCAGAGGAGTCTTTACCAGCAGATTCGTCGCCCCCACAGACTCACACTCAGGGGACAATATATCCGCCTTGGCGAATGCCAGTTCCTTGAACGGAGCCGTTACATTTATCCCGTCGTATTCTTCAAGGAACTTCCTGTACGATTCCTCGAAATCCTCCCCCTCGATCAGCTCATATGGATAACGTCCCTCATACCCGGCCTTGAAAAGAGCAGGGGAGAGCGAATGCGCTATCGGGTGTCCTATAAGTCCGAATCTACTGTGTCTCATAAATAGCTGATATTTAAGCTTTTGTCCGAAATGCCTGCGTATCCGGTGCAGCAGGCGTCTGTTGTAACGGTCTGATTTATAGTGCGTTGCTTGCCACGCTCTTGCGCTGTCTCACTGCCTCGAACATCAATATCGCCGCGGAAACCGACACGTTCAGCGAGTCAAGCTTGCCCAGCATCGGGATCTTGATATGCGCATCGGCCGCCTTTCTCCAGATATCGGTCAGACCGGTAGCCTCAGTGCCCATGACGATTGCAGTGCCGCCCTTCATGTCTGTATCGTAATACCACTCGGAATCCTGAAGCTGAGCCGTGTAGATTTTTATTCCATTGGTTTTCAGCCAGTTGATAGTATCTTCAGAAGTTCCTGTTGCCACTGGAACGGTGAATATAGCACCGATGCTCGAACGGATAAGGTTAGGATTGTACATGTCGGTCAATGGGTCGCAGACGATCACCGCGTCCACTCCCGATGCGTCCGCGCTACGAAGCACCGCCCCCAGATTGCCCGGCTTCTCTACCGCTTCCAGCACCACCACCAGCGGGTCCTTCCGCAGCTTCAGAGCCTCGAGGCTCATCTCCTTGCAGCGAAGTTCTGCAATCACTCCCTCAGTGCCTCCGCGGTACGCCACCTTGTCATAAAGATGCTGCGGAATCTCGATGAAAGGACAATCGCATCTCCTGCCAATCTCATCAAAATCCCCCTCGGACAATATCTCCGGGCATACGAATACGGTATATGGCTCATATCCCGCTTCGATACAATGAAGCAGCTCGCGTCGTCCCTCGACCACGAACAATCCCTTCTTCCTTCTCTCCTTGGATTTCTCCTGAAGTGCTAGCAGATCCTTTATCTTAGGATTCTGTGCTGATGTTATGCTTTCAATTCTCATATAATTCAACCTCTGCGTCAAAAGAACAAATTTAGCCTCTTTTGTGCTTTCGACATCATTTTTTCAGTTCAAAAGCACGAAAACGCTCGAATTTGTGCTTTCGACATCATTTTCTCCGTTCAAAAGCACGAAAACGCTTGAATTTGTGCTTTCGGTCAATATTTTTTAGCCAGATAGTCGGCAAAGAAATAGTCATATATTCTATAGATGCCTTCCTCGCAGGTCACAATGTCATTTTTGAGTAATGGCTTCAGTGCAGCCTGGACTGAACTGGCTGACACCAGACGATGTCTCTTCACGAAATCGGAAGATGTGATCCCTTCCACTGTCCTGTCACTGGCGATAGCTTGAAGCAATTGTTTCTGCTTTGGAGCCAGACCGTAAAGAATGGCCTGGTACCTGTCCTCTTGCGCCATTATGATATTGTCCCAGGCGAAGTCAATGTATTCTGTCGTGCAGGTCATTCCCTCCTTTGTCAGGGCGAACATCTCGTTCATCATCATCTGCATATACCAGGTGCATCCGTCGAACATCCTGTATATGGCCTCGGCTGCGGCCTTGTCCAGAATCTTTCCTCTCTGAGAAAACATCCTGCCGGCAAATTCCACATACGTTTCCATCGGTATCGGTTTCAGACTCTGGCTTATGACACTTTGGAAGAATGGCTTTGCAGGTGAGTAGAAGATGTCTGTCATCGTGTGCCTCTTGCTTCCGCAGAAAATGAAGGATGTCCGTGAACATTGCTGGACAAGACTGCGGATGAACGCCTCTGTATTTGTCTGAGGGTATTCTCTGATCTGCTGGAATTCGTCAATGGCCAGAATGCATGGTTTTTCCGACGCCTCCATATAGTCGAAGAGTTCTCGGATCGTCTTGTCCGGATTTTCAATGTCACCGATGCCAATGTCAAATGACGGTTCTCCCGAAACAGCATCAATATGGAACCCCACCCTCAGAGATTTAATGAACGAAAAGAATTTTTCGTGCCAGCTCTTCTTCTGTCCGACAGCCTTTACTATAGCCTCCGACAGCGCTTTCACCATCTCGCACAAGTCTTTTGTAGCGTATATATCTACATATATTGTGGTATATCTGTCTTTTATGACATCTTGCGCAAAAGTATGGTGGATAAGCCCGCTCTTTCCTAAACGTCGAGGCGAAATCAATGCGACATTCCTTCCGTTAAGTATATGTCTGACAAGAGTTTCTGTGTCTTTTTCACGGTCACAGAAATATTGTTTGTCTACATATCTTCCGATGAAGAATGGATTGAAAATCTCGTCACGAAGTATCATGGTATCGTTTTTATTGCAAATATAATTATTATATTTATAATAAAACAATTCTGACTGCTATTCGTACCATTTCTTATACATCAGATAGTGGTCTGCATTGGCGTGGGCCTTTTCGCGTATCGCTTCCGAGCCGTCCTTGATTTTCCTGGCCGGAATTCCCGCCCAGATGCCCGGTTCAAGAGTCTGATTGGCAGGGACGACCGCTCCTGCGGCAATGATGGTCCCGTCCGGTACGACAGTGTTGTCCATCACGATCGCTCCCATTCCGATGATCACATCATTTCCGATGATGCAGCCGTGCACATTGGCTCCATGGCCGATTGACACGTCATTTCCGATGATGCATTCGGATTTCTGATATGTGGCGTGGAGGACAGCATTGTCCTGGATGTTAACGCGGTCACCGATGCGGATCGCTCCCACGTCTCCACGCAGAACCGCCCCGTACCATATGCTGCAGTCGTCTCCCATTGTCACTGTGCCGATGATTGTCGCCGTCTCTGCCAGAAACGCGCGTTCCCCGATGATGGGCGTGTCGCCCTTGAGTTCCTTTATTATTGCCATAGCCCGATCGTTTTCTTGATGCCAAAGATAATGAATCCCCGGAGTTTTTTCTAATTTTGTGACCGTTATGCTAGAGCGCAGCGGATTCATATATAAGATAGTCAGCATTGGAGTCGCCATCCTGTGCCTGTTGTCCTGTGCTCCGCAGCCTGAGCTCGAATGGGTCCCAAAAATCAAATCACAGTCTGCCACGGTTACTGACAATGTCTGCGTGCTGATGGCAGAGGCCTCGACTGACCTTGCTGACGGATATTCCTGCGGCTTCTTCTACGGAAAGACCGAAGACAATATGCATCGTGTCAAGGCAAAGGCAGACGGAAAAAACTTCGAATACACCCTCTACTCTCTTGACCACGAAACGGAATATCTCTATAAAGCCTATGTGAGTAACGGACGCAACGAGATCTGCTCCGACATCAGGCATTTCAGGACATTGAAAGAGGCAGAACCTCCAAGGTCAATGACTCTCCCGTTCAATACAATGGAGCTCGATTCCGAAGAGACGGAATTTATCGTAGAAGTAGGGGGAGATGCTGATTTTACGATCAATATCCCTGATACTGTGTCCTGGATCTTTTACCGCCGTGATAACAGGAACTGCCGCTTCCAGGTTAAGCGTAATACCAAAGCCTGTGAGCGTCGCTGCGGGGTTGTTTTTACTAATCTCTTTGATAATCAGTCTGATACATTGGTGGTGGTTCAGGGGCCATATGGGCGTCAGGAAGGTGACTATGTCGATGAGTACGGTATAAACCACGGTCAGGGTATCAGGATCGGGCAGACCGTCTGGGCTCCGGTGAACTGCGGATATCACGAGACAGATTTCAAGTGGGGAAAACTTTACCAGTGGGGCCGTAAGTATGGACAGGGTTATAATGGAGAGCTTTATGAGACGGATTGGAATCAGACTTA
>JBGVCR010000005.1:0-3249 GCA_045118995.1 Candidatus Cryptobacteroides sp.
TAGCGAATACAATCGCGCTTACCAGATAGCCTACAACATACTTTGCAGATACCATCTCTGCAAGGGTCACCCCAGTAATCAAGTCGTAGATGATTTCAAGGATTGTCCAGATGATGAATGCGACAGCTATAAATGCTGCGCTTTCTTTCGTAAATACTTTCATATCATTTAAGTTTATTCCCAGAACTTGTCTGGATCGTGAGTTACAGTGTAGACTATATCCCTGAATGGCTCGAATCCTTCAGGCACAAGGGCGTAGTATCTGTTTCTAAGAGCCGAGTGAGGTAGGGTTGTGTAATCCTCCTGATAGAATCCCAATGCACCCCAGCAGCAGAACCAATATGTGTTTTTTGCCATGTACGCATAGTAGTCGGTCTTCTTGGAGCTTCCTTTTTCAAAGCCAGGGTAGAACTTCATCTTTTCACCATTTATATACTTCTCACGCATCTGTCTGAGAGAGAGCAGATTGCCGTGAAGGTCTGTAACATAATGGCCGCCCATGTCTGTGTCGAGCATCACCCATTGCTGAGTTTCCGGCAGCCAGATCTCATTGACGACGTGGCAGTCATTATCATTCTCATCCTGTGGCATGCAGGTTATATATCTTGCCTTGATTCCTGCTGCAGTCAGAAGTTCAAATGTCATGATACTGTGCAGGCGGCAGTTGAAGGCAGGTTCAACATTCTTGGTGTATTCCCAGAGGCCGATGGCATTCTTATATTCAGGCTGTATCTTCTGATTTTCGTGAGGGATGTTGAACGCGACAAACTTGCCGATAGCAAGGGCTTTGTCCCATGTAGATGCATCAACATCATACAATGTGTCCAGCTGGAAATAATCCATGATCTCCTTTGCCCTGACACTGTCTTTAACGTATTCAATATCAACGAATGTCGAGTCAGGACTGTATGCACCGCATGTCCTGAGCAGGCCAACTCTTTCCTCAAATCGAGCCAGGTTGCTTTCATTGAAGTTAATGCTTACGTAATACAGTTTTGATGTGTTGATGAAGATGATAAAAGCTACAGTCAATGCTCCGATGACTGCAAGAATCCCTACAAATATTTTCCAGATAAGTTTCATTGTATTCAGCTGTTGTCTGATTATTTACTTTGATTTCAATATGTTGATAACACCTTCAATCTGCCGGTTTCAAGTCAGTTACCGATAATAAGACGTTTTTGAAACGGGATTGTTGCATATACAAAGTTAGTCGGGAAAAGTTTAACGTCTTTCAATTCCCATCACCTCAATGCCGATATTCGCTCCCCATTTTGTTAGAGGCTCTTCTGAATTGTTGCGTATAAAGCTGGTCTTGAGATATACTGGGAAAAAGATTCTGTCCTCCATGTATTTCGTGCTCTGCTCCTTGTCCGACCATGTGTCTGAATCGGCCCATCGTTCCATGATTTCATTGCCGATTTCAGTCAGGGCAAAACTTACATAATACTCGCCAGGTTCCAGGATGAGACTCTCTTCCGGGGAGATATTGAAGGTCGTCTTCTTATCGGCTTTGGGGATTTCCTGATAAATCGGCATAGTGACGATGTTTTCAAGGTTGTTCTCATCATGAATCCTGTAGATCCTGATGCTTGCCCTGCAACCTTCCATCCGGTTTTCATCAACGGTAAAGCTGATGGTCTTTACCAGGAATGGATGCCTGGTCTGCACGATGCTTCCGATTTCTTTTCCGATGCTTCGAGGTATCATCACCATAACTCCTCCCGGCATCTTCATTCCCTTGCCGTCAAGTTTCTTGGCTTTGGATTTTGATTCTGTCAGTATTGCCGCCTCCAGCTCCTCGAAGCTGTCTTCCCCATCAAGGAGATATCCTCCGATGATCTGTGGCTCCTGAGCCATTGCAAAGAGGGGAATAAGGCTCAGGATAGATATTAATATCCGTTTCATATGATAGTCGTTATTTGTTATTTGTCAGGAATTCAACTACAGCAGTAGTGTATTCCTCCGGATATCTGAAGAATCCGGAGATGTGTTCACAGTCGAAAGTCTTGACGACCTGCTTTCCCTTGGCTGCCTTGGGGATATCGGACAGGGTAGAGTAGGCATCCTTTTCGGAAACTATGAAAAGTACATCGTGATTCTTCTGCCTGTACTTCCTGTTCTTATAACCATCGGGAAGTATTACCTTCTTTCCATTGGCTTCAAGCTTGTCATTCCATGACTTCGGATCTGCGACATATCCATCGAAAACCACTTTGGAAACAGGAATATCAGCAATACGCAGGTATTCATTCACGATTATCGTTCCCATCGATATACCGAGTAGGGCAGGGGATTTGCCTGTCTTCTGGTATACATGTCCGGCAACAGCCTCGAGGTCTTGAACAAACTCAGTATGGAACAGCTGATTCTGAACAATCTTGAAGTCATCGCTCTGTCCGAATCCACGATAGTCATACATCCAGACATCAAGTCCATATGCCTGAAGATACAGTCCAAGGTACAACCAGTCGCCCATGTTGCCGGCATCTGACTGAGATATGATGACTGGCGTACCCTCGCCCTCAGACGGCAGATGCCAGACATTGAGGATAAAACCATCATCTGTCTTGACCTTGAATTCTTCATAAGTCAGATCCAGCTTATCCGGAGTATATGAGTAAGCTCTATTTGGCTTGATGGCGGCCAAAGTAATGGCATTGAGTAGCAGGATGGATATGATTAAAGTCCGTTTCATTATATATGGTGCGTGTCTATTGTTCGTCGTTTTCATCTTCATCTCCCGGCTGATATTCCAGAAGATCTCCAGGCTGGCAGTTCAGAGCCTTGCAGAGGGCAGACAGGGTAGAGAAGCGCACGGCCTTCGCCTTGCCTGTCTTGAGGATAGACAGATTCGCCTGAGTGATTCCGACCTTCTCCGCCAGCTCTCCGGAGGACATCTTCCTCTTTGCCAGCATTACATCTACGTTTACTATGATTGGCATGACTCCTCCTTCTTTAGATAGTTAAGTCGTTTTCCTTCTTGATATCTATCGCCATTGTATAAAGATAACCGAATATCGTAAACACAAGGGCAGGTACTGCCATGTCTGGAAGCGGGAAGGTCTTCTCCATAGCTCCATTGACAGCAAAGTCAAAGTTTTCTCTGAAATTCACCATGAACATATACACGAATCCTGATAAGAAAATCAGTTTGGCATTACCGGTTGTGAACAGCACCTTTTTCTTTAATCCGGATAATACCTTGTAGATCAGTGTCGATATGACTGTGGCAAATGCCACTGAAGT
>JBGVCR010000006.1:0-32691 GCA_045118995.1 Candidatus Cryptobacteroides sp.
TCCTTGGGATAATGCTGGATTGACACGATGTCAAAGTTATCTACGATGACACTTGGAAATATTGTCTCTAATAATGTCTTTGTTACCATAACGCAAAGGTAACAAGACTAAACTTACCAACCTACTTTTTCAGTTGATCCGCAATTGAACCTCTTGGATTTCTGTCAGTTCTTACAAGTAAAAGAGCCCGAAAAGAAAACTTTCCGGGCTCTTGATTTATAATGTGTTGGTTTACATGTCTTTATCCATGTTCTGGAGAAGCGCGTCGTTCGTTCCCCAGCGGCGCATGCGATCCTGTAGAAGTTCCATTGCTTCGATGCAGGTCATGTCTGCGAGGAATTTGCGCATTACCCAGATGCGGTTTGCAATTGCAGGGGAGTACAGCAGATCATCACGTCGGGTACTTGACAATGTTACATCCACAGCAGGGAAGATGCGCTTGTTTGCAAGTCTTCTGTCGAGCTGAAGCTCCATGTTGCCGGTTCCCTTGAATTCCTCGAAGATTACGTCGTCCATCTTTGAACCGGTCTCAGTGAGGGCTGTTGCAAGTATAGTAAGCGAGCCGCCTCCCTCAATGTTTCGTGCTGCTCCAAAGAATCTCTTCGGCTTATGAAGTGCATTGGCATCGACTCCACCGGAAAGAACCTTTCCTGATGCCGGCTGAACAGTGTTGTACGCTCTGGCAAGGCGGGTGATCGAGTCAAGAAGAATAACTACATCGTGTCCGCATTCCACCATTCTCTTGGCTTTTTCCAATACCATATTGGCCACTTTCACGTGTCTTTCCGCCGGCTCGTCGAATGTTGAAGCCACCACTTCGGCCTTGACGCTGCGGGCCATGTCTGTTACCTCCTCTGGGCGCTCGTCAATAAGAAGCACAATCATGTATACTTCAGGATGATTGTCGGCAATAGCATTGGCTATAGACTTGAGCAGCATTGTCTTACCTGTCTTTGGCTGAGCTACGATCAGACCACGCTGACCCTTGCCGATAGGTGTGAACATGTCTACGATACGGCATGACATGTCGTTGTGTCCGTTTCCGAGGAGATTGAATTTCTCTTCCGGGAAAAGTGGTGTCAGGAAGTCAAACGGGATTCTGTCGCGTATGAATTCCGGGGTACGTCCATTGATGTACTTGATCCTTACCAGTGGGAAATATTTGTCGCCGGCTTTAGGCGGCTTGATTTCTCCTGTTACGGTATCACCGGTCTTCAGCGCATGTTGTTTGATCTGATACTGAGATACATAGATGTCATCTGGAGAGTTCAGATAATTATAGTCCGAAGAACGAAGGAATCCATATCCCTCAGGGAGAATTTCCAGAACTCCGGTCGCCTCTACAACGCCTTCAAATTCTATTACAGGCTCCGCAGGACGCTGTTCCTGCTGTTTCTGCTCTTGCGGGCGCGGCTGATTATTGTTATTGGCAGCTTGATTATCTGAAGAATTATCACGGTTTTTCTGCTGATGCTGCTTCTGGCCGTTGTGATGCTTTCCGTTCTGCTGATGATTGTTGTTCTGCTGCTGTGGTGCCGGTTTCTGATCCTCAGAAGGCTGCTCCGGTGTAACAGCTACAGCTTCAGACTGCCTTACAGGCTCTGCATTCTGCTGTGACTTCTGGATCCTTGCTCTTTTTTGTCTTGGCTGCTTCTCTGGCGCTGCAGGCTGATCGTTCTCCTTTGCAGGAACTTCCACTTTAGTTTCTTCGATTTTTGGCTCTTCCTGCTCTGTCTGTGGAGCCGATTCCTGAGATTTTACCTCAGGCTTTGCTGCTTTTTTCGGTTTTTTGCTTTTCTTTTTTCCGGCTTTTTCCGCACTCTCCTTAGGAGAGGCCTGCTCAACTGCCGCTTCTGTTGTAGCTACATTATCTTCCTTTGTCTGAGTCTCAGCCTTTGCTGCAGAACTCTTTTCCTTCTTCTCTACAGGCTTTTCCTCCTTTGCTTCAGTCTGTTTAGCCGGTTTAGCCTCAATTGGTGCCTTTTCCTTACGAGGACGGCCTCTCTTTGGCTTTTCCGGTGCATTCTGCGCATTTAGTTTTGCCTCTTCATCGAGGATATCATATATCAGTTTGTCCTTCTCAAGCTTCTTGTAACCCTTGATCTTGAGTTCTTCTGCAAGAGAATGGAGCTGTTCGATATCCATTTCCCTAAGGTCGAAAATCTTGTGCATAAAATATATTTAATGTGATTGTTATCAATTGGGAACTTCCCGCGATTCTGGGAAATTGAAATTGAATGAAAATAATTCCCCATTGCACGGGGTTCACAAAGGTAATAAAAAAAACATAACAACCAATGCCGACTGTCTTTTTTATTAGAAATTGTTGTCCCAGTAACTGCTGCTCTTCTTGTATTTCAAAAGGTCTGCCAAAGCGGCTGCATTTGCTGCAATCTGGAATGTCCACGACTCCCACTGACCGTTAGGAACCCATGATACACGGATGTTGAAGCAGTGCAGGTCGTATGATGCACTGAACTGTGTTGTCGTCATCTTGAGAGCCATAAGGTCAAATCCCGTAGTAAGATTCATGGACAGACGGGAAGTCAGTTTCAAGCTACCGTTGATACCCAACGTCTGTGTATGGCTGTTATTGGCTGTCTGTCTGCCGTTGGCGAACTGATAGCCTTTTCTGAAGCTGTATGAATAGTTGAAGCTAAGGTTCCACGGTGAATTCGGATTCATATAATACAGCCATCCTCCGGGGATATACTCTCCGGTCACCGGGTGATAGAACACTCTGGTATAATTGGCTGTTGTGGATGCAGCAGCCTGTCCGCCGTCATTTCCATTTATCTTTCCTTCGCCGCTTATAGAGTATGAAAGAGAGACATTGGCTGAATTCAGGCGGGCAAGTCCCTGACCCTGAGTAATGGCGAATTTATTGATTCTCTGGCCGGAAGTATGCTGGGCGTCCACCAGGATGGCATAAGGGTCCAGCTGGGCGCTGGCATTGACTCCGAGTTTGCCGAAGATCTGTGTGGACATTGTAAGGCTGACATTGCTCATCTTGAATTCCTCAGCGAGGAAGTTGTAGCCTGTCGAGAGATTGAGCTGGTCTATAAGCTTTACCTTCTTGGTTCCTTTTCCTGTCGTGTCTGTAAGGTCACGGACCTTGGCCTCGAAATTATTTCCGAGGGAGAAACTGAGGCTTGCAGTCTTGCCTTTGCCTGGAGGAGATCCTGTACCTGCACCGCTATAGACGTTATAGTCCTGGGTCTTTACCTGACCATTCCTGTCTGTATATGTCAGAGTGCGGTATCCATTGAAATATGTTCCCTTCTCAGGGCTGAATGAAGCGGAAAGAGAAGGGGAGACTACATGTCTGATAGCCTGTAGCTTACGGTGTCTTCCAAACTGGAAGAGACCATATATTCGGGTACTCATCGAGATACTTCCGGAGTAATTGTGCGATGTGCCGAAATGGCTGAAAGCCTTGCCTTCGACCTTCTCTACCTTGCCGGTCTCAGGATTGTATTCCTGTTCTATCTTCTTGAAATACCAGTTCATTCCGTACTGGACACTCGGAGTGACATTGATGTATTTGAATGCCGTGAAGTTCGGAAGTCCGATCTGGAATGTATGTGTCATACCGTTCTGGAATTTGTCCCAGAATCCGGGTTTGTTGAATTCGGATGCCTTGAAGTTTATCCTGTTCTGGAAGGCAGTATTGTAACCGAGGGAGAATTTCTCATAGAATTTCTCCTTTCCTACCCTGTGCTTTCTCTTGAAAGGATAGAATCTGCTCACCGAGAATGTCACGTTAGGGAGCGTGAATGAGTATGAACTGTCTTTCGAGTTCTGGTTGTGCAGGGCATTGATGGAAAGATTGAGCTTTCCGTTCCAGTTTTTCGAATATGAAATCGACGATGAGATCTGGTTCTGGAGTGCCTCTGTCACCGACGTCGAGTTATACTTGCTGTTCGAAGGGCTGGAGAAGTTCACGGAAGCTGAGAAACTTGTTCCCGGTCTGGCTTTCGAGTCCTGTGTATGGGTCCATCGGACACCGAAGTTCTTGGACTGGAAGAAGTCGGAACTACCTTTTTCACCAGTCTGGTCGTTAGAGTAGGTAAGTGAAAGGTTTCCGTTGAATTTGTAATTCACCTTGTAACGTGAATTCAGGTCCACTGCCCATGAACCAAGGGTGTAAATGTCGGTAGTCAAGGCAATGTCAAAGTATTCACCTATAACGAAATACAGTCCGGCGTCGCGAAGGTAGAATCCTCGTGAAGCCTCTTCTCCGAATGACGGGAAAAGGATACCTGTAGCTCTGTCAGGACGGTCAGGAATGAATCCGAAAGGCAATGCAAGAGGAAGCGGAACGTCTCCGATCACTGGCCAGGCAGGACCGAAGACGGTCTTCTGGCTCGGCTTTGTCATCACTTTTGCGCGGCTGAGATGGAGATAATAATGGGGCTCCTCACAGTCGCAGACAGTATAACGGCCGTTGGCAATATTGATGGAACGGTCCGGCATCATCTTGATCTTCTTTCCGTGGAGGATTCCGTCCTGTTCCTGAGTCACCATATTGGTGATCCTGGCTTTGTTAGTCTCGAAATTATACCTTACCTCTTCCATTTCGTAGGTCGAACTGCCTTGTTCCATGACCGGACGGCCTTTGATGACACCGGTAGTGTCTTTAGTTCCGCGGGCATACAATGTGGAAGAATTGAGGTCATATTCCATATAATCGGCAGTAAGCTTCATGTTTCCGTATGTGACGCTTACGTCGCCGTAATAGTATATGAGACGTTTTCCGTTACTGAAATCTTCAATGATAGAGTCTTTTGCGACAGTAAAGGCCGGGGCTTCAAGTGAACTTTTGCTCAGCATCGACAGAGAGTCCTGGCGGAAAATGGAGTCTGCCCGGGCAATGGAATCCTTTACGAATCTGAGGGAATCATTGATTGCAATAAGGGAATCATTATGAACGTGAAGGGAATCAGAGTGGAAATGAAGATCGGAAAGAGATTCCGAAACCTTCAGATCCTTACGTTGGCGACGGTTCCTCCTGTCCTCTTGAGAATATAGTGCTACTGAACTGAGTATCAGCAACATGATCGTCGCCAATCCCCATTTCGCCAGCCACATTCTCATCTTTCCTATCTTATATATTGACATCAATAATTTCCTGTTATTGCAAGTTTTTGCTATTTTTGCAAGTCGCAAATTTAAAACTAATTTCAATTATTACCAAATTGAGATGACTATATGAACTTGAAACTTCATTTTTACACTATAATTCTTGTCATGGTCGCGATGCTTCTTCCGGCCCAGCATATTCTTTGCCAGAATTCTTCTGCAGATGTCGGGCTGAGGACTGTCGTCATAGATCCGGGCCATGGAGGAAAAGACCCCGGAACAGCCGGTCCTGACAGAAAAAATGATGAGAAGCACATTGTTCTTAAGATTTCCAAGCTCCTCGGAGAAAAGATCAAGAATGAATATCCTGATGTCAAGGTCGTTTATACAAGAAGCGGCGATACATTCCCGAAATTGACAGACCGTATAAAGATAGCCCAGGAAAACAATGCAGACCTGTTCATTTCAATTCATTGCAATGCCAACACCAAGAAAACCGTTTCAGGATCATCGGCCCATATATTGTCAAGAAAGGACACTCGCAATCCTGACCGTGATCTTTTCGATGAGAACCTTGAGTTGACAAGGCTTGAAAACTCAGTAATCCAGTTTGAGGACGATCAGTCCAGTTATACAGAGGATTCTCCTGCAGATCAGATACTTAACTCGCTTCTTTTTCATGCGAATTTCGATCATAGCCTATTGTTTGCACAGCTGGTAGTGGACAATCTGGCTACAAACCCTTTCCATAAATGGGGAAAGGGCATACATCAGAATGATTTTCATCTTCTGAAAAAGATGACTTGTCCGGCAGTGCTTGTCGAGACAGCCTTCCTTTCCAATCCGAACGAGCGCCAGCTTCTGGTCTCGGCTAAATGGCAGGAGGAAATTGCCCTGAGGCTTTTCAAGGCGTTCAAGGCTTACAAGACTCAGTATGATGCATCTGTGTCCTCTTCTGCAGAGTCCATTCCGCAGCCGGAACCGGAAGAGACTGAAGAATATTTCGGCATACAGATAATGGGGCTCGGAAGGTTGCTCAAAGCAGGAGACCCCTCTCTGAAAGGCCTTCAGGTCAAGCCGGTCAAAGCTCCGGACTCATCCGTATATAAATATATATATGGTAATTTTACTTCAAGCACCGCTGCCAGAGAGGCTCTGCCTGCTGTACGTAAGAAATTCCCTGAGGCTTTCGTTGTGAAGGTTTCAGGAACAAAAGTTCAAATAGTAAAATAATAAATAATATGAGCAAGGAGTTGA
The DNA here is from genome assembly GCA_045118995.1 of Candidatus Cryptobacteroides sp. Classification (GTDB taxonomy): domain Bacteria; phylum Bacteroidota; class Bacteroidia; order Bacteroidales; family UBA932; genus Cryptobacteroides. The sequence continues at coordinate 6,340 of JBGVCR010000006.1, forward strand.
AGATAGGACTGTTCGCGGTCACCATCCTGATTGTATCATTTTTTCTGATCAATTATCTCAGAGGCGAGGATCTGTTCAATCGTGAAATCGAGCTTTCGTCGCGTTATTCCACTGTAGAAGGCCTTGTGCCTTCCGCGCCTGTATTCATAAAGGGATATAAGGCAGGTAAGGTGGCTGAAGTAAATTATGATGCAGAGACTGAAGATTTTGAGGTCATCTGTTCTATCAAGAAGGAGTTCAGAATACCGTCGGACTCACGTATGACGATATATAGTGCGGATATCATGGGAGGAAAAGGAGTAAAGATCGAGCTTGGAACTGCAGAGGTATATGCCGCTGACGGTGATGTTTTAAGATCTGGATTCGAGGCAGGCTTGATGGATGCCATGGCTGGCAGTGTCGGTCCGCTTCTTCAGAAGGTCAATAATACTATGGACAGTCTTGCTGTGACCGTTTCCGGAATCAATGCCTTGCTTTCAGATAAGAACCGTACTCATATCAGCAATACACTTGCGCATCTTGAGAGAACAATGGCAAGCGTCCAGTCGGTTTCCCGTACGATCGAGGGACGTTCAGACGAACTCGCAGCTTTTGTCGAGAATCTTTCGATTCTTTCAGGTAAGCTCAATTCAATCGCAGAAAAAGCCGACACTACAATCGCCGGTGTGAATGATGTCGTGACTACCATATCTGAGTCCGATCTTCAGGGAGTCATTTCTTCAATGAAGATTCTCCTGGACAATATGAACGATCCTGATGGTACAATCGGAAAACTTTTTGTTGATAACTCCGTTTATGATTCTGTGGATACCCTATTGAACGATATTGATACTCTTATCCGCAAAATTCAGGAAAATCCTAAGAAATATTTAAGAATTTCTGTGTTCTAACGGCTTCAGCCAATGAAAAATCCGCATTTTGGTAGATTGGAATCTTTCTAAATTATAACTTACTTGTTTATTAGGTATTTACGATAATTTGCTGCGCGTAACTTATTGATAGATAAGGATATAACAATAATGTTTTGTCAAGGATTCTTTTATTCGTTCTGTAAAATAAAATTAAAATACAATAGTTTTTTTTGTTTTTTATTACTTTTTTTTCCTCATCTTTGCAGTCCCGTTCGATGATACGGGTCTAAAACTTGACGGGAGGAAATAAATGACACAGCAAAGACACATATCAGTATGGAACAACTGCCTTAGGTTCATTCAGGAGAATATCGACCCAAGGCAATTCAACCTTTGGTTCACACCGATCAAGCCGGTGTCATTGGTTGAGTCCACATTGACTGTCGAGGTCCCGTCTGAGTTCTTCCGTGAATATGTCGAGGGTGCATATCTTGATATATTGAAGGCGTCATTGAAGAAAGAGCTTGGTGTGATGGCAAAGCTTGTCTATGTCGTTACTCCTGTTCAGAAGCAGCAGTCTCTTGTATATCCTGCTGCACACGGAAACGCCCCTGTCAATAAGTCGATCTCAATCGAAACTTACAGCAAGGCAGGAAATCCTGGACCTTTCGTTTTCCCGGGAATCCAGAGAGTTCAGATCAATCCACACCTTAATCCGGTATATTGTTTCGAAAACCTCATCGTAGGTGAGTGTAACAAGATGGGATTTACAGCTGCAGAGAGCATATCCATGTCACCAGGTAAGACTGCATTCAATCCTCTTTTCCTTTTCGGAGGTCCGGGACTTGGAAAGACACATCTTGCTCAGGCTATCGGTATCGAGATCAAGAAGAAATATCCTGAACTTGTGGTCCTCTATGTTCCTGCGAACAGGTTCAAGACCCAGTATATGGATGCGCAGCATGTGAAGAACAAGATTACAGACTTCCTTGCTTTCTATATGAAGATCGATGTTCTGATCATGGATGACATACAGGATCTTATGGGACAAGGTACTCAGAACGCATTCTTCAATATCTTCAATCATCTTCATCAGTCCGGAAAACAGTTGATATTTACCTCGGACAGGGCACCTGTGGATCTCGAGACATTCGAAGAGCGTCTGCTTTCACGACTGAAATGGGGACTTTCTGTAGAACTTCAGAAGCCTGATTTCGCTACAAGACTTGAAATGCTTAAGGCAAGAGCCTTCCGTGAGGGTGTGAAGCTGAGTGATGAGGTATTGCACTTCCTTGCTACAAGGATCAAGTCTAACTTCCGTGAACTCGAAGGAGCGCTTATCTCACTGATTGCCAATGCAACTCTTGCTCACAAGGAGGTTACAGTGGAGCTTGCAGAGAAGATCACCGAGAAGATTGTCGGAGAGCAGCAGAATGAAGTTACCATCGACAAGGTTCAGAAAGCTGTCTGTGAGTATTTCAATATCACTCTTGATACTCTTCTGGCAAAGACAAGAAAGCGTCAGATAGTTCAGGCAAGACAGATCGCAATGTATCTTTCCCGCAATCTGATAAACTGTTCTCTCTCTACAATCGGAGCTGAAATCGGAGGTAAAGATCATGCGACAGTACTCCATGCATGCACGACAGTAGGTGACCTGATGTCAACAGACAAGACATTCAAACAGTATGTGAACGATATCGAGAAGATTCTCGTTCCGACAAGAAGATAGAAAAAGTCCACTCGCAGGCGGGTGGATTTTCTTTTTTATGTTATCTTTGTAAAAAAACTAATAATTATATGAATACAGAAAATGTTTTGTCCTTCTTCAAGGAAATTACAAAGATTCCGCGCGAATCAGGTCACGAGGAACATATAATCGCATATCTTCAGAAATTTGCTGCAGATAATGGTCTGGAGTGTAAGACAGATGAGGCAGGTAATGTCTTGATTACCAAGGAAGCTGCTCCTGGTTATGAGAATGTGCCTGTGATTGTCCTTCAGAGCCATTCAGATATGGTCTGCGAGAAGAATGAGGGCGTAGAGCATGATTTCGCCAAGGATCCGATAAAGTATATTATCAAGGACGGCTGGATGATTGCTCCTGATACAACGCTTGGTGCTGACTGCGGTATCGGTGTGGCTGCTCAGATGGCTGTTCTTGTCAGCGATATGCCGTGCGGTAAGATAGAATGCCTCTTTACTACATCGGAAGAAACCGGACTTGACGGTGCAATGGCTCTTCAGCCTGGTTTCTTTACCGGAAAGGTCCTTCTGAACCTTGACTCGGAAGATGAGGGGGAGATTTTCGTAGGTTGCGCAGGAGGAATCGATACTACAGCTGAGTTCAATTATAAGGAAGAGCCTGTACAGGAAGATTTTGTATTTCAGGAAGTATATGTCAAGGATGCTATGGGAGGCCACAGCGGAGACGATATCAATAAGGGACGTGCAAACTCAGTTCAGCTTCTGGGACGATTCCTTTACAGCATATTGGACCTTGACTGGCAGCTTGTGACAATTGATGGCGGAAACAAACGTAATGCAATTGCGCGTGAAGCTAAGGCGGTCATTGCAGCTGAAGAAGACACGCTTGAAATAATCAACGAGCGACTCGAGGATTTTGCAGCGGATGTTATCGAAGAATACGGGGCAATCGAGAAAGATATCAAGGTGGGATCGGCTGAGTATCAGGGAGATGCGTCTTTTGCTATCGATGAGATGACTGCATGGAACCTTGTCGCTGCTCTTTGCGCTTCTCCTCACGGTGTACTTTCTATGAGCCAGGAGATTGAGAATTTTGTGGAAACATCCACAAATCTTGCATCGGTCAAGATGACCAAGCCAGGTGTTATACGTATCGGATCCAGCCAGAGAAGCTGCGTGACTGCTGCCCGTCGTGCAGCTGCCGCCAAGATGGAGGCATGCTTCGTTCTTGCGGGTGCTGTTGTGAAACATGAGGGAGAATATCCAGGATGGGCGCCTGCAGCAGAATCACCGGTCAGAGATGCCTGTGTAGCTTCTTATAAGAAACTTTTCGGAGTGGAGCCTAAGGTGAAGGCGATACATGCAGGACTCGAATGTGGACTCTTCACTGAGAAATTCCCAGGGCTTGATATGATTTCATTCGGCCCGACTCTTCGTGGCGTACATGCGCCGGGAGAGCGCCTCGATCTGGCTTCTCTGGATAAGTTCGTGGCATTGCTCGTAGATCTTATACAGAATTACAAGTAGTTAACTTTTTTGTTTTGGTAATTGATAAAGAATTATATATGGTTAAAATAGCACCATCTATGCTTGCTGCAGACTTTCTGCATCTTGAAAAAGATGTAAAGACAGTCAACGATAACGCCGACCTCTTTCATCTTGACGTAATGGATGGCGTATTCGTCCCTAACATTTCATATGGTTTTCCTGTTGTGGAAGCTATAGCAGGTGCAGCTGAGAAGCCGATGGATGTGCATCTGATGATAGTGCACCCTGAGAAATATATCGAGAGATTTGCAAGACTTGGTGTATCAATGCTGAGTTTTCACCTTAATGCTACGGATAAGCCGGCACAGGCTCTTCTGCATATCAGGGAAACAGGCATGAAATCCGGTTTGGTAATTAATCCGGATATGCCGGTGGAGAGTCTGTATCCATACCTGCATCTTTGTGATTATATCATTCTGATGTCTGTATATGCTGGTTTTGGCGGACAAAAGTTCATAGAAGAAACATTTGACCGCATACGCACTCTCAAAGCTGAAATTGACCGCCAGGGATTGGATGTAAAAATAGAAATTGATGGCGGCGTATGTCCGGCCAATGCCAGACAGCTTATCGATGCCGGTGCCGAAATACTTGTAGCCGGTAGTGCCGTCTTCAAGTCTGAAGACCCGGCTGAAGTCATTGCATCCCTCAGAGGATAACGTGATCAAAGAATATAAGATATTTCCTTAAAGGCGAATTCTCTGAGTTCGCCTTTTTGTGTGTCTTCAATCAGGAGCAGCCCGATGGGGGAGAGTCCACGGATTATTCCTTTGAAATCTCTGGAGGATGCGGTATCATGAAAATTAGCCTGCTCATCAAGAAGCCAAAGATTCGAAAGATAGATCTCTCGCAGATCTGTATAAGAATCGTTTTTTTCAGTCTCCGACTGATATGTAAGATACCTGATGAGCTTCTCCTTGAATATTTCGATGAATTCTTCCAGACACAGATGTATATCAAACTGCTGATCTGCTCTGCATAGGGTCATTGATATTGGATTCGGGATGTTAACATCAAAGTTTTTCTGATTGATATTCAATCCTATACCTATTATGCTTGAAGATAGATAGCTTCCTCTGACGGAATTTTCTATCAGCATTCCACATATCTTTCTGCAGCCGACATAAATGTCATTAGGCCATTTTATCTTTGCATCTATACCATGCTTGAAAAGAAAACTGACCATAGAAACGGATGCAATCTCTGTCAGGACGAATTGATTATAAGCTTTTACCGACGGCAGAATTTCTTCCGTAATTCCTGGTACGGAAAATTTAAGCACAATGCTGAATGTAAGGTTCTGGCCCGGAGAACTTGACCAGGTATTTCCTCTTTGTCCGCGACCTGCAGTCTGCTGCAGAACTGACAGAACTGACAAATTGTCAATGTCAGAAATGTGCCTTCTGGCCTCGTCATTGGTCGAATCGGCCGTGTCAAGCCATATAATGTCAGCCTTCATTGTAATGGTGCGGATTTTGATTATCTTTGCAGATGTTTTTGCAAAATTAACAATTAAATCAATATATGGAAAACAAGGAACTTAAGGTCATTGCGGACGCGATGCTTGAAAAGAAAGGACAGGATGTGGTATCGCTTGACCTCAGATCAATCGGAACAGCAATTTCAGATCATTTCATAGTATGTAATGCGGATTCTACTCCTGCGGTTGTGGCAATCGCTGACAATATCGAGGAGAGAATGATAGAGAAGTGCAGAAGAAAGGTGGCTCGCGCTCAGGGTAAGGAAAATGCCTTCTGGGTAATCCTTGATTATGGCGATATCGTTGTACATGTATTCCAGACACCTTACAGAGCATTCTATCGTCTCGAGGAGCTCTGGGCAGATGCTGAGAGAACTGCATACGAAGACTAATTCAATACAGCAATATGGCAGAAAACAATAATGCACCTCACGGGAACAAACCCGTGAGAATTCGCTTTAATATCTCATGGATATATATCCTTCTGCTTTTCGGCATAGGATATATGTTCTTTAATCAGGGGGGCGCAGCCAATCCTCAGAAAGAGGAATGGGCTGAAGTCAAGCAGCAGTGGCTCGATGGAGATATCAAGGAGGTTGTGTTCATACGAAACGAATATGAGGGTCGTGTGACTATGAAGCCTGACAGAGTCGAGAAATATGCTGATAAATTCGGAGGAAAGATTCCGAAGAAGTCTCCGCATTTCATTTTCCTCGTCTCGGGAAGTTTCAATGCAGAGGAAATGTTCGGTGAACTTAACGAGCAGCTTCCTGCCAGCAATCAGGTAAAGGTAGTGATCGAAAATCACGAAAGCCTCTGGACTATACTGCAATGGCTGATTTTCCCTCTTCTTCTTATCATGATGTGGGTGTTCATGTTCCGTGGAATGAACCGCAATATGGGCGGGCAAGGTGGACCTGGAGGTATATTCAATGTGGGTAAGGCTACGGGAAAACTTGCAGAGAAGAACACTATCAAGGTGACATTCAAGGATGTAGCCGGATTATATGGAGCAAAGGATGAGGTGATGGAAATCGTGGATTTCCTCAAGAATCCGAAGAAATACACAGCCCTTGGTGGAAAGATTCCTAAGGGTGCCCTTCTTGTAGGCCCTCCGGGTACAGGTAAGACTCTTCTCGCTAAGGCGGTAGCCGGAGAAGCAGATGTTCCGTTCTTTTCTATTTCAGGTTCTGACTTTGTGGAAATGTTTGTCGGAGTGGGTGCTTCACGCGTACGTGATCTTTTCCGTCAGGCAAAGGAAAAGGCTCCTTGCATCGTCTTCATAGATGAAATCGATGCAGTAGGACGTGCCAGAGGAAAGAATGTAGGCTATTCATCAAATGATGAACGTGAAAATACTTTGAACCAGCTCCTTACAGAAATGGATGGTTTCGGTTCAAACTCAGGAGTCATCATCCTTGCGGCTACCAACAGAGCTGATATCCTCGACAAGGCATTGATGCGTGCCGGACGTTTTGACCGTCAGATCCATGTGGATCTTCCTGATCTGAAGGAAAGACAGGAAATTTTCGAAGTTCACCTGAGGAACCTTAAGCTGGCTCAGGACTTTGATGTGGAGTTTGTGGCAAAGCACACTCCGGGATTCTCAGGAGCTGATATAGCCAATGTATGTAATGAGGCTGCATTGACTGCTGCCAGAAAAAATAAGGAATTCATTGATAAACAGGACTTCCTTGATGCGGTGGACAGGATTGTCGGAGGTCTCGAAAGAAGGTCGATGATGATGACTCCGGAGGAAAAGAAGAGCACTGCTTATCATGAGGCCGGTCATGCTACCGTAAGCTGGCTTCTTCCTAATGCAAATCCACTTTTCAAAGTGACGATAGTACCTCGCGGACAGTCGCTTGGAGCAGCATGGTATCTCCCTGAAGAAAGACACGTCAATACCAAAGAACATATGATCGACGAGATGTGTTCTCTTATCGGAGGTAGAGTTGCAGATGAACTTCATACCGGACAGCCTTGTACAGGAGCTCTCAGTGATCTGGAGAGGCTTACCAAGATGGCATATGCCATGGTCACATATTATGGTATGAGTGAAAAAGTCGGCAATCTTTCATTCTACGATTCTACAGGAGCCCGTGGATATGATCTTACAAAACCTTACAGCGAGAAGACAGCTGAGCTTATCGATAAGGAAGTAAAAGATCTGATAGATATGATCCATGATCGTACTGAGAAGATTCTCCGCGAAAATTTTGACGGATTCAGTCAGTTGGCTGAGCTTTTATTGGAGAAAGAAGTTATCTTTGCAGACGATCTCGAAAGAATTTTCGGTCCAAGAGCCGGGGCTAAACCCGGTGAAGTTCTCCCGAAGGATTCTGAAGAGTCAGCCAGGCAGGAAGAACAGGAATAGTCCTGCCGCCAGTCTAACCGATTGACTTATGAATAATTTTGTCAAAAGAACTATATCAGGTGCAGGATTCGGAGTCATAATGCTCGCTGCTTTCCTGACTAACAAATATGTTTTTGGGGCAGTCATGCTTCTGTCACTTGTCATAATGATGGGGGAATTCCTGAAGATGACTTGTGGAAAGAATTACTGGTTCTCGCAGATCCTCTCGATCCTTGCGGGAGCCACTCTTTTTACACTTACGTATTTGTACAAAGGATTTGAATTTCCCGGAAGACTCGTCATTCTGGCTTTTATTCCTGTCTTTGTGTTGATGATCAACTCCTTGTATGTCAAGGATAAAAGCCGTTTCGACAAATTTTCCAATCTTTATGCCGTACTTTTGTATATAGCAGTACCTTGGTCTGTTCTGAATTTTGCTGTTTTTGATTCGGAAGGAGGATTCAACGGTATGCTTCTTTTGTGCTTCTTCGCCATCATATGGGGTACGGATGTAGGTGCATATATTTTCGGAATCACACTTGGACAGAAATACGGCAAGAAACTCTTCCCGTCCATTTCTCCTAAGAAATCATGGATCGGTTTCTGGGGAGGACTGATCACTGCTGCCGGCGTAGCTGTCGCATTGCATTATTGCGGATTATTCCGTTTTGATCTTATCCATTGCATATGTATGTCTCTTCTGCTTTCTGTAGCCGGTGTTTATGGAGACCTGATAGAATCACAGTGGAAGAGACATTATGATGTAAAGGACTCAGGTACAATAATTCCCGGTCACGGAGGACTTCTTGACAGATTCGACAGTGCTTTGATAGCAATTCCTATCGGTATTATCTATCTGGTGGTTATGAATGTGCTCTAAGAGAGCAAGTACTTTTGGTCAATTGCCTTTTTTTAGCTACTTTTGCAGCCATTATGATAATACAGAAAGACTGTTACAGTACGATTTTATTTATATGGATTATCTGCGCACCATTGACTTATGTAATGATGCGCTTTATTCCTGTTCCTGTTGTCTCATATCTATTGAGCATCATCCCTGTTACACTGATGGGATTTTCACTCTTTTTCTTCAGAGTTCCATCTCGTGTAACCGTTACTGGTGATAATGTCGTGACATCTGTCGCTGACGGAAAAGTGGTGATTGTAGAGAAGGTCTATGAAGATGAGTATGTCAAGGGGGAGTGCCTTCAGGTTTCCATCTATATGGACTTTTTCAATGTTCATGTCAACTATTGGCCTGTGACAGGTGAGGTATCGTATTACAAGTACCATCCGGGAAAATATATGCTTGCATTTCTTCCTAAGGCTTCTGAACTTAATGAGCATTCATCGGTTGCCATCAGCAGTCCTTACGGAGATGTTTTCTTCAAGCAGATAGCTGGTACTTTTGCCAGAAGAATCGTTACTTACGCAAAACCAGGCAATGCAGAGGTAAAGGGTGAGCAGTGCGGCGTCATTAAATTCGGATCAAGAATCGATATGTTCTTTCCGCTTGATGCAGAGATAAAGGTCAAGCTGGGAGATTACGTAAAGGCTTGTGAAACTGTGATAGCACATCTTCAGAAGTAGAATTATGGAAGAACAATTGATTTATATAATAATGATAGTCTCAATAGCATTGTCAGCTCTTTGCTCGATGCTTGAGGCGACTCTTCTTTCCACTCCTCTGTCTTATATAACGGGACTTGAAGAGCAGGGCAGAAACGGGGCTGCACGTCTGAAGAGGCTTAAACAGAATCCGGACAGACCTATATCCGCTATTCTTTGTCTGAATACAATTGCCAATACAGTGGGAGCCTCGATCGTTGGTTCACTTGTATATGAAGTATATGGGGATGCATTAGTCGGAGTTTTCTCCACAATCTTTACTTTTGCGATTCTTATTTTTTCTGAAATCATACCAAAGACTATAGGTACAAGCTATTGGAGATCATTGGCATTGCCTGCCTCTGTCATAATCAATTCGATGATATTCATTACTTTTCCTTTAGTGTGGATTCTCGAACGTATGCAGAAGCTCATATCTTCCAGATCAAATCAGGTCAGCGTCAGCAGAGAGGATATTTCAGCAATGGTAAGCGTTGCGACTGAGGAGGAAGTTATCGAGACTGAGGAAAAGAAGATGATTCAGAACCTGCTCAAGCTTGATGAGGTTACCGCCCATGAGATCATGACTCCGAGCGTAGTGGTGGAGATGGTACCGGGAAGTATGAGCATCAAGGAATTCTATGATAGTGATAATACACATTCAAGAATCCTGGTATATGATGAGGACAACGACGAATATGTAGTAGGATATGTTCTCCGCTCCGAAGTCCTTGAAAAGATGGCTGAGGATAATTTCAATACCCCTTTGAATGATATTATCCGTCCTATACTCACATTCTCTGAAGAAGATAGTGTGGCTGATATCTGGGAAAAGCTTCTTGAGAAGAAGGAGCATATTTCGGCTATCCTCGACGAATACGGCTCGCTTAGAGGTATCGTTACAATGGAGGATGTGATCGAAACGATGTTGGGACAGGAAATTGTGGATGAGAAGGATGAGGTCGTAGATATGCAGGAATATGCAAAAGACCAATGGGAAAAGGCACAGAAAGAAATAATAAAGGCAGATGATTGACATCTGCCTTTTATTTTATCTGTTTTCGATCAATTCAAGAAGTCTGTCTATTGCTTCACTTTCTGGTACGTGTCTCAGGATAGGTTCCTTACCCTTATAAATGGATACCTTACCATTACCTTCTCCCACATATCCCCAGTCAGCGTCCGCCATTTCACCGGGACCGTTGACGATACATCCCATCACAGCTATGACCATTCCTTTCAGGTGTGATGTGCGTCGTTTTACCTCGGCAAATGTTCCTTCGAGATTGTACATCGTGCGGCCACATCCGGGACATGCAATATATTCCGGTCTGTAGAATCTGCGTCTGGCAGCCTGCATCAGTTCATCTACAAGGTATTCTCCTTCTTCGCAGTCTTCCAGAACGACCTGGTCGAGCTCTTTGTCAAGCAGACGTTTTCCAAAATCGCAGGCAAAATCCAGAATAAGTCTTTCTCTTGTCGGAGCATTATAAGTAGCAATTGCCTTCTTTCCTTCAAGAGTCAGTGATGTCATTGTAGAATGCAGAAGATGGTCATATCTGTCTGCGAGATATCTGGCTACTGGTATTTCGTTTACGGGATCTTCAGTAAGGGATACTCTTATCGTGTCGCCTATACCTTCTGAGAGAAGGGCTGATATACCCACGGCTGACTTTATTCTACCTCCGTCACCGTTGCCGGCCTCTGTCACTCCCAGATGTAGAGGGAAAACAACTCCATCTTCTTGCATCTGCTTGGCTAACAGGCGATAAGCTTCCACCATAACAAAAGTGTTAGAGGCTTTCAGTGATACAACCACGTTGTAAAACCCGTTCTCCACGCACATATCAAGCCACTCTTTGACAGCTTCTTTCATTGCAAGGGGAGTATTGCCGTAAAGATTCGTGATCCTCTCGCCCAAAGAACCGTGGTTCAGTCCGATTCTGATGGCTGTTCCATATTCCTTGCAGACCTTTACCAATCTCGCAAATTGTTCGCGGGCCTTGTCGTGATCCTTATGGAAATTGCCTGGATTGATCCTGACTTTCTCGACTACAGACGCAGCAGCGATTGCTATTTCCGAAGAAAAATGCACATCGGCGACAAGAGGAGTGTCGATACCTTCTGAGCGCAGGATATCCTTGATTTCTTTCAAGTTTTCCACCTGGGCTATGGAAGGTACGGTGAGCCTTATGATCTGAGCTCCTGCTGCTGCAAGTTTTCTGCATTGAGCTACTGAGGCCTGTACGTCAGACGTGTGCGTATTACACATTGTCTGTACGACTATGGGATGTCCTCCTCCGATATGGATATTACCTACTTTGACTGAAAGTGTCTCCATAAACCATTGATTTTGCTTGTTTCTTGAGTTCTGCCTTTGTCTTGCCTGTTCTTTTGCTCAGCTGGAAATATACACCCGCTGTTACTACGATATTTGATGGATAGGCAAATCTGTAATAGTACTGGCTGTTATGATCAGGTTCGTAAAGTGATGATAATGAATGTTTGTAGTATGCCATTATATGGAATTCCAATGGGTCGAATACCAAAGCGAATCCGGCACCTCCTTTGATTCCGTAGTCAAATCTTATGTCAGTATCGGTGAAATTGAATTCCAGCTCCGGTTTCACATTTCCTGTTTTGCCAGGAAAACGATGAATGCCGAGCCTGTATCCACCGTAACATCCTACTTCTGCCAGAAATTTGAAGTTCCAGGTATCATAATGGAACTGGAAAAGCAGAGGGACTTCCACAACATCGAAAATCGCTTTTTCCGCTCCTTCTATCTTATAGGTATAATCGTATTCCTCGTTATACTCGAATTCATAGCCTTCCTGAGTGTAGAAAAGGCCGGCCTTGAATGCGAAGAAAGGCATGGCGAACATCTGTCCGTACTTGGTGTATGTTATTCCTACATTCACTGGACTGAATACCATTTTCTGTTCCTGACGTGGATTCCACATAACGCGGCTCAGACCGGCTCCATACTGGATACCGATCAGAGAATAGTCATTTACCACAAGAGCCTTTTTCACTTGTACTGTATCAAGGAACTCGTTAGTAAGAGTATCTGCACCACTTCGCAGTTCCTTCTTGATGAGTTCCACTTTGTCTGGCTTTTGTTTTGGCTTACGCTCCTTTCGGGCTTTGTCCGCTGCATCAGCGCAAAGTGACGAGCATAAGGCAAGTGTCAGTATGATTGTTATTATCTTCTTCATATTCACGTTATTTGAACATCTCTACTATATCAATGTTCTGCTCAATTTCCATCATTTCCGGTATGTCAATGAGGAAAGTACCATCTTCCAGTTTGTAGAATCTGACCTTTTCAGGCTGCTTGTGCTCGAGAAGAATACCTGTATCTACAATTCCGTTTCTGTTGAGATCTTCCGTAATTCTTATCGAGTATTTTCCAGCCTTGAGATAAGGAAATACAAGGGTCTGATCGCTGTCGATGATGTATGATCTGAGTACTGAGTTTCGCTTTTCATTGAGCAGGTCAACGATATATTTGTTGTTGACATTGCTCAGTACAAGGTTCATTGTGCTTAATTTGTCATCATTTGGCAGTGTAACCTTTACTTCTGTACTGTCGTTATAGAAACCGTTGATATCTTTAAACTTACGGTGTGGTACCTTGAGGAAATATTCATATCCCGGGAGCATCTTTTCAGTAGGACGGACAATGTATTTCCTGATATTCAGACTGTCTTGCTCCACAGTATAAGTGCTGACAGTTTCTTCCTGCTTAGGATTAAGATATCGGAATGTGAGGGAATCAAAGGCAGTCTCTACTACAGGATATTTGAACTCGAACACGAATCCGTATTGCTCTACGGTCTCCGGCTTTGCTGTAACGGTTATTACAGCAGTGGTGTCTTCGTGCTTTATATCTTTTCTCGAGCTCTTTCCCGGTATCTTTCTGTTTGGATTGACGAGCTTTAGTTCCTCTGTAAAACTGTTCAACATGCCGAGAGTATCGGTCTTCATATAGTTTACATTGAGATAGAATGTATCAGGCTGAGCCTTAGGGTCATTTACCCATATTTCAAGACTATCCTGGACTATATTGAACTGTGTGATAAGTTTTTCCTGAGGCACGCCCTTGATCCATATGGAGTCCACCTGGGCATATGGAGCATTGAAAGTGATGTAGGCTGTCCTGTCACCTACACGCTCTTTGTTGACAATCATCTGCTGGCTTGGTTTCTCGCGGAAGATATTCAACTCATATTCCTGTTTTCTGGCAAGACAATTGACGGTGTCGGTCATTTCGTATTTCAGAAGTTCAGGAAGGCTGTCACTTACCATGATTACCGGTCTGATCACAGTGTCTATGAATGCAACTTTCTCAGCATCAGGATCATACTTGTTGTTGTTGTTTTCGTCGATGATAGCATACATTCTGTAAACCGTATCCTGAATGTTCCTGAGGCAGAAGAATCCCCAGTCATCTGTCTTCACAGCTGCGTCCGGACGCTTGAGGAAAATGGCCGAGTCTGCCTGATCCTTGTAAAGCATCACTGTCGCTCCTTTAAGTGGCTGCAGATTGTTGCAATCCTGCACAATTCCGGTCACGACCATGGAGTCAATCCTCGATCCGGTAGAGAATACAAGGGTGAATCCAGGGAACATATTGCCTTCGTTATTGTCTGCGATGGCATTTGTCACATCAAGAGTATAGGTCCTGTTCGAGTCGAGGTCTTCTTCGAAGCTGATTACGACGCTTTTACCTTTCAATTTATACTTCGGAGCTTTTTCCATAGGAGGGGACAGGAAAAGGCTCTTGGGATCTTTTACAGTTACATATTCGTTGAAGCCAAGCACGAGCTTGGTCTTGCTGACAGGAATATTTACCGCACTGAGTTCAGGGTAAATCTCAGTTATTATAGGGGGAATCGTATCCTTGGGGCCACCGCTTGGAGGGGTAGTGGTATTGGCGCAGGAATGCGAAAAGATCATCGTTCCCAAGATGATCGCTACCGGTACGGCCGGCCATAAATATGATAGTATCTTTTTCATAATCTCTTTATAATTCCTTTCTGCTCACTTTCTCTAATCCTTTTATTCTCTGAAGTTTCTTTATCAGGTTCTCGAGATTATCCATGTCATTGACATACAGGTCGATGAATCCTTCAAATATACCGTCTTCAGTACCTATATTGAATCTTCTGATATTGACTCCCATCACTTCAGAAGTAACTTTCGTGATGTCGTTGATCATTCCCATCCTGTCTGTTCCCTTGAGTAAGATTCTTGCAAGGTATCGGTTGCCGGAATTCTCCTTGTCAGCCCATTTCACCGAGAGAATCTTGTCGCCGAACTTGGCTGCGAGACTGTTTGCATTCGGGCATGTACGGGTATGGACGGTGATTGTTCCGTCCGAGGCCTTGAATCCGATCACATTTTCGCCGCGGATAGGTGTGCAGCATGATGCAAGGACATATTTCTGCTTTTCGTCCGAATTGGAAATAATGAAATATGACTCCTTGTTGATTCCTTGATATTTTTTCAATTTCTCGTCCAGGCCCTCGAGACTTACAAGTCCGCTGCCGATCTTGAAAAATAGCTCTTCCGGCTTTGTGTCGAAGACCTCGAACTCTTCCATCAGAGACTTCATGATCTTATCATTCAATGTCTTGCCGATGGACTCAAGTTTCTCTACAAGCATTGTGCGGCCCTGGTTGATTATAGTCTGACGTTGGCTTTTCAGGCTGTCAAGGATGAATTTCCTTGCCTTTGAGGTCTTTACAAAATCAAGCCATTCACGCTTCGGATTCTCGTTTTCAGCGGTGATGATCTCCACCTGATCACCGGTTTTGAGTACATAGGAAAGAGGCATCAGGCGGTAATTTATCTTGGCTGCAATGGCTTTGTTGCCTATCTGAGAGTGTATCTGATAAGCGAAGTCAAGAGCTGTCGCTCCTTTTTCGATGCTCCTTGTGTCTCCTTTAGGGGTGAATACAAAGATATCTGATTTGATCAGGTCATTATGGATCATATCCAGAAGATCGAGGGCGTTGACATCCGGATTGACCAGAATTTCCTTAATCTTCGCTATCCATTTGTCCATTTCGCTTTCATTTCCCTCCGCAAATCCGTCCTTCTTGTATGCCCAGTGAGCCGCGATACCTTTCTCTGCCACCTCATTCATTCTTTCAGAGCGGATCTGCACCTCGATCCATATACCGGTATGGCTCATCAATGTACAATGCAGAGCTTCATATCCGTTGTTCTTAGGATAATTCACCCAGTCACGTACACGGTCAGACTTGTATCTGTAAAGGCTGGTGATGATCGAGAATATGTGATAGCACTGGTCTCTTTCCGTCTCTGAGGAATCATTGTTCTGATCGAAGATGATTCTCACAGCATAAAGGTCGTATATCTGATCGAACTCCACACCCTTGTTGTTCATCTTGTTCCAGATCGAGTACGGGGTCTTTACGCGTTTCTTTATCTCGAATTTGAATCCGGCAGCCTTGAGCGCAATGTCAATCGGTTCGATAAAGTCATTGATTTCCTTATCCTTATCGATGACATTGCGATTGATCTTGCTTGTTATTTCGTGGAAAGCCTCCGGCTCCTTGTATCTGAGCCATATGTCTTCCATTTCCGATTTCACTCCGTATAGACCGAGTCTGTGAGCCAACGGGATGAACACGAACATTGTCTCGCTGAGAATCTTGTCTCGCTTATGTTCCTGCATGAATTCGATCGTACGGCAATTATGGAGGCGGTCGGCGAGTTTGATCAGCACCACTCTGACATCGTCATTGAGAGTCAGAAGGATACGCTTGAAATTCTCAGCCTGGATGCTTTTCTGTTCTGCCTTGTTCTCATTGTCGAGCACAGTCTTGATCTTTGTCAGACCATCCACGAGGGTAGCTACCTTCTCTCCGAATAGGCTTTTCAGATTTTCTACGGTATAGTGTGTGTCTTCTACTACATCATGAAGCAGAGCAGCCATGATGGACTTATATCCGAGTCCGATATTGCTTACTACAATCTTCGCTACAGCTATCGGGTGGAGTATATACGGCTCTCCGGAACGTCTTCTGACGCCCTTGTGAGCTTCGTTTGCGAAATCGAAGGCCTTCTGGATCATCTCCAGTTCTGCCGGGTCTGAGCATCTTTTGCGCGCAGCCTCTTTAAGATCGGCATAATCTCGTGCGATGACTTCGTAATCTTGCTGTGTGAATTCTGAAAATGATCCCATTATTAATCCTCAATGTTATAGTTATCAACGTGTTGGAAAGCGTATGAGAGTTCGGCTCCGATAAGGATTATGAACCATCCTACGTTTATCCATATCATAAATAGCGGCACTGCCGCAAATGCACCATATATACCGTTAAGTCTTGTCACCATAACCTGGGTCTCCAGATATACATACTGCATTATGGTAAATGCAATTCCCGAAAATATAGCAGCTCTCAGAGCATTCGGATAATCCACTGATGCATTCGGAATGAATTTGTACATTGCTGAAAAGGTCAATGTCGCTACGGTACCGAACAATATCCATCCGAGTATGGTCTTGAATACTGTGAACGACTCCACATCAAGTCCAAGGTAATTCAATGCATGTGAATATACTACGGATCCGCCGAAGAAAACCAATACGATGAAAGGCGATACCAGGAGCATAGCTAAGGTAACGGGCAGTCTCTTGAGCAGCTTTCTGTATTTCTGCACACGCCAGACATTGTTGAATACCCTTTCGACGCTCATCATCATCCATATGACGATCCATACGAAGAGCAGTGCGGACACAAGGCCCATCGCGCTGCTTTGGGCTGTGTTTATTATGTTTTGAGCAAATCCAAGGATGGTGTCGATTATCTGCTGGCTGTTGTTGAAATATTCATAAAGAAATTCCGTCAGTTTGTCGGCAAGTCCAAGTCCGCCAGTCACAGCAAATACCACAGCCACAAAAGGGACTACTGACATTGTACTGAAGAAACTCAATGCAACAGCCTGAAATCCAATCTTTTCACTGGAGAAGGTCTTGATGGTGATCATCATGACCTTCATATATTTGATAAAGCGCGCCCTGGCCTTGGAAAGTTCTTCCAATTCCAAAGTCCAGATATCATTCCTGAAAAATTCTTTCAGACGACGTGTCTTGCGCTTTAATCCCATATTTATTTGATCTTTGACATAAACCTCACTGGGTCAATTATATATCTCTGGTGAGTACCTTCTCCGATCAGTCCCTCCTGGTCTTCTACCTTTACGGAGAATTCAATCCTTCGACCCTCGAATTCGAGGATTTCAGCTGTTGCTGTCAGCTCAGTTCCAGGTCGGCATGCCCTCAAATGTGAGATATTGACCTTGGTCCCTACGGTCTGATGCCCCTCGTTTTCCGCCAGCTTATAAGATGTCAGCTCCATCAGACAGATCATCGATGGGGTCGAATATACAGGAAGTCCTCCTGATCCGAGGATTTCAGCGGTCTCGTTATCAGCTACCGTATGTTTCAATGTAAAGATGTCTCCTGCTTTCATAATTCTATCATTTCTCTGAATTTCTGTTCATCAATTATCTCCACTCCGAGAGATTCTGCCTTCTTGATCTTTTCCGGTCCCGGTTTTTCACCTGCGAGAAGGTATGAAGTCTTACCGCTTACCGATCCACTGTTCTTTCCTCCGTGAGATGTGATAAGTGACTTCATATCATCTCGTGAAACACTGAAGTTACCACTGATTACGATCGTTTTTCCAGCCAGTTTGTCGGACAGTTTCTGCTGCGACTGCTCTGCTTCGAATTTAAGACCTGCGGCCTTAAGTCTGCCGATGGTGTCGATGTTTGTCTCTTCGCGGAAAAAGTCATATACGCTTTCGGCAATTACCTGTCCTATGTCATCTGTGGCAAGCAGCTCCTCAATCGTAGCCTTAGCCAGTGCATCGATGCTGCCGAAGTGTTTTGCAAGTGATTTGGCGGTAGTCTCTCCGACGTATCTTATTCCCAGCGCATACAGGACTCTCTCGAACGGTACCTTACGGGAGTCGCTGAGGCTCTTCAGGAAACGCTCTGCCGAACGCTCTTTCCATCCTTCGAGAGTAAGGAGATGTTCCTTGGTCAGCTCATAGAAGTCGGCTACGTTCCACACGAGTGCCTTGTTATATAACTGATCCACGGTAGCATCGCCGGCTATTACATTCATGGCTTTTCTGCTGAGAAAGTGAACCAATCGCCCTTTTATCTGAGTGGGGCAGCTTATCTGATTCGGACAGAATGACTTGGCCTCCTGCTCATCTTTGATAAGCCTTGTGCCGCAATCCGGGCAGATTTCGGGAAAATGAGGGAGGACAACGTCACGGTCTCTCTTGCTCAGCTCCACAGCTGTAATCTTAGGGATGATTTCACCACCTTTCTCCACATACACATAATCACCTATATGGATGTCCAGCTGCTGCATCTGGTCCGCATTGTGAAGGGAAGCTCTTTTCACGACAGTTCCGCTCAGCTGCACGGGCTCAAGATTTGCCACCGGAGTAACAGCTCCCGTCCTTCCGACCTGGTAGTCTATGCTGAGAAGTCTTGTGAGTGCCTGCTCCGCCTTGAATTTATATGCGACAGCCCATCTCGGGAATTTGGCAGTATAGCCTAATTCCTCTTGATATGGGAGTTCATTGATCTTTATGACAATACCATCGGTCGCGAACAGAAGTGTTTTCCGCTCTGTATCCCAATAGTTTATAAACTCTTCAATTTCTTCAATACTCCTGCAGATCTTTCTCTTGTCAGAAACCGGAAGCCCCCAGCTCTGAGCTGCTTTCAGGGCCTGATCATGAGTCTGGAAAGGTAGCTCTTCGCCAAGTATATGGTACAAAGTACACTCGAGGCCTCGTTCTGCTACAGCTTTACTGTCAATAAGCTTGAGAGATCCCGATGCTGCATTTCTTGGATTTGCAAATGGAGTTTCTTCGTCTTTTATCCTTTGCTCGTTCAGTCTGTCAAAGGCTGGCCATGGCATATAGATTTCTCCCCTGATTTCAAATTCCTCGGGCCATGGCTGCGGTTGGAGAAGAGTGGGGAAGAAGCCTGATGGGGTCTTGAGTTCCTGAGGAATATTGGTTATGTTTCTGACATTGGCCGTAACATCGTCGCCGACTGTTCCGTCACCTCGGGTCAATGCGCGTACGAGCTTTCCGTTACGATAGGTAAGGCAGATGGCGGTTCCGTCAAATTTCAGCTCACAGCTGTATGTGAACGCGTTGCCGATGCCTTTGGAAGCTCTGTCGGCAAAAGCCTGTACTTCCGAGATATCGTATGTGTTTCCCAATGAGAGCATCGGATATCTGTGCGGATACTGCTCGAATTCCTTGCCGGCATTCTTTCCGGCTTTGGTCTCAAGGTCACTTCCGACTTTTTGAGTTGGAGAGTCCGTTGTCTTGAGCTCTGGATGCTCTGTTTCAAGGGCTTCCAGTTCTTTCAGGAGCATGTCGAACTCGAAGTCAGAAAGAACAGGGGAGTTCTCCACATAGTACTTCCTGTTGGCCTCATTGATTATATCCCTGAGTTCCTGTATTCTAATATATGCCTGTGCCTTTTCCATAGTACAATTAACTTACAAAAATACTAAATACTTTTGATTGGTGCAATAAGAAGACCTTCTCTTGCGAGTGCTGATATATTTTCTTGTGATTTACATCAGAAATTGATAAATTTGCCACGATATACCGGTATCAGGCATTGACGGAAATTGACCCAAATGCCTCGCGGCAGTGTCAGGGGTTGGACATCTTTCATCTTGGTGAAAGAAGTACCGCCCTACGAAAATGGACAGAACAATTGATGGTTTGATTGTTACGTTCTAGTCGGCTTTGCCGACCGGCCCGGTCAGGGCCGAAATGCCCCTTGGGGCAGACACGCAGTGTCGGGGGTTGGACATCTTTCATCTAGGTGAAAGAAGTGCCGCCCTACGAAAATGGAAAACTTTAATATTTAAGTATAACTTTAAAAACTATTAGAAAGATGAAAGACGCAGTTATCATCCTTTGCGGTGGTGGTCCGGCACCAGGAATGAACTCAGTTTCAATGAGTGTCGCTAAGACATTCCTTACAAAGAACTTCAGAGTGATCGGCCTTCACGGAGGTTATTCAGGACTTTTCAGCAAGAACGCTCGTACTGAGGACCTTACATTCGCTATCGCTGACCGTTACTTCAACAGAGGTGGTTCATATCTTGAAATGAGCCGTTTCAAGCCAACTGACAAGGACTTCGAGGAAAACTTCAACCTTGACCTCTTCAAGGACAACAACATCAAGCTTCTCGTGACAATCGGCGGCGACGACACTGCTTCTACAGCAAACCGTATCTCTAAGTTCCTCGCAGCAAAGGGATATCCAATCGCAAATATCCACTGTCCTAAGACAATCGATAACGACCTTCCTCTTCCTGCAAATGCTCCTACATTCGGATACAACTCTGCAAAGAACGAGGGTGCTCACCTCGCACGCACTGTATATGAGGATGCACGTACTTCAGGCAACTGGCTCGTGATCAGCGCAATGGGTCGTACTTGCGGAAGTCTTGCTTTAGGTATCGGTGAGGCAACTCACTGTCCTATGACTATCATCCCTGAGATGTTCAACAAGACAGAAATCTGCCTTGACAAGGTAGTCAAGCTTTCTATCTCAGCTATCCTCAAGAGAAAGGTAATGGGTATCAACTACGGTACAATCGTAGCAGCCGAGGGTCTCTTCCATGAGTTCAAGGCTGAGGAGATGGAGGCTGCGGGCGTTCGTTTCTCATACGATGACCACGGTCATCCAGAGCTCGGTAAGGTTTCAAAGGCAGTTCTCTTCAACGACCTCCTCGAGGCAGAGTTCAAGAAGATCGGTCTTAAGGTGAAGAGCCGTCCTGTAGAGATCGGATACGACGTTCGCTGTCAGGATCCTGTAGCTTACGACCTTACATACTGCACAGAGCTTGCTATGGGAGTTTACCAGCTCTACAGCGAAGGCAAGACAGGCTGTATGGTATATGTAGACGCATACGGTAACGTATCTCCACTCTACCTCGCAGACCTCCAGGACCCTACAACAGGCAAGATTCCGCCACGCGTTGTAGACATCAACTCAGGTACAGCTCAGAACTACTACAAGTACATCGCTCACTACGTGACTGAGGCTGACTACGAGGCTGTCAAAGCACTCGGCATCGAGAACCCTGAGGCTTACGACTTCAATAAGATTCTGGAGTGGTAATTAGGTGCAATGCATAAATTGCTGAAATACAATTAATTATATGGTTAAGGGTGGGCTGAAAATCCCATCCTTAATTTTGTTATAGATTGATTCTCAGAGGTTTATGTGTTGCACGACTTGAGACTGCAGGTCTATTTGTTGACTATTCATACACCTGTCCACGAAATCCTGTGTGTTTGTGGGCTAGAGGTCATCTTGTACCCTTCCCATAACAAAAAGCAGTTTCTGAAAATATATAAATGTTTTCCGGTTTATTGAGCAGGATGCTATCTGATAATTTTGTTCAAATAAAGATAAACATCTAACTTTACAAGTTACGACTTTACAACTGATCGCGAACATATGAAAGCAGGCAATATCTTTAATCTTAAAGACCCTTTTGAAAAACTTGTCAGTGACCGTATTGAAGAACACATGATAGGAAATGACTATGATAATGTGCTCGCACTGATGGGGCGAGATTTTCCTTTTATGTCTGCGGAACTCAAGGCCAAATGTGAGAGGAGGGTATTCGAGTATTACCGTAGAAATGCGCAAGGTAAGACTTTTGCGAAGCTAGTGTGGATGACGATAGGTCATAGCAGAGATATTGATAAGCCGATGGATACCCATCTGACGACGTCGTTTCATTTGAGCGAGGGCGAGGATCTCTTTGTGGCTTTTCAGGTGGAAAATCCTCTGTATGGAATAGGGGAGGCTCATGTTGACTTTTCTGTTTATTTAGAATTCAATGAGATTGATTCTGTGAAACGCACAATGTCGGTCGATGATTTCCGATGTGTGTACTATGTCCCTCTTAAAGTGCTACAGTCAAATATATTATCTGAAAAAAAGAATAGAGAAGTCTTTAACGTTATCCTGGAGGATAATAACGTTAATGCCATCAATCGGGAAAAGTTCATAGATGTATACTATGGCGAGAAGAGTGCCAAAGATGTATTCTCCTTGAATTATTGCTATCTGAGCAATGAGTACAAAGAAGAAAGAACGGATTTCTATCTGACTGATTATGATACGCTTAATTTCCATGCAAACTTGCAATATGACGGATTTTTTGGCGTGATAGATCAACTGCACGGTACGGTTACTATAGCTCCATCTGATAGTTCGGATGACTGCTCAATGTCCATATGCCGCGTCGAGATCGGCCCTGATGAGAGTAAGGAGGGTAGGATGATGGTATTCAGCAGGCTAGTTGGAATAGATAATTCTCCGATAGATATCCATCGTCCTATATATCAATTCAAGCCAGGTAAGTACACCATCAACTTCTATATCTGGGGAGAGCTGATCTGTACCAGAGAAATTGAGTTCTTCGAGGAGCAGAACGAGGCGGATTGTTGGATGGATGAACTATTTAGAAATCTTAAAGTAGAATATGCTGCCAAAAAATCTGCTGAAGATGTCGAAGATTAGAGGATATAAAGAAGGCATGGAGCATTTCACCAGAATGGAATATGCTCAAGCTGTGGTTTGTTTTGAGAATGGTACAGCATACGGCGGTAGTTCGGAATGTCTGCTGATGCTTGGGAAATGCTATGAGCAAGGTTTGGGCGTGAACCGTGATTTGTCTCTGG
Organism: Candidatus Cryptobacteroides sp.; assembly: GCA_045118995.1. Taxonomy (GTDB): domain Bacteria; phylum Bacteroidota; class Bacteroidia; order Bacteroidales; family UBA932; genus Cryptobacteroides. The sequence goes on from JBGVCR010000006.1 coordinate 29,686, forward strand.
CAAAAGACTATTATAAAGTCGCCTTGAGACATTACGAGGCATGGCATGGGGACGATTGTGATGAAATAAAGTTCCTGAAGGGAAAGCTTGAAGAATGGAGTCATGTCGATGACTTGACTCTACTGCGTAAATATATTGAATCAGTGGGTTGGGTAACTGTAAAGAGGTCTAAACTCAAGGAGTGGACTATCAAGTTCACTATGGATGGAACCCTTGTGAATATCGGTCCGTCTATCCCGTTCTGCCGAGGATTTGATGTAGCAAATGCTCATACTTTAAAGGAAAACAAGTATTGGACATGCGACGGCCAAACGAGATTTTATGACGGATATATTCTTAATACAGACTTTTTCAGCTTGATTGTCAGACGTGGATCTTCCCGTTCATTCGAAAGCTCGATCAATGGCAGAGAATGTAGGGTGATATTTCCTTCCGATGCAGATCTAGGTTATCTTTATGTTCAAGAAGCTATCATGAACAGTGTCCGTGAGTTGTTGAAGAAAAGGGCTGAGATAGTATTCCCACAGAAGTTAAAGCAGGTGTCCGAAAGGATAGGAGTTCCTTATGGTAAATGTAAGGTCAACACAAGAATATCCAAAGCATGGGCATTCTTTATTCCAAGTACCCGTGACATAGAAATTTCATTATCAGCTGTCCAGCTACCGGAAGAAAATCTTGAGACACTTTGTGTCCATGAACTTATGCACAACTTTTCAGGAGAACATGACGGACTCTTCTGGAAGAAATTCAGAGAATTAGGAGGACAACACCTTTATCAATTGGATGGTACTCATGATAATCACAGGAAATGGCCAACACTGAAATTATAATAAGAAAGCCTTGAAACGGATGCTTTCCGAATCAAGGATTTTCTTACTTCCAGCAAGATACTTCTTTCAGATGTCTTTCAAGATCCCGTTCCTCCTGGGTCTGCTCGTAATACATCTCAAGCATCCGCTTTGGTATCCCCTCCTGAAGGACATCTTCACGCCTGAATTTCTTCGCAAGGCGCAGACCCTCTTCGCAAAGTCTGATGAACTCGTGACGGAGTTCCCCGCAGAAGTATGAGTAACTGCCAAGGTCTGTGTCATAGTAGACCCAGTCACGGTCATCCATCCAGATGCAGTGGTTGGCGGCGAAGAACAGATATCTGATTCCATCTCCGGGATTGCCGGAGAGTATCTCGAATCTTGACATCCTCTCATATGCCAGGACTGCTCTTCTTGAGAAGTCAAGACTGGCCGGGCCGTCAAACTTGTATTCCTCCCTATGAATAAAGGTCAGGTCAGTGACAAGGTCTGCCTGCACCTCGCACTCAAGCGTCTGCAAATACATCGCCCGCAAGAAATCCGAAAAGACAGACAAGACTAAGGAGGCCTATCTGCGCATCCATCGTGAGCCCGGACTGGAATGCGAGTTTGATTGGGGCTGAATTCATACTCGGTGAAGAGAGACATAAGTTGCGCGAAGATTGTTTTGCCTTTATTCATGGTATGCAAGAACTGGCTCTAATGCAGTTCCGCAAACTTACGGGTTCTAATCGAAAAATAATTTTTGCCTTGTAACTTATTGAAATTTTAATTGTTAAACATTATCGGAGATTTTTTCTCCGGACACTAATGAAGTGTATTTAGTTAGAATAACATAGGCACCCTTTCGGATGCCTACGGTAGGAATTTAGAGTAGACAGGATATTAATCCTGCTATCAGTGAGACAAAGATATGAATATTATTGTGTATTTTTGTCAAATGAAGATAGAAGAAGCCATAGTGTATTGCCTTGCCACCTCAAACCGAGGAATGCGCAGCGAGCAGATTGCCGACATGATAAACCGTCAGCGTCTTCACCTGCGTAAGGACGGCCGGCCGGTAAGTGCCAGGCAGGTCTTCTATGTGGTTACCCATGCCCCGCACACCTTTGCTCTGGCAGAGGGCAGGATAATGCTGATGATGTGATGAACAGGATAGAGAGCGAGAAGAAGACGGTAGGGATGATGGTTCGGCTCTACTGCAGAAGATATGAAGGTAACAAGGAGCTATGTCCGGACTGCTCGCAGCTGCTGAGTTATGCTGGGGCGCGTCTGGACAGGTGCAAGTTCGGAAATGAGAAACCAACATGCAAGAAATGCCCGATCCATTGTTATAAGCCGGACATGCGTGAGAAGATGAGAGCAGTGATGCGATGGGCTGGGCCTAGGATGATGCTTTATCATCCTATAGAGGCTATAAAGCATTTGATAAGAGAAATGTTATGATGAGTGTTTTTGAGAAGAACAATAAGATAATATATGTGACCCTGCTGGGCCTGATATGTATGGTGCTGGCACTGAGCTACATTCCTGCTCTAAAGCCATATACCGGGTTTGTGACACCTCCTGTCGTATTGTTCACGGGACTGGTCTATGCTTTGCTTTGCGGGCAACCATATCAGAAGTTCAACAAGGTGGCATCCAAGAAACTTCTTCAGTATTCAGTGATCGGTCTTGGATTCGGAATGAATCTGCATCAATCCCTGGCATCAGGAAAGGAGGGAATGATGTTCACGATAGTGTCAGTTGTGGGCACGATGCTCATCGGTATGCTCATCGGATGTAAGCTGCTCAAGATGAATCGCGATACATCCTATCTGATAAGTTCCGGAACAGCGATCTGCGGCGGAAGTGCCATAGCGGCTGTAGGACCTGTCATCAAGGCAAAGGAAACCGATATGTCCGTTGCCTTGGCAACTATCTTCATCCTTAATGCCATTGCGCTTTTTGTGTTCCCTGTTCTGGGTGAATGGATGGGTTTGAGTCAGCAGCAGTTCGGAATGTGGGCGGCGATAGCGATTCACGATACAAGTTCGGTGGTGGGAGCCGGTGCGGCATATGGTGAAGAGGCTCTTGAGGTGGCCACCACTATCAAACTGACGCGAGCCCTGTGGATCATTCCTCTCGCACTTGTAACCGCACTGATATTCAAGAGTGATGCAAAGAAGATATCCATCCCTTGGTTTATTCTTTGGTT
>JBGVCR010000007.1:0-24678 GCA_045118995.1 Candidatus Cryptobacteroides sp.
TTTTCCTGTGAACATGGACAGAAGGATAAATTGGTCAGCCCAAAGTTACGATTCAAGTCGTGTACACGAAAAAACCTTTGTAATTAACTAAAAATTAAACAATTATAAACTTTTAACAGTCCCTTAACGGGACACTAGTGATCAATCGTGTTATCTTTTCCAGCCACAGGCGGTCTGTCTGGTCGAATGTGTCGAGTGAGTCGCTGTCTATGTCCAGGACAGCTGTGACTTCCTGGTTTGTCTTGTCCAGGACCGGAACGACGATCTCGCTGCAGGAAGCGCTGCTGCAGGCAATGTGGCCTGGGAATTTATCGACATCTGGTACGATGACGCTTTCCTTGAGTTTCCATGCAGTGCCGCAGACACCTTTGCCGAAGCCGATCCTGCTGCAGGCTAAAGGACCTTGGAAAGGCCCCAATATCAGTTGGTTATCCATCACGCGATAGAAACCTGTCCACCAGAACCCGAAGGTGTTGTGGATCATTGAAGCTATATTGGCCATATTGGCGATGGTGTCGCTTTCACCTTCTGTCAATGCTGTGATCTGCGAATACAGCAGGGCATATTTTTCTTCCTTGCTGCCGTCAGATATGATAAGTTTCTCTGCCATAGCTTATATCAGCGAATAGAGTACAAAAGTCCAATGAGCTACGATTGCTGCTACAATTCCTCCGATGGTATGGGAAATTATAGCCTTGGATGTGAGGTTGCGGTAGCCGAGGCTGTCCAGCATTGCTGTGTGAGTACTGAGGTAGCCGCTCCAGCACATTCCTATTGCGGTGAATACTGCAATGGCATTACCGTCTATCCAACCCTGTGATATGAAGTTTGGAATAAGTCCGAGGGCTGCTCCCACCGCTCCAAGAGCTGTGATAGGGAAGGCTATCAGGTGAGGATCTTCGAATCCGAAGAGCCATTTGAATATGAAATCGATCTTTTCACCGATCCAAGGCAGAAGTTCGACGCCTTCATACGCAGCTCCCGTATATGCTCCGGTAGAAGACGGACCGAATGTAAGAAGCATCACCAATGTCGAAATGATCAGTACGCCCGGTATTATGGCAAGTCCGACATCCACACCTGTTCTGCCTCCATCCAGAAGTGAGTCCAGAATTCGCTGGAACAGAGGTTTTTCCTCGGTTTTCTCTTCCGAAAGTCCTGATGTATCTGACAAGCCGGCATCTTCGTCTTTATATTGCGGGAATGCCTTGATTACGAATTGCTGCATCATGCGGGTGGAAACAATGCATCCGCATATGGCTCCGAAAAGTCCGATGAATGGTTCTGCATAGTAGCCTTGACCTACCATGAAGACTATCACCAGGAGACCCATTCCGAATGCTGTACCGAAATTGGTCAGGGAAATGAACTGGTATTTCTTGAAATAGCTGCTGAAGCGCTTGTCCTGGGTGAGGGAGATGATGGCCGGATTGTCAGACAGGAATGTCAGCACAGCTCCCAGGGATGCCACTCCCGGAAGATTGAAAAGAGGCTTCATAAGAGGCCTGAGAAGTTTTTCCAGAAGGTCTACCACACCGAATTCCATGAAGATCCGGCCGATGGCGCCTGTGATAACGCAGATGGCCATAAGGTAGAATACTGTGTTCAGCAGGAGGTCGTGAGCTGTATTCATTACAGTGTTCAACATATTCGGTGTACCCATTATGGAGCCGAGATAGGCGAAGAGTCCGAATACGATCACCAGACATACTATTCCCGAAGGAATCAGCTTCCAAAGCTTGCGGAATGAGAATTTCATTATGGTTTACGTTTGAGGTTCAGCATATTCATTTTCCAGGTGATGCCTGCGTCTATTATTGTCTGCTTGTCCTGGAGGACTGTCATTCCGGATGTTTTGCCATAAGTGTAGCAGCAGTTAAGATGCAGCCTGAGGGCCTTGGAATCCTTGATAGGATAAAATTCAAGTCCGCCTCCCAATCTTGTGATATCTGTTCCGGGAACAACGCACCAGTCACCGGTGTTCTCAGAAACATTTCTGTCGTGAGTTACTTTTGCAAAGATATCCAGACTGTTTATTGGAGACCATTTCAGTTCGCACATGATTGAGAAGTCTTTTCCAAAGAGGTCCTTCATGCTTACGGCTCTGTTCATGAAATCGAGGTCGAGTCGGAAGTCGCCGAAATTGAATCTGTTACCCAGGACAATGTAATTTATGAATCGTCCCGGAAGATATTCTATGAAATTCAATGAATATAGAGAACTGTAGAGGCCATGCGAGCCGATCCACATCATATTATATGCGAACATTTCATCATTTTCCGTATTCAGGGCATTGCGGCGGAATGGGCTTTCGCAAAACTGGAACATGAGTCTGTCATTCTTGGACTCAGTATCCCAGGCAAGGCTCGCTCCATACTGATAGCAGGCGATATTGTTCCAATATTCAGAACAGAAATACAGGTCAATCGGGGCTCCGTCATATTCGAATCCACCTATGCCTACTACCTGCTTTCCACCTGAGAGAGTCCATTTTTTCAATTGGTAATTCACTGTTATCCAGTCTGTCGCGTCGAAGAATGTCGCATCCTTGTTCGGCTTGTTCAGCCTCTGGCGATAAGAATAGGAAACATTGTCCGTGAGCTTTCCGTCCATGCGGATGTTCAGGTACTTGCCTTTGAAGCCGCTGGCGTCATTGATTTTAGCTCCGGCCTGATATTCCTGCATATAATCGACTCTGGCTTCGACATCGAGCTTGAGCAGACTTGCTTCCTGGGCGGCTGCAAAAAATGAAATCATGGCCGCCGAAACTGTAATGAATAGGTGTTTCATAAATATGTGTTAGTGACGCAAATATATGGATAAAATATCGCTTTTATATACTCAAATCAGTTATATTTGTGAAAATTCGACAGATATGAAGAAGACTTCCATTATTCTTGCTTTGATCCTTATGGCAGGAATCAGTTCTGCCCAAAATCCAATTGTAACGACAGCCTATACGCCTGACCCGGCACCGTTTGTTTATGGTGACAAACTTTACTTGTTTACAGGCCACGATGAGGATGACGCCACTTATTTCAAGATGAAGGACTGGATGCTGTATTCTACTGAGGATATGGTGAACTGGACCTATCTTGGTACTCCTGTTTCGACTGCGACATTCGATTGGGCTTATCAGGGAGACCGTGCCTGGGCATCGCAGGCGGTGGAAAGGGACGGAAAATGGTATTGGTATGTATGTCTTACCGAAGCCGCGACCAATGCTGATGCTCTTGCTGTAGCTGTGGCTGATAATCCGCAGGGACCATACAAGGATGCCATAGGCGGACCTCTTGCTACAGGTTGGTCATTCATTGACCCGACAGTATTCATTGATCGCGACGGCAGTGCCTACCTCTTCTGGGGAAATAAAGGATGCTGGTACGGAAAACTTGGGGAAGATATGGTTTCTTTTGAGAATGGGTATAAGGAAGTGCCTGGCTTTCACGACCCTGCGTGCTTCGGACCGGAATCTATGAAGATGAACTGGGCCAAGGGACGTGAGGAAATGATGGTGGGATATGAAGAAGGACCTTGGGTGTCAAGAAGAGGCGATATTTATTATATGACTTACCCGGCGGGAGGTGTTCCCGAACATATGGCCTATTCGACAGCTCCTTCAATCGACGGTCCGTGGACATACAGAGGCCGTATAATGGATGAGGCGGAAAATGCCTTTACTATCCACGGCGGTGAGGTGGAGTTCAAGGGAAGGAACTATATGTTCTATCACAACGGAGCTCTTCCCAATGGCGGCGGTTTCCATCGTTCGGCCTGTGTCGAGGAATTTACCTATAACGAGGATGGCACCATCCCGTTCATCCCTTTCACAAAACAGGGACCGCGTCCTGTCGGTGCAGTCAATCCGTACAATAGGGTAGAGGCGGAGACAATGGCCTGGTCATGGGGTGTAAAGACTGACAGGCTTGCGGGCTTAGAGCATTATGTCACACAGATCCATAATGGAGACTGGATAAGGATCCGCGAAGTGGATTTCGGACAGGATGGTCCGGATGCGATTGAACTTCATATCCTGAATTTCCGTACTTCCGGAGTAGTTGAGTTTTATATTGATTCTTTGGGAGGAAACCCTTTTGCTGCCTTCGATGTGAAGGCGGAAGGTACTATGAAAACTGCCGTTGCACGCCCTGTGGCAGGCAGACACGATGTATATATTCTCTTCCGTGGAGGAGATGAGCAGTTCTTTGATTTCGACTGGTGGCAGGTGAAATAAGCCTGATTTTGTCAATTTCGTTCCAATTATTTTAAAATTCCGTCCACTATGCTCTCCATCTTTACGTGCAGAGGCGGAATTAAACGAATTATCTTTAACTTTATTATTGAATTCAAGCCAGAAACAAATAACACTAAAATTTTATACAATGAAGAAAATTTCAACTTTCCTGCTCGGTCTCATGTGCGTGGCAGGACTTGCACAGGCACAAGGACCTTGGGGCAGACCTCCGGTAGAGGATCCTACAGGCTACAAGGACACTTACAAAGATTATTTCACTGTAGGAGTGGCTGTCAATATGAGAAATGTATCTGACCCGGATCAGATCGCACTTATCAAGAAGAATTTCAACAGCATCACTGCAGAGAATGACATGAAGCCTGTTTCTCTTCAGCCTCGTGAGGGTGAGTGGAACTGGGAGAATGCGGACAAGATCGCCAACTTCTGCCGTGAGAACAATATTCCTCTGCGTGGTCACTGTCTTTGCTGGCACAGCCAGTTTGCTGACTGGATGTTCGTGGATGAGAAAGGCAATGATGTGCCTAAGGAAGTATTCTATGAAAGACTCCGTACTCATATCCACGCAGTGGTAAACCGTTATAAGGATGTCGTTTATGCATGGGATGTGGTCAACGAGGCAATGGCTGATGGCGACGGCCGTATGAATCCATGGACAAGAGAGGTTCCAAGCCCTTATCGCCAGTCAAGACATTTCAAGCTCTGCGGTGACGAATTCATTGCAAAGGCGTTTGAATTTGCCCGTGAGGCTGACCCTGATGCCCTTCTTTTCTACAATGACTACAATGCTGCAGATCCTGCGAAGCGTGACCGCATCTACAATATGGTCAAGAAGATGAAGGATGCCGGTGTTCCTATCGACGGTATCGGAATGCAGGGCCACTACAATATCTACGGTCCTACAATGGCTGATGTGGAGGCTGCGATCCAGAAGTATTCGACAATCGTGGATCAGATCCATTTCACCGAGCTGGATATCCGTATCAATGAAGAAATGGGTGGACAGCTTCGTTTCAGCCGTGGTGAGGCAAAGCCGGTTCCTGAGCATGTGAAAGTTCTTCACGAAGCTCAGTATGCTGACCTTTTCAAACTCTTCCGCAAGTACAAGGATGTTATCACCAATGTTACATTCTGGAATCTCAGCGACAGAGACTCTTGGCTCGGACAGAACAATTATCCGCTTCCTTTCGACAAGGATTACAAGCCTAAGAGAGTTTACAGAATCATCAAGAATTTCAATCCTGCGCTTGATAATGCTGAAGTAAAGGAAGATTTCGTTCCTTCAGTAATGAACCAGCCTGGTCAGGAATATCCTATGGTCAATTCACAGGGATATGCCCGTTTCCGCGTCGTAGCTCCTGATGCCAAGTCAGTTATCGTCAGCCTTGGCCTGGGTGGACAGGGCGGTACAGTTCTCCGCAAGAATGAGGAAGGCGTATGGGTAGGACAGACAGAGGGTCCTATGGATGAGGGATTCCACTATTATCATCTCACTGTCGATGGCGGAGTGGTGAACGACCCTGGTGCAAAGAACTATTATGGCTCTGTAAGATGGGAAAGCGGTATCGAGATTCCTGCTCACGATCAGGATTTCTATGCAGTGAAGGATGTCCCTCACGGACAGGTCACTCAGGTTCTTTTCCCTTCTAAGGAAACAGGAAAGACTCACAGAGCTTTTGTATATCTGCCTCCGCAGTATGACGGAAAGAAGAAGTTCCCTGTGCTTTATCTCCAGCATGGATGGGGTGAGGACGAGACAGCCTGGAGCAACCAGGGCCACGCAAACCTCATTATGGACAATCTTATCGCAGAGGGCAAGTGCGAGCCGTTCATCATCGTGATGACTTACGGTATGACCAACGAGGTGAAGTTCGGAGGTCTTGCAAGCTTCGATTTCACTCAGTTCGAGAGAGTTCTCGTAGATGAGCTCGTTCCTTATATCGATTCTCATTTCAAGACAATCGCAAAGAAGGATGGCCGTGCGATGGCAGGTCTTTCAATGGGTGGAATGGAGACAAAGAACATTACTCTTGCACGTCCTGAAGTCTTCTCTTACTATGGACTTCTCAGTGGCGGAACATATGCTCCTGAGGATATAGAGAGTAAGGATCAGGTGAAGGTGATCTTCATGAGCTGCGGCAGCAAGGAGTTCCCTGACGGAATTCTCAAAGCTACCGAAGACCTTAAGGCTGCCGGATTCAATGCAGTGGGATATGTCTCTGAAGGCACAGCACACGAGTTCCTGACATGGAGAAGGTCGCTTCGTGAGATGGCACCGCTTCTTTTCAGAAAATAGTCAACGATCAGCGTGATAAATATAGGGACGGCCGTCTGGCCGTCCCTTGTTATTTCTGATAAGCTTCACGTGGGTCTCCGTTGGCGAGATAAATTGTGCCGCAGTGAGTGAAGCCGTAGCTGCTGAGGATATGGTGCATTATGACATTGTCCTTGTGGGTGTCGATTCTGATGCAGCCTGTCCGGGTGAATGCCCAGTCGAAGAGGGTTTCGGCAGCTTTATGACCAGGTTCGATAGCTGCTATTCTATGAATGACATGATAGGGAGCATCATTGAGCCAGCTGCCTTCGATATGCACGTAAGTAGGATCTGGCCCGGGAATGAATGCCATCGTGGCTATGATGCGGTCATCATTGCATAATACGATGCAGTTGCCTGCTTCAATATCCTGTCTGACAATTTCTTCAGACGGATAGCTGTCGTTCCATTGATCCATATTGCCGCTTGCGCGCATTATTCCCTTGGCCTTATGAAATATTTCCATAAGGTAAGGAAGATCCTCGTATGTTGCTTTCCTGAGTCCGTTCATCGTTTCCTCTGGATTCAAGTTCTGAACATGATTCTTTACTTTTAAAGCCAATAAGGCTCCGGAAAGTGCATTCCATATACCTTCAGCCCCTGATCTTCAGCAGTCTTCATTATTGCCTTGCGAGTCTCCACGGCCTTCTCTTTATCCATGTCGAAACGCGCGCTGTACTGAGGATAGTCGACCTGCAGAGCAATTCCATGCATTATGTCGCCGGCGATGATGTTGTTTCCCACCTGATAGACAGTGTGCCCCGGGGTGTGTCCGTAGGCTTCGATTGCCTTTATTCCGCAAGGAAGTGTATCTTCGATGGTAAATGCGTTGAGCCTGTCTTTATATAGTTCGATTATCTTTTTCAGGCGAGTTGTCTGTTCAGCCGGCATAGCCATCCATGCATCCAGCTCGTCGGTATTGATATGCAATTGAGCGTTTGGGAAAACTGCCTTGTCTTCGGCTGTCAGACCTCCGATGTGGTCACCGTGCAGATGAGTGATGAAAATATGGTCTATATCTTCCGGCTTGACTTCTAATGAACTTAGTTTCGGAAGAAGCTGTGAGTCTGGGGCTCCGTTTGCTGCATCAAAGAGGATTTCCTTGCCCTGGGTCTTTACCAGGAACGCGCATACGGAAGCAGGAATACCTTCTTCTAGACCGAGTGCCGAGATAAGACTGTCTGGAGCATCCTGGAAAAGGGCTCTCTGCATCATCCTTGGCTGGACATTGTCCTGGATCGGATGGATTTCTACTTCTGTGGCAGCGTTCTGACAAGAGTTGCTGATGGTCATTGCTGCAGCGAGCAACATGATGGCTGTGTGTTTCATAGTTCTGAATGTTAAATGTTTCACGAAGTCAGGTACGAATCCTTGAATGTCAAGATCGTTTCATATAGTATGCCCTTTCCTCAGGAGAGAATTTCTCGATGGCATATCTGAGCATTGTGCGAGGCATCTGGCTTTTGTGCTTCTCCAGGAAGCTCTGCAGAAGTCCCTTATCCCTCTTTCCGACTTCGCGGAGCATCCATCCCACAGCCTTCTGCATCAGATCGTGCCTTGCAGACAATAGCTTCTGTGCCAATCTCATTGTATCCTCGAACTGCCCGTTCCTGATAAGCATCAATGTGGATACTATCGCTATTCTCTGCTCCCACATCAGCTGGGACTGAGCCAGTTCATAAAGAATACTGCGGTCTTCAAGTTTTACGAGATAATCTCCCAGGATATATGGCGCGGACAAGTCCACAAGGTCCCAATTATTCACCCATCTTGTATGATTCAGATAAAAGGTGACAATCGTTTCAGGATCTTTCCTGTATTTTTCGATCAGTATCAACAGCGCGCAAAGCCTGCTCTCGTGCCATGGGCTTTCCAGAAGCATTTCCACTACATCCGATGAAAGCCCTGCTGCACTTTTGGCAACCTTGCGGGTATTCGGGACAGTGACTCCCATAAAACGGTCACCCTCACCATATTGGCCTTTGCCGGTCTTGAAGAAGCGTGGGAGAATTTCCTTCTTCTCTTCATCCGAATATGCTCTGAGACTCCTTAGGGTTTCAGTGTATCGGCGTGCAGCCTTGATGATTGTGGGGGAGAGGTGACAATATCCTTCGGGGTTCCTGATTAGGTAATCCTGATGGTAGTCCTCTGCAGGATAAAAGCATTCCAACGGCTTTTTCTCTACTACTATCGGAAGGGGATACCGGTTCTGCATCTCATTGAAAATCATTTCAATGTTTGCTTTGTCCTCTTTGTCAGACCAATATATTCCGGTTCTGTATCTGGTACCGATGTCGTTCCCCTGGCGGTTTATCATATGAGGGTCAATTGACCGGAAGAACAGTCTGCAGAGCGCCTGTAAGGTTATTATCTCCGGATCGTAAGTCACTTTCACACACTCGACATATCCGGTAGTGTCAGTATATACTTCCTCGTAGCTTGGGTCAGGGATATTTCCGTTCGCATATCCCGCCACAGTTTCGAGGACTCCGTCAAATTGTCTAAGGTAATGTTCTGTGCCCCAGAAACATCCTCCTGCAAAGTAAATTGTCTTTATCATATCTTCACAAAGTTATCAATTATTGTCCGAATATCAATGCCAAGATATAAGTTTACACCAGTCATGTCTGGCGTCGTCGCGACATGACTGGTGTAATAATGTATATTCTTCCCTATATCTATTTCTGATCCCAGTGGAATGGAGCGAATTCTGCGTCCGGGTCCCGCCATGATGGTTTTCTCATGGCGTATATTATGAACGGAATCACTACCATCACGATACATCCGATGATGAGTACCGAGTACCATACGGTATTGCTTCCAGTGGCAATCTGTCCTGGAGGAATGAAACTGAGGATGAAGGCAAGCATTGAACCGGCGAATCCGACCACTCCGAGAATCCACATCAGTGCGTTTCCTTTGCCAAGACGGAACGGACGGGGAGCATCCTTCATCTTGTATCGGAGTACAATCCCGGCTGCAAACATCAGCATATACATTATCAGGTACAGGAGGATGGTAAGCTGAGAGAGTATCTGATAGAAAGACTGTACTGACGGCATTATGACGAACAGTAGTGACAGCAGAGTCACGATGCCGCCCTGCACCAGAAGGATATTACGCTGCACGCCGTTGCTGTTGGTCTTTTGGAAGAACGGAGGCAGGTAACCGGCCTTTCCTACTGTGAATATACCCTTGGAAGGTCCTGCTACCCAGGTCAATACGCTGGCCAGTACTCCGAACATAAGGGCGATTGCTATTATAGGTCCGGCCCATGAAATGTGGAAATGCCTGAAGTAATTGTCAAATCCGATCAGCAGTGACTGTGTGAGATTGATCTCTTTTGCCGGGATGATGAAACCAAGAGCAAAAGTGCCCAGGACAAATATCGCAACTGTCGCCAAAGAGCCGATTATGATCGCTTTCGGATAGTTTTTCGAAGGATTGTTCACATCCATCACATGCACCCCCATCATCTCCATGCCGGCATAGAAGAGGAATATGCTGCTTGCCAGGACCAGATTGTCGAATTTCGTCAGGTCAGGAAAAAATCCCTGTGACATATCCATGTTATTGTGTCCGCCTGAGGCAATATATACCACGCCAAGAAGAATCAGAAGACCTGCAGGGATGATTGTTCCTATCATACCGCCCCATTTACTGATCTTGCCGACCCAGCCGAGTCCTTTAAGGGCAATGAAAGTCGCTACCCAATATATGGCAAGTACTGTTATAAGCGTGAATAACTTGTTGGAGGCCAAGGCCGCATCCGAAGCGTCATTCAGTCCGATATATGCAAAAGATACAGCTCCGAAGGTCAATACGGTGGGATACCATATGGTGGATTCGATCCATTGCAGCCATATTGCCAGAAATCCTGTGCGCGGGCCGAAGGCTTCGCCTACCCAGCGGAATACTCCGCCCTGCTTGTCGGAAAACATAGCAGCCATCTCTGCTGCTACCATTGCTGTAGGAATCAGAAATACAATGGCAGCAAAGAGATAATAGAATGCCGATGACGGACCATATACAGCTTCGGCAGGCAGGCCTCGGAGGCTTACTACCGCTGTTATGTTCATGATGGCCAGTGTGGCTACGCTCAGCTTGAATCCTGTATTTGTTTTCTTTGTGTCCATGATGTTGTTCGTTTTATGTAGTGAGATTGTCCCTCACTCCGGGTAATGACTGTCTGGATTCTAATGGGTATAGACCTTTCCTTTCTGCTTTTCCTTTTTCATATATGTCAGACGGGAAGGTGTAGGGTATTTAAGTTTCTCCAGTTCACTTACAGCATTTCTGATGTCCTGAATAAGCATGTCGGCCATATCTCGGGACATTCCCTGACGTACTACTATTCGCATTACTATCATATCCTCGATGTTCTTCGGCATCGTGTATGCCGGTACCATCCAGCCGCTCTGCATCAGTCTGTCCTGCAGGTCGAACAAAGTCCAATTGGCCTTTTCTTCATATTCGGGTTTCATTTTCCAGATGAAAAGCGGATTCTCCAGTTTCTCGGAATAATTCTCGAAACAATGTATCTTGCCGATTGCCTTGTGGCAGTATCCGGCGATATCCATCGAGTTAGTATGGATGTCTTTATAACCTTCGAATCCCAGGTGGATGAAATTGTAATATTGTCCCAGAATCTGTGCGGCCGGACGGGAGAAATTCAGTCCTACCTGCGAGATGTTCGCTCCCAGATAATTGACACTGAATGACATGTATTCCGGAAGGTAAGCTTTGTCACGCCAGATTACCCAGCCAAGACCGGGATATACCAGACCGTATTTGTGACCCGATGTCGATATTGAGTAAACCCATTTCAGACGGAAATCCCATTTCTTCTCAGGGAAGAGGAAGGGGAGGATGAATCCTCCGGATGCTGCGTCGATATGTATGGGAATATTGTGTCCGGTCTTTGCGTTATATGTTTCCAATGCATCATTCAATGCTTCCACATCATCGTTCATGCCGGTCCAGGTTACTCCCATTATCGGCACGATGCAGATGGTGTTTTCGTCGCACATCCTTATCGCTTCTTCAATATCCAATGTCGGATGTTCAAGGGTGATCGGAACTGTACGCATCTCTATCTGCCATAGCTGGCAGAACTTCTCCCATACCACCTGGTAGGCAGTACTCATGACCAGATTAGGCTTGTCATAAGGCTTTCCCTCTGCTTTACGTTTCTCACGCCACCGCAACCATGCCGCCACTCCGCCGAGCATACACGCCTCGGATGAGCCGATGCCCACTGCACCTGTCTTCCAGACTCCCTTTTCCGGGGTGTTCCACATATTGGCAACCATGTTGATGCATCTTCCGCACATCACAGCCACTCGGGGATATTCTGTTTCATCGATGAAATTTACACCTACGGCTTCGTTCATCAGACGTGTGCCGTAGTCATCCATATATGTCGTTACGAATGTTGCGAGATTCAGTCTTGGCTGAGTCTGCGGAAAGGTTTCGTCCTTGACTATCTGATATGCTGTTTCTGCTGATGTCCTGTGTCTTGGGATGAATTCGGAAGGAGCAGGTTCTCTCATTTCCTTTGAGCCGAATATCTCGCTCACATTGTCCTCTTTTCTATTTTCACTCTTGTTCATAATTTTTAATTTTTAAAAATTGTTATATCTGCTCCCGACTGGTCACAAATTGTGCCATTTATGTTAGCATTCTTTGGCGCAGGCAGGATTGAGCAGGAGAAAAAGAGCGTTCTTACGGTCAGGGTTCACAATAGGAAAGCAGCAGGAAATCGGGAATAGTTCCTTCTTGCCTGCTGCTTCAGAAATATGCCGGAGCGTGAATTGACGGATGTCGTTGAGGTCGTGATAAGTATCGATTATCTTCTATGTCCGGGACCTTGTGGAAACCATCCTTTTCTTACACGCTCTTTCTGTTCCTTCAGTTCGAGAATGCTCCAGAATGATGAAAAGGCTGTAACTCCGAGGATGGTGGAAATGATCAGATTGCTGACCATCAGTGACATGACGCCGAAAAGGATTCCGGCAAGCAGAAACATCCACCAGCATTTTGTTCCGAGGTAGTATTCTGCTTTTATTACGATCGGATGAAATACTCCGATGATCAGGAAGGTTGCAAGTCCAACAATAACTCCAGTAAAGTTCATAGCTTATCTGTTTTGTATGCTAAGGTAGCTATATTTCTTTGAATTTTTTCTATTTTTGTCCGCCTAAACCAACTTTAGGCCTATACTATTATGAAACGCTTTATCTTGACTATTATATTGACTGTTTTCTGTCTTAATGGCGTCGCACAGGAAAAGAAATTCATCAAGGGCTTTTCCGGAGGTATGATGCTGCATACCGGTTATCAGTTCGGTGGCGACAATCCTTATAATTATTCTCCCAAAGGTACCACTTTCGGTATCGGTGGTGTGGCAAGACTACATCTTTCGGACCATTTCCGTACGGGATTTGAAGGATATTTTTCGACAATGGGATTGAAGAAGGATATTGTCAAAGGAAGCCATAACAAGTTATTCTGGACAGGTGTCCTGGCCGATTGGTATTGGAAAGCCGGACGCTTCTATCCATATGCAGGAGCTACAGTCGGTGGCGGAATGGAGACCGCGTACTATATGTTCGAAGGCGACAGCCACGATTGGATTCCGGAAGCCAACGCAGTTTTCAACAAGCAGCCTTTCTTTGCTGTCGATCCATTCGTAGGATGTGACATTGCGCTTGGTGAGGCTTTGCGTCTGACTGTAAAGGCGGACTGGCTTATGGCAATCCGCAGCACAGGGCTCAACCGCCCTCTTGGTCCCAGAATCTATTTCGGATTCATCTTCGCTCATTAATCCTTCTATTCTTCATCAGGCTGCTGCCCGTCGTGTGCCTTCCACATGCATTCTGTAATCTTCATGTCTGTGAAAACAGCTGTGAATGAAGAATCTTCAGGTGAACATGCATAGATTCCGAATGTTATATCGTCGGAAGCGGCATGCATGTGACATATGCGCATCTGGCTGAATACGATACCGTCAGTAGAGCATTCGATGCAGAAGTCATCAGCCCGGCGCGAGAAACGGTACCACATTGTCTTTACGTCAGCTGGAATCGCAGTTGTCGCCCAATCTGACCAGCCGCTGTTTGTCACCACGCTGCCAAGATGCTGAAACCTGTCGTTCTCATATTCCACAGATCCTTTCAGCCAGTTCTCGCTGTCAAGATACATCACGACTCCGCACTGGTCAAATCGATGATGGCTCTGAGTGAAGTCGGTCTTTACCACAAAACTGAAGTATTGCTCCCTCGTCTGCATCTGGAATACCGGAGCATTGTCGTTTCTGAAATGGTAGTATGTACGCTGCCAGAGGTCTGTATGTGGAGCGGTTGTGATGGAAACCGTATCACCATCGATTGTATATGATGCCGGTTCGCGAGTCCACACCAGATCGTCAAGATCGATCTTTCCGCCATTGGCCAAGGCCTCGGATACATTGTCTGTAAATTCCATGTCATTGTTCTTTGAAGAAGGGTTGCCGCAGGCAGCAGCACATAGGCAGATGCTGAGGCAGATTAGTTTATTTATGCAGTTCATATTGTAATTTATTACGGTTAATCTATGCAAAGTTATGTAAATCGGATGATTCAGTCAATAATAAGAAAATCTTTGGTAACCTCACGGTATATTTCGAGCATGAGCCTGGGCTTAGTCTCCTGAAGGATATCTTCACGCCTGGATTTCTTTGCCAGGCGAATGCCTTCTTCGCATAATCTGATAAATTCATCTCTGAGTTCCTCACGAATGCAGTACCCGGCGGCGAAAAACAGATATCTGATTCCATCGCCAGAATGACCGGTGAATGTCTCAAATTCTGACATCTTCTCATATGCCCTGACAGCTCTTCTTGCCAGATCAAGACTGACCGGACCGTCAAACTTGTATTCCTCCTTATGAATGAAGGTCAGCTCGGTAACAAGATCTGCCTGCACTTCGCATTCAAGCGAAGGAATCATGTAAAGCCTTGCGTTCTCCCGGTCTGTGATTTTTCTGGTCCATGCGACCAGCTGATAGTTTTTTTCCATCATAACATTTAATGATTAAAGGTTTGACAATGACCAATCCGCACGACTGCCGATATGTCAAAGAACGACTGACCGCTATGGTCAGACAGGACGGGATACAATGCCCCCGTAAAGGCCTTTGACAGCCGTCGGATATGCTTGATGGATTGTTTTGCCGGGAGATTCCGGCTTTTTGAGGATGCAAACATAATGAAATAGCGTGAAATTGCAAAAAGTGTATAGGGGAAATTTATAAGATTAAGTAAATTTGCCCTATGGAATACCTTTCAAAGCATAGATACGATGAAATTGTGACCGAGTTGAATCACCTTATCAACGTGGTCTATCCCGAGGTGCGGGAGATTGTTGCGGAAACCAGCGCACAGGGTGACAGGAGCGAGAATGCTGGTTATCGTGAAGCGAGACGTAGGCAGGCGAAGACTATCAGCCGTATCCGTTTCCTTCAGAAGGTCCTGGAGCATTCCCGCGTGATTGACCCGAAGGCGCTTCCAAAAGACAGAGTATGCCTTCTGAGCAAGGTAGAATTCACAAATCTCTCGACGAATGTCCGGATGAAATTTGAGATCGTCAGTCCTCATGAGATGAATCTCGAGGCTGGAAAGATTTCGCTGAAATCCCCGATCGGAGCCGCTTTGATGGGTAAGAAGGTCGGAGAAACAGCTCAGGCGCATACCCCCTCAGGAATATTGCACCTGAGAATTGAAAGTATCACATTCGATTAAGGAATGCATTTTTGCATTAAGAAAAATTATTGGATATGAAAGAAGATAAAAAGCTTCACATCGGTTTCGATGATCCCGATGCATTCACAGGAACGCAAGAACAGATCCTGGAGGAGTTCCGTCGAGTGCGTGATGAGATATGGAGTGAGATGTCTAAGTTGTAAGGGATATTATTACAAAAAGTTCTGATGACTTGTGGTGGCTGATGCTTATTACCGTCGCTGTGTCTGTCTTCTTTTTCATTATCTTCCGTCGTGTCGTCAGAAAATATTCTGAAAGAATTGTCTCATTGCCGGATAGTGTGGTGATATGGCGCGTATTCCCACCTAAGGGATGGATTCTGCTTGCGTTCATGATGGGCTTGGGAATCACTCTGAAGTATATACCTTCAGTACCAATGGCTTTTACAGCATCCTTTTATTCCGGACTGGGGCCGATGCTTATAGTCGCAGCAACGAGATTCTTAGCTGCAATGGTTCGACATTGATTTGCTGACACAGAGCAAATGTTATTTTATATAGACGATTGTGACTGCAGGATCCCCGATTGAGTAGCTGCATCTGAGGGCAAGTACTTCGTCCAGTTCCTTTCGGATTGCAGCTTTCAGTATGCCATCACCGATGCCGTGGATGAAGGTGATTTTCATTCCCCTCCGGTTGGCATTCTCGCGGATGATTCTTCTGAAGGTATCCATTTGGAATTGCAGTTGCTGCCCCTTCGGAACACTGAATCCTCCTGGAATTGCTTCAATGTGCAAATCAATGGTCTGAGAACCGTCGGGGTTTATAGGGGCAGACCGCTTGAATCCCATGCTGGTCTTTTTCGCTTTGACCTTGGTTTCTTTGAGGCTGGCTATCTCCGCCTTATCAGTGACCGCAAACTCTCCATAGGCCGATTCAATGACTAAGCCGTCTTCCAATTCGATTCTTGCAGTCTTGCCAAGTCCGATGATCTTTCCTCTAAGGTCGGAATCCATCAGGACCACGCTCAGGCCGACCTTGAGACCCTCATTTGAAACCTTCGGCTTCTGCGTTGATGCTGCAGGTGTAGCCTTAGGTGAAACCTTGATGTCAGATCTCCTCTCCGAAAAGATTACTTTCCCTTTCAGACCACTGAAATCCGATATGATTGTCTTCTTGGCCATGTGTCTATCGTTTGGTTACCGTAATCATAAAGGTCACAGCTACAGCAGAAATCAGAATACCTGTGATTGCCAGGAGTTTGGCAAAGAGGGGATTCAGTCCATATTTGATGCCGGCCGGATAGCCTATGGCATTTCTGCTTAGCTTAGCCATATATGAGTCTCTAATATAAAAAGCCTCAGAGTCTCAAATCTCCGAGGCTTTCCAGTGAGAGCGGAAGACGAGGCTCGAACTCGCGACCCCAACCTTGGCAAGGTTGTGCTCTACCAACTGAGCTACTTCCGCATAAAATTATGGTGGGAGAAGATGGATTCGAACCACCGAAGGTGAAAACCAGCAGATTTACAGTCTGCCCCATTTGGCCACTCTGGTATTCTCCCAATATTCTTGTAGAACTTAGTAGTCCCGAGCAGACTTGAACTGCTGACCCCTACATTATCAGTGTAGTGCTCTAACCAACTGAGCTACGGGACTGTTTTTTGTGGGAGCAGAGGGAGTCGAACCCCCGACCCTCTGCTTGTAAGGCAGATGCTCTAAACCAACTGAGCTATGCTCCCTTTTCTTGCTTCTTTTGCCCGATGGCTGCGTTGGACTTCGCTCGGCGGTCGGTCATTACCGAAAGGTAACTCCCTCCCTTCTCGCTCGTCCGCCTTGCCCTCTGGCAAAATAAGCGGCGAAATATTCCGAAGAACTTTTCTTGCGGTGCGGACGGGACTCGAACCCGCGACCCCCGGCGTGACAGGCCGGTATTCTAACCAGCTGAACTACCGCACCAATGTTCAGACTTTTGAGCCGATGGAGGGAATCGAACCCACGACCCCGAGATTACAAATCACGTGCTCTGGCCAACTGAGCTACATCGGCATTTTGACCCCTTTTTTCAAAGGGACTGCAAAGATATAACTTTTTGCGATATGTCCTACAGGTTGTTGATAATTTTCTTGGCTTCCTCAGCAGAAATGGGGGAGAATCGTCTGAAGGTCTTGCCGTCGACCGCAATCTGTGATGCTTCTTCCTTGCCGCCAAGCAGTAGTTATATCTTCTTGATGACTGTTGCAGGTACTCTTCCGCCGTATGATGGAACAGATACCAGGCAGATGTCATTTTCCCCAAGTGATCCAGCTACCTTCTTGGTTCCACCTGTAGGACTGAAAGTGGTCGTATTGATTCCTTGCAATGAGTCCCATCGTCATCCTGAGATTGATTTCCGAGACGGGTATGAAGACAGGTGATCCGGTCTGGCAGATCATCTGGTCGACTCCGAGGAACCCTTCATAATGCCCTGCGAGTTTATCAGCAAGAATGGATGTCAGCCCCTCGCGGATGGCTGTCAGCGTGTCCCGTGAGATGTACCCGGCAATAATGTCTTCGATATCCTCGTTACTGGCGAGGAGATTTCTGTTATAGGTGCCGTTCCTTGATTCGAATAAGGAATAACCGATGAAATCGATGCCTCCACGATGGCATTCGAAGAGCATGGCGCACTCCTTTATGATCTCGAACCGTCTCTCGACTATCACAGAGCCCTGTTTGTCAAGTGTCCTCCTGCACCATCCTTCATCGCTTTCAGAAAGCCTTTCTCTGACAAAACGGATTCCTTTTCCGCTGCCAGACAGTGGGGACTTCAGCACTGCACTGTCATTGGCTGATATGAACACCTCTATCTCACTGATACTTGTAGCAACAATTCTGTAATCCGGTCCTATGACCTGTGAATCTCCACAACTTAGATGTGAATGAACATCCAGGGCAAACTCACGCCTTGAGTGAGCGCGTATGAACTGCAGCTCTTCTTCAGAAGGCAGAGTGCCCGGATCAACGCCTTCATTGATGAGCCGTTTCTTCAGAACATGATTCCATCCCCAAGGGATAATTTGCCGACATTGCTTGTTGGGCCTCTTGAGACATTCGGACAGATCTATATTCTCTTTCGCAAATCCCAAGGCAGACCTTGGGGGTACGAAGTTCTCGTCCCCATTTGCAATGCACAGATCGTGCTCGGGATTGAAGATATAGATCTGCTCTGCCATTCTTATATTCAATATATGACTTATGCTATTTCTTTGATTCGTGCATAATGCATAACACTTTCTTTGCTTATTTGACGTTCGCCGATATAATATCGCTCTCTATCAACTTCCGCAATCTTGCCTTCAAACAACTTATTCAGAACCTGTTCGTATAGTCCGTGCTCCAACATGATTTCAACTGTATTTTTATAACATTCTTCTCGGTATATGACAATTTTTAATATAGGCTTGTAACCTGTTGATTGTCAGATGATCATATTGCAAATCTTGAAATTTCGTAACTTTTGAAGTGACTAACTCACACATAGACACCATGTTATGAAGCTCCGAGATTCATTACAAAAGTAGTGAATTATTCTCAATATCATTGTTGTCCGGTAAAACTTCCGGACGATTATTATAAAGTTTAACAATTAAAACAAACTTGGTTCGGTAGAACCATCCAGTTCATTGGCAATATTGTACTTCGGTTTTGCGAATAGGTCTTTGTGGTATTTCCCAACATTGGTCGGTGAATGGTATGACTGTCGTAAAGCAGAATGATTACCTTTGGGGCATATACGGCATAATTTGTCGGAGTCGTTAAAAACGATTAACTTTACTGAGTAAATCTCAAGCAATATGACTGACTCGCAGATCATTAAAGGAATACAAGACAATAATCCGTTGGTGTGGAGATATATATCCAGGAATCTGAAATCTCCATTCATTGCAACCCTGAAGAAATTCTCCATCAGTGCCACTTTTACATTTGATGAGTGGGAAGACATCTTTCAGGATACCTGCATAGTCCTTCTGGAGAAGATCAAGGCTGGCAAGTTTGAGAGCAAGGAAGACTCCAGCTTGTTCAGCTACTTTGTGGAGATCGGCAAGAATACTATGTGGTCGGCCTCAAGAAAGAAAGCCAAGCACCATCCAGTGATAAAGGCTGAAGCAGAAGGACCGCACGTCATTCGCTTGTGGCCAGGTAAAAGTGCAAATCAGGAAGGAGAAGGTTCCCCTGCGCAGGAAGTGACTACGGAAGAGAAGCAGACTCAGCAGGATGAGTTCCTTGACAGGGTGTTTGATTCTCTACCTGAATCCTGCAAGATGCTGCTCAAGAAATTTTATTGGGAGCACAAGCCGATGGATGAGATAGCAAGTATTCTCCATCTGGGCAATGCCAATTCAGCCAAGACCAAAAAGAACAGATGTATGAATCAATTTAAAGACATTGCCAAGAAACTTATTGAAAACGATGAGTTTGCGGAAGAAGTTGTTCGCGCATGCGTGGAACGTGCTGCTCTGAGAGAATTGCTGGGGGATGAGCGCATAGTGATGAACGATCCTTCCATCAAGATAGCTGCTTTAGAGGTGGATGAGGACAAGGACAATACGGAGGATAAGTAATGAAAGAGAAACTTCAAAGACTGGCGTACTCTCTGTCGACTGGAATCTTCGGTCTCCTTTGTGTATTATTCCTGTTTGTACTTATAACCTCTTTCGCAAAGAATCTCATCGACATGTATGTACGTGTCGGATGGGACTGGGGACATGACGGGAATTACGCAGGTCTGCTTGTAGGGTTTATTGCATACGGATTATTCTTGATCTCAATGATAATTCCGCGAGTGAGGCATAACCTGAATTGGTTCATGAAATTCACTCATGAGCTCACTCACACCCTTGTGGCAGTGCTCTTCTTTGCGAAGATTCGTGAATTTGTAGTAAGGGATCGGGAATGCTATGTGAATTATCAGGCTGGTCCTGTCGGATACGTGCCTATTACTTTGGCACCATACTGCATTCCTATATATACATTTATGCTGTTTCCGTTCAGGTTTGCCGGTGACAGCCATTACATGATTATCTTTGATTTTCTGATTGCCTTCAGCTATGCGTTCCACATACATTCGTTCATCAAGCAGACCAGATTCAGCCAGCCTGATATCGAAGGATGCGGACTTGCGCGTTCCACTACCTTCATCGCATTTGTACACATGTGCGTTCTTGCCTTGATCTTCGCCATCCCTAAAGGCGGAGTGATGAAGGCAATCAACAGAGTGTTTTGGGAGTATCCTCTCCAACTGTTAACGAATCCGGCAGGGTGGTTTAATGATGTAATCAGATATTTCTAATTTGTAGCGTTTGGTGCGACATGTGTTGAAGCTATCTGGCAGGGTTCGAAGGTGTTTGAAAATGAGGGGATTGACCTTGCAATGTTCAGAAATGATACCCTGAAGAATAATTTAGGCCCTATTGATTACCTTTTCTTCGTTGTGACATTATAGAGTGAAAACAAACCAATAACACTCTAAAGTACAACGTTATGAAGAAAATCTTTTTTGCAGCGATCATTTCGCTCATCACTGTGTTCCCTTCCCTGTTCTATGTTCTTCTATCGGTGCTGTTCCTGTCTTCGTGCGGCAACGGCACTGAGATCACAGATCTCCAGGAAGGAGATGTCGTGTTTATCGAGAGCCGGTCATCACAGTCGCCATATATCAAGGTCGGCACCATGTCAAAGTGGACACATTGTGGTGTCATCGTTGATACACCGGAAGGCTTGAAGGTGCTTGAGGCATCAAAGACAGTTCGCCTGACCCCATTCACAAGTTTTATAGAGGCTGCAAAGAATCAGAACTGGGCTGTCAAGCGGCCAGCTCAGAAACTGCAGAAGCCAATCAAGTACTCCAAGTACTTAGGTATGCCTTATGATCTTGAGTTTAAGTTCGATAACGGCAAGATGTACTGCTCTGAACTCGTATGGCTCATATATAAGGACCAGGGAGTCGAACTGTGCAAACCGAGAAAGGTGTCAAGCTTTCCATTTGCGCGTATTCCAAAGGTCAGAAAGCTGATGGACAAGCGTGGTATTTCGATGGATCAGTATGCTGTCGCTCCGGTGGATCTGTATAAGGCAATATAGCCAAATTATTTAGTTTTGTAGTGATTGAATGGGATATAGGCCCGCTGGCATGATATCTCAATCAATTCATATGAAGTCAATAGAAGTATTGTAAGCAGACGCAGTTTCGATTGACTTAATTCATAGATACGTCGATCTCCTGTTTTTTTATGATTGTAGCATTGCGCTTAAAATTAATCAGGCGAAATGTGAAGTCGTTATTGATGTGTTTTTAATTTTGCATAATCTTAAAAAAAAGATACTTAATGATAAGAATATTTATGCTCACTACATGTTTTCTATTGGGACCTCTTTGTATTTCATGCGACAAATATCCTATAGAAGAGGCGGAAGAGCGTTTTATAGAAAATGTCCAATATATGACAGAACGTGAAGCATTGTCACATTTCGAGTGCGAGAGCGCAGCCTACAATCCATATATGAACATGAATATGGCAGCCATGTATGGAGGCGTCTGCCAGCCGACACCGCCCAGCACAACAGCCGCAGCAGCAACCCACAAAAGAATTCTGGTACCTTTCTTCATCTTTACATAACTCCAATAATCTCTCAGAGATAATCAAAATATCAAAGAAAAATGGAATGTTCAACAGGTTCGATCCCCAAATATATGTCACGGCTTTCAAGAGATGCAGAAAGGGGCGGGGTGGAAATACTCTTTGTCTGGGATGTGACATTGATCATCGGTTCGCTGTCATCCTGCCCCTTGAACTTCATTATGAATCTAACGGGAGCAAAATTGCGGGAAAGATACTCCTGACGCTGAGGACTTTTTCTATTTCCGGATTGTCCAGACAGGCAAGCATTACGCCCTCACCGACATATCCTGTCGTTCCAGTAATGATGACTTTCATTTTGCTTTAAGCTTAGTCTATCTCACATAATGAGGCATGTCCTCAGGGATCACCATGGAGATTTCCACAAGTCCGGCGACTTCGCCGTTTTCCCTCCATGCTGTCTGATAGATCATCTTCCTGAGTCCATTCTTCTGGATGGTGTATGCATTGCTGCCTCCACTTGCAAGCAGGTCTGAGATGATTCCGCGTGAGCGTTCATTGTGGCATGGGATAAGGCTCTTGCCTATAAGATCTCCATGAGAGGCAAATGTCTCTTTTGCCTTGTCGTTCATATAAAGGATCACGCCTTCCTTGTCACATACTGTAACGGCGCAGTTCATTTCTTTAGCCCAGTCAGGTATCATGGTATTGTGAAAGTTTAATGATTTCAGGTTACTATCTACATTATAAGATTATTGACGATAAAGATATGAAAAATATCATAATATGGTCCCAGTCAACCAACATTCTCACTGGCAAAGTCACCGTTTTTAATTAAATTTGTAGGTTAACGTAAAATACTTATGGAAACTATAGTACTTAATCAGCACAATAAGCAGGAATATGAGCCAGCACATACAGATGCGTTTGACACATATCCCTATTAGGATTACAATCCGAACTCTTTCTTAACTCTCTGAACGGTACTGACTGAAACAGCGCACAACTTCGCTGTATTGCGTATAGATTGCCCCTTTTTAAGGTGTTTGATGACGTTTGAATATTCGTTAGTCTTCTGCTCCGTGGACTTGATAGAACCGACTTTACGTCCCATTTTAACACCCTTTGCCTTGGCAAGTTCTCTACCGCTATTGAGGCGGTATTTAATGTTGTCTCGCTCAATCTCGGCAAATGATGAGAGTACCGCTGTAATCATCTTTGCAATAGGGTTCGGTTGTCCGTCCTCGTTGAGGGTGCAGAGCGGTAGGTTCTGAATATAGACGTTAACTCTCGCCTTTGTCAGTTCATCAAGAGTGTTCACGACTATCTTGGTTGAACGTCCTAGACGACTGATTTCCGATACGCAGAGGGTATGCACCTTGTTGGTAATGCAGTATTCGATACACTCTGTCAGAACGGGGCGGTTCTCCTTTGCTCCGCTCATCTTTTCTTCGAACACCGATACTAAGTCCATCTCGTTTATGGAGATGTACTTCTTTAAGTCTGCTACCTGTCTTTCGGTTGTCTGCCTGTCTCCGGTTGAGGATACCCTTGCGTAAATTACTGCCGTATTCATACTAAAATGTCTATGATTAAGTTTTCAACAAAGGTAGTAAATTTATTCGGTGCATTCAAATAAATCTTTGATAAAAACGAATACAATGCAAGCGTCAAAAAAGTGTATTCAAATTGATTTTTCTGAATACACTTTTTTAATAAATTGGAACTTTATCAGTTGAAGTATTTTCCGTCGTTTGATGATTGGAATGTTTAATCTCCCATATTTTCTTCGTTTACAATATAGCTCAATGAAGTTCGTCCTGTGCTGTCAATCCTTATTTCAGTCCAATAACCGCAATCAGTGTCGTTCATAAATATTCCCGTATTTGCGACAAGTTCGTCTCCTTCTGTTTCAAACCATACTTTGTCTGTTGGGGCTAAAATGTATATTTCAGGGTTATCTATGCCTTTAAAGGATTTAGATGTAATATAAGGTTCTGCTATGAATTTGCCTTTATAAAAAACTTTCCCGTGGATGGAATTATTCATTGTAATAATGGTATCTGTAGGAGATAATATTAAAGTGTCTGCAATCATTGTGTTTGGATAAACATCATATTCTACCCAATAATTACCATATTTTTCTCCTTTCAAGTCAAGTGTCTCAAGACTGCCATTCAGGAGCCTGACGGAGATTGTTCTGTTTGCAAAATCCAAGGATTCAATCTCATATAAATCCTCGTTACTAAGACTTGTGAGTCTTTCCCAATCTTGTTCATCAAACCCTTTTCCCAAATTAAGATGTGCTCTCATCAAAATGTCCTTATCAGGGTTATAAGTTACCAACCAAGCAAAGAATTCTTCGGTTATAATGTGCTCGTAAAAAATGTAGGTGCCACTTATAACAGTGTCTAATGTTATTGGGTTATGCCCTCCATCATAAATCAAGCTGTCTGTTGCTGTGTCCATTATGGTGAATGTTTCACCTTCTGAGTCAGAACTAACCAAAATTTTGAAACGAGAATCGGCATGATTGCTGTTGTTATTGCATCCGAAGCATAGTGTTGCTAATATGAAGAGGCCCAAGATTGCCTGTGAAATCCTATTTGCTTTCATAACATAGGGTTTTAAGGGTATGTGATGATTGAAGATACGAAAATAGAAAAAAGACTGGGGCGTCAGCTGAACTGTGTCGAGGCTGTTAGTAAAATTGGAATTTAGTTACCATAGTTTCTAATATATCCATTCATATTCAA
>JBGVCR010000008.1:0-89601 GCA_045118995.1 Candidatus Cryptobacteroides sp.
CCAGCCTTGATGTTCTTAAGGATCTGGATGAACTCCTTGGTCTTAGGTGCTTCCATTACGAATGGCTCAACCATTGTGATTGCGTTCTCCTGAGCCTTGTATGAAAGAGCTGAGAATCTTGCAAGCTGCTTGAGCTTCTTGTTAAGTTTCTTGCGATAGCAACGTGGCTGTGGGCCGAATACGCGTCCACCACCTACATAGATACCAGCCTTGAGTGAACCGTGACGTGCGCCACCTGAACCCTTCTGACGGATAAGCTTCTTAGTGCTGTACGCAATCTCGCTGCGGTCCTTAGACTTAGCTGTTCCCTGACGCTGGTTAGCAAGATACTGCTTAACGTCGAGGTAGATAGCGTGGTCGTTCGGTGTGATACCGAAAATCTCCTCATTGAGAGTCACTGTCTTAGCAACAGTACCGTCGATTTTGTAAACTGACAACTCCATCATAACTTAGTCCTCCACGATTACATATGAACCCTTAGCTCCTGGTACAGAGCCCTTTACTACGATAAGGTTGTTCTCAGGCATAACCTTGATAACCTCGAGGTTGATCACAGTTACACGCTGGTTACCCATGTGTCCTGCCATACGCATTCCCTTGAATACGCGTGAAGGCCATGAACATGCACCGAGTGAACCAGGGTGACGGAGACGGTTGTGCTGACCGTGAGTCTGGCCACCTACACCGGCAAAGCCGTGACGCTTAACTACGCCCTGGAAACCCTTACCCTTTGATGTTCCGACAACATCCACGAACTTAACACCAGTGAAGATGTCAGCTACTGAAAGAGTGTCGCCGAGCTTAAGCTCCTGTGCGAAGTCTGCCTTGAACTCGACAAGCTTGCGCTTAGGAGTGGTTCCTGCCTTTTCGAAGTGGCCCTTGAGAGCCTTGCTGGCGTGCTTTTCTGAAATTTCGTCATAGGCAAGCTGTACAGCGGCATAACCATCTTTCTCTACTGTACGAATCTGCGTAACAACACACGGACCAGCCTCAATAACAGTGCACGGTATGTTTCTACCGTCGGCACCAAAAACGGAAGTCATTCCGATTTTCTTTCCAATTAATCCAGGCATTGGTTTGTTTAATTAATTGATTATAAATACTTTATCGTCCGCAACACATTTTTGCGGGCTGCAAATATACGAATAATATTTTCATTTTCAACATTTTATGTGAAAATTTTGTTAATAACTTTTTCCGCATGCATAAATCGATGTCTGTTTTCCCTCCATATTGTATGTGCGTATGACATAACCGTTTACATCCGCTTCGAACTCCAGACGGTCGGTATCGTCATTGGCCAGGATCGGGAAGGCATTGCCGCATTCGCCCGGCAGGACATAGATATGCCTGTGATGATGTCCGCTGAGCATGATGTCCACCCCGGCCTGATTCAGGATAGGAACAAAGTTTTCACTCACCCATTTCTGGCCATACCAGCTGTCCTCACGGCCTATTGCAGGTATATGCATCACAGCCACCTTGACAGGAGCCTGTGCAAACATCGGATCCGCCACCGCCTGCATGAGCCACTGGAGTTCCTCATTGCGGTAGCTGTCGAAGTCTGCCATTCCAGAATATTCCGCATTGCGGTCCGGCTTATCCTCCCCTGCATCGAGAATCAGAAAAGCCACCGGCCCGTGACGGAGAAGATGATAAGGCTCTCCCGTAGGGGTCGGGGCATACTGCTTCATAGCGGCCGCATCTCTTCCACGCGTTTCATGATTTCCTCTTACCCAGACTGACGGAACATCAGCCACCAGCTGCGGAACCGAACCGAAGACACTTGAAAGCGCAGCATCAATATCAGTAATATACGAAACCATATCTCCGTTCATTATCAGGAGATCAAGGCTGTCAACTCCTTGAGTAAGGACGCGATAACGGTCGGCATTGCCGTGGATGTCGTTCAGCATCACGAATCTGCATCGGGAAGCATTCCTGTCCAGAGTCCTGAACACGCCCTCGCCGGCGAACTTGATTCTGTGGGCCGGACCGAAATGGACGCCATAGGGATCACTGTCATCCTTCACCAACTTGCCATAGATACGGTACCTGTAGCTCCTTCCCGGCTCAAGTCCTGTTATCCTTACCGAATGCGACGTTCCCGAGACTCGTCTTCCCGATACTGTATGATAATATCGCGGACGGGCATAAGCCTCGAAGGCTGTACCATCATCAGGCGCCACCTCCACCCAGGCAAAGACATTTTCCTGCGAGGTCCAGAGCACCGTAACTTCAGTTTCACAGGCATTCTGGATCCAAGGTCCGCATTTTATATCCGGCCTTGAAGCGGCATAAACAGAGCAAAGCCCGATCGCAAGGGCAATAAAAACAGAAGTAATCCTTTTCATAAACAATCAGTTAAAGTCTGCAAATATAAGATATTTTGAGTTATGGGAGCGATATACACAAATTATGAGTATCTTTGCGCGGATATATATAAAGGTATATGATACTGGCGATTTTCGGATTTCTCCAGCTCTCGCTGGCCGACATATTGGACATTCTGCTCCTTGCACTTCTGATCTACATCGTATTCCGCTGGATCAGAGGAACTTCCGCAATGAGTATCTTCGTGGCCATCATTTCTCTATATGTGATCAGGGTCATTGTCTCGGCATTCAACATGAGGCTGATGACCAATATCATGGAGACCGTGCTGGATGTGGGAGTCATTGCTGTGATCGTCATTTTCCAGCCTGAGATCAGAAAGTTCCTTATGAGGCTTGGAAGCAGATATATGAACAGCCGTCAGGGAAAGGCCATACTCGACAAGATACTTGGCAAAGACCGCAAAAGCGCCAATGCAATAGGAAGCGAGGCGGTCAACGATCTCACCGAAGCCTGCCGAAGAATGTCCGAGGACAGGACAGGAGCTCTGATCGTCATCGGGCACAAGGCCTCTCTTGAAGAGATAATCAGCACCGGAGACCGTATCGACGCAGCCATCCACCGCCGCCTGATCATGAACCTCTTCTTCAAGAACTCGCCTCTGCACGACGGAGCGCTGGTAATTGTCGGAGGACGCATCGTCGCGGCAAGATGCACATTGCCGATTACAGAAAGGACCAATATCCCTGCGAATTTCGGAATGAGGCACAAGGCTGCGATCGGCATAACCGAGGAAACGGACGCTGACGCAATCGTAGTATCTGAAGAAACCGGAAAGATATCGTTTGTAAAGGGTGGAACAGTTACACCTATCCAGAACATCAATGAATTGAAGCTTCTCCTCAGCACAGCTTTAGGAGAAGAATAGCAGCTGATTCCCGTGAGGGGCAAGGCCGCATAAAGGAGAGAAAGAATTGGAAGAGAAAAAGAGAACAATAGACACAAGACTTGAGCAGAAGATCGGATTTGACAGGATAAGAAGGATCATATCCGACAGATGTTCGACGTCATACGCTGCGGAAAGGACTGCGACAGAGACCTTTTCGACCAATCCGACACACATACGCAAAAGACTGCTTCTTACCGACGAGATGCGCCTCATAATGATGTTCGAGGACAGCTTCCCGTCAGGCGGTTTTATTGACTGCATTGATTTCCTGAAGCCGCTCGAGAGAAGTTCAGCTGCCATTGACCTTTTGTCTCTGCGCAAACTCAGGACGATGCTTGACACGCTCAGAAAGGTTACCGCATTCTTCGACGGAGTGAAGGACGGAGTGTATCCTAATCTGAAAAGGATGAGTTCGCGCATCCTGAGCTTCCCGGAAGTACAGAGAAGGATAGACCTTATCCTCGACCGTTACGGTGACGTCAAGGACACCGCATCTGACGCCCTCTACGAGATCCGAAGGACATTGAAAGAGAAGGAAGGCACCATTTCCAGAAGAATGGCGGCCATCCTGAAAAGGGCACAGGAAGAAGGCATTGTCGACAGCGACGCAGGAGTTTCCATACGTGACGGAAAGATGCTCATCCCGGTCAGCGCAGCCAACAAGAAGAAGATTCCCGGATTCATCTATGACGAGTCCGCTACAGGAAAGACTGCATTCATCGAGCCGGCCGAAGTAGTCGAGCTTGACAACCAGATAAAGGAGCTGAGATTCTCCGAGCAGAGGGAAATACTGCGCATCCTGCTGGAATTCACCGACTTCCTCCGCCCGTATATCACAGACCTGCTTACTGCGGCCAAATATCTTGGAGAGATCGACTTCATTATGGCAAAGGCTCAGGTTGCACTGGAATTCATCGCTGGAATGCCGATAATTTCCGAAGACGGACAGATGAACCTGCGCAAGGCCAGACACCCTCTTCTGGAAAGAGCTCTCAGAAAAGAGAAGAAGGAAATCGTGCCGCTCACAGCCACATTGACCAAGGAAAAGCATATCCTTCTCATCTCCGGACCTAATGCCGGCGGTAAATCCGTTTGTCTGAAGACCGTCGGTCTTCTGCAGTACATGTTCCAGTGGGGAATGCTGATCCCCACATCAGAGACTTCCGAGATGCTGGTGTTCGACAGGATAATGGTCGATATTGGAGACGACCAGTCGATCGACAATGACCTCAGTACATACAGCTCGTTCCTGGGCAACATGAAGGAGATGCTGGCCGATGCGGACGACAAGACCCTCGTGCTGATAGACGAGTTCGGTTCGGGCACGGAGCCTGCGGCCGGAGGAGCCATCGCAGAGGCCATCCTGAGCGAGCTCGACAAGAGAGGAACTTATGGAGTGATCACCACACACTATACGAATCTGAAGCTATACGCTTCGCCTGAGACCGGAGTGCTGAACGGAGCGATGATGTTCGACGTAAAGAACATTGCACCGCTTTTCAAGCTGGAGATGGGTCTGCCGGGCAACTCGTTTGCATTCGAGCTGGCCCGCAAGATGGGACTTCCGGAAAACATCATCAAGGATGCAGAGTCCCGCGCCGGAGAGGAGTTCGTGGGAATCGAGCGAAACCTCCGCAAGATTGCACGCAACAGAAAGGCTCTGGACGAGAAGCTCGAGCGCATCAAGCACACTGACAGGACTCTGGAAAGCATCACCGACAAATACCAGAAGGAGCTCCAGCAGATAAAGCAGATGAAGAAGGAGATTCTCGACCAGGCGAAGAAGGAGGCCCAGGAGATAATCAAGGGTGCCAACAAGCAGGTGGAGAACACCATCAAGACCATCAAGGAATCCCAGGCAGCCAAGGAGGAGACTCAGGAGGCAAGAAGAGGACTCCAGGACTTCATGGCAATCCTTGCGGCAAAGAAGGAGCAGGAGCAGAAAGAGAAGGAAGACTACATCGAGCGTAAGATAAAGCAGATCGACGCCCGTAAGGAAAGACAGAAGCAGAGAAAGGCCAAGAAGGCCGATGACAAGGCCGCACAGGAACTTCTCGAACAGCAGGCGGAAAGAGAAAGGATAGAGGCGTTCAGATCCGCACCTCTGA
Source organism: Candidatus Cryptobacteroides sp. (assembly GCA_045118995.1). Classification (GTDB taxonomy): domain Bacteria; phylum Bacteroidota; class Bacteroidia; order Bacteroidales; family UBA932; genus Cryptobacteroides. The sequence continues at coordinate 5,392 of JBGVCR010000008.1, forward strand.
AGGTCGGGGAAAAAGTGAGGGTGAAGGAGAACGGAATGGTAGGAGAAGTGACCAAGGTGTCGGCAAAAGCCGTCGTCGTGGTCATAGGCAATATCAGCAGCAAGATGCCGTTGGACAAGGTGGAAAGGATCACATCCAATGAATTCAAGAGCGCAGTGAAAGAGACTGCCAGACCTGTCTCGACCATAAAGTACGATTCGTCCATCAGCGAAAGGAAACTCAATTTCAGTACCGAGATGGATGTAAGGGGTGAGAGACTGAATGACGCTGTCGAGAAAGTGACAAGGTACGTAGATGATGCTGTCATGCTCGGGGTGCCGTCAGTGCGAATAATCCACGGAAAAGGAACGGGAGTTCTTCGAGACGAGCTGCAGAAACTTATCCGCACTATACCGGGAGTGGCAAGCGTCAAGGACGAGCATATCCAGTTCGGTGGAACAGGAGTCACCATAGTAACATTTGACTGATATGAGAAATATATTCATCCATATTGCCTTTGCAGCCGTCTTATTGGCCGGGTGCAAGGGTGGTGAAGCCGGGAAAAAGGTAGAGATGGGACCTGAAGCCGTGGCAGAGGCATTCACAAGGCATATTGCCGCAGGAGAATTCGAAGAGGCTCTCGGACTTTGCGACACAGCATCGATGAAGACTTACATCGATCAGTGCATCAATGCCTGGGAGAAACTTCAAAAGAAGGACAGCAGTGTCCTTGCTATAGCATCATCGCTTCTTGAGAGTGCGGAATTCAAGGTGGAGAAGACCGAGAAGACTGACAGCGGAAGAGAGGTATATTACAGCATAGAGACAGATGGTCATTCAAAGAGAAAGGTAGCAGCGCTTAGGAAAGAGGAGGGAGAATGGAGAGTAGAGAAGATCACCGACGCGATTTAGGCCGCCGGGGAGAAGATATAGCATGTGACCTTCTGAGAAAGATGGGCCACACGATATTGGAAAGGAATTACAGAAACGGACATCTGGAAATAGATATCATTTCAATAGATGCCGACGGAATACATTTTGTAGAGGTCAAGACCCGCCGGGACAGCATACAGGCTCCTCCTCAATACAATGTGGACAAGGCCAAGCAGAGCCGCATCACAAAGGCTGCACTTGGATTCCTCCACAGCAGCAAAGGGCTTCCGCTGAGCAGCTATGAATGCCATTTCGACATAGTGGCCGTTACTTTTTCAGGCGATGCATCCAGCACCGAATGGTTCCCGCAAGCCTATATACCTATATATGTATAAGAAAGAAACTCGATAATGAACAGAAACAACCGTTATTGCGTCATTATGGCCGGAGGCGCAGGTACAAGATTCTGGCCTATCAGCAAGACAGCAAAACCGAAGCAGTTCCTTGATGTCTCCCAGACCGGGAAGACATTCATCAGGCAGACATATGAAAGATGCCTCAGGATAGTGCCACAGGAGAACATTCTGGTCGTGACCGCTGAAAAATATCTGGATCTGGTACGCGAACAGCTCCCTGACCTTCTGGAAGAAAACCTTCTCCTGGAGCCATACAGCAGAAACACCGCTCCGGCAGTAGCATATTCCACATATTCGTTGCTGAAAAGAGATCCGGAAGCTATGGTCGCCGTACTTCCGTCTGACCATATCATAGACAATGACGAACTGTTCGCTCAGACCATAAATACAGCCTTCGATTATATCGAGCAGAACGATGTGCTTATGACGCTGGGTATCATTCCTTCAAGACCGGACACGAACTACGGATATGTGCAGGCTTACGGAGGAAGAGAGGCATACAAGGCCAATGAGCCGCTGCAGATAAAGACCTTTACCGAAAAACCGGACAAGACACTGGCCGAGATATTCATAAGCACAGGGGAATTCCTCTGGAATGCCGGAATATTCCTCTGGAAAGCTCAGACAATCAGAAAGGAGATGGAAAGGCACACTCCTGCCATCACAGCTCAGTTCAGCGGTTGGGAAGGCGCCATCGGATCCAAGATTGAACGGGAATTCATCCAAAGGGCATACACTGGCTGTCCGAACATATCATTAGGATACGGTGTAATGGAAAAGACCGACAGAGCCTGGATCTATCCGGCAAAATTCGGATGGCAGGATATCGGAACCTGGGAGTCACTTTACAATTACATACCTAAGGACAGCAACGGTAACGCCATCAATGCCGACAAGACACTTCTGGAAAATGCCGAGGGCAATCTTATTGTCACTCAGGAGAAGAAGAAAATGATAGCGGTAAAGGGACTTGAAGATTTCATGATCATCGACACTGAAGACGCACTTGTCATCTGTCCTAAGGATGACAAGAAGTTCAAGGACTTCATTTCAGGCATCGCTATGCCGGAATTTGAGAAATACAGATAAAACTAAGAAATATGGAAAAAAGAATACAGGCCGACATGGTATCGGCAATGAAAGCAAAGGAGACTGTGAAGCTCGCGTCACTCAGGGCTATCAAGGCTGCCATAATGCTGGCAAAGACCGCCGAGGGAGCAACCGGAGAAATCGACGATGCAGGCATTGTCAAGATCATCCAGAAACTCGTGAAGCAGCGCAAGGAAAGCGCTCAGCAGTACAATGATGCCGGACGTCCGGAACTTGCAGAAAACGAGCTCGCCGAAGCAGCGGCAATGGAGGTATATCTTCCCAAGCAGCTTTCTGAGGCTGAGGTGGAAGAGCAGCTCAAGGCCATCATCGCCGAAACAGGAGCAAGCAAGCCTTCCGACATGGGTAAGGTAATGGGCGTAGCTACCAAGCGCCTTGCAGGACTCGCAGAAGGCCGCCTTATCTCCACATTGGTCAAGAAACTTCTTTCATAAGACTTTATCACATGCGTCTCGTCAGTCCTTGACGGGACGCACTGGTAATCCGAAGTATCTGTTCCAATATCTGTAGGCTACGACGCCGTGGCCCATCTCACAATTAATGATATAAGCTTCTTCATTCTTTACCGGACCGATTGTAGCCGACCAGAAGAATCCGAAGGAACCATCAAAATTATTATTGTCAAAATACTTTGAGGAGCCTTGCCAATATCCTGTATTCGGAATGAAGATCGAATTCCCGTTAGGACCTGTGGCCATATTTCCATTCACTCCTTCCACAGTCTCGACACTCCAGACACAAAGATCCGCAAGTTCCTGCATCTCCTCAAGTGTAGGCATTCTCCATCCATCTCCCCACTTGACAGAAGCCACATCATACTCAGTTCCGCTAATATTGCCGCCTAAATCGGCATAAGTACCGGACGCGGAAACGTAATGCTCATAATTGCCCTTTGAATAGGAGGTCTTGGGCTCAGTCTCTCCCCATGCGAAATAATCACCATACCCTTCAGGACGCGAAGCTCCTACATTCCATGCAGCCCATTTCACACTCAATCCGAGATCTACAACAGGGGCCGGAACATACGAAAGCACAAACTTCGGCATTGAAAGCACTACAGACCTGTTCACCTTATTGGACTTTATAGTCCTTTTTACCACTGGTTCCCGGTCAACACATTCGAAAGTCACAGTAAAGCCAGAGGCAAAGTCTACTGGCGGAAGGGAGAAATAGAAATCCACAGTCTCTTCTTCCATCAGTCCCACCGGCGGGTCGCATATAAGTGATATTGATCCGGAAGCGTCTGCATCCATAACGACAGCAGGAGGAGTCCCCTGTCTCAGAGTCACAGTCGCGTTGCCGGAAATCAATTCACCTTCATTACCTTCCAGAATCACCTTCTCTACAACCCCCGATCCTCTTACCTTCAGACGCAATACACCACCAAGATTACGGAAGTACAATTCCTTTTCCTGAGTCACAGACACCATCGGGAAGGATGCCCGTGCAAACGAAGAAGGGACATATTGCTGCTCTGACGGGAAAAGGACATTTCCAAGAATCAAAGTGCCGTCCTGCCCCTTGGACAAATTCAGATCTGAACTATGAGGATAGACTGCCACAACAGCATCGATATCATCACCGGACCCATCTGCAGACACTCCGGATGTTACTGTAAATTCTCCGGATGGAGATCCTGCAGAAGCAGGATCGAGAAGATAAGGCTTTCCGGTATCATTGCCATCAAAAACTGTTATCCTGTCACCAGAGGACCATAGTATCTTATTGGCATCAAGTTCAGTCTTTGTATCAGGACTGAAACCTTCCATTACAGCTTTATATACGTTTTCCGAGACTTCCTGCTCATCCTGAAAGCCATCAGCCATATGACATCCTGAGAGAATCAGCAGCATGGATGTCCATATCATCGCTTTTTTCATAGTTAAGATTTTTACATCAGCAATATTAACCATTTTTTATGTATTATGCTATAATTTCCTTCTTTTTGATTATCTTCGTGGAATACGTATTTTTATAAAATTATGGCAAAAAGATCTACTATAATCAGAAATTGGCCTAAGTACCTCCTTCAGTGGGGCGTGCTTGCGGCATTGGTTGCATTCATAACAGGACTGGTTCCTTCCGAAACCGCTGTGGACCCCGAGGCTTATTGTCCTATGGGAGGCTTGCAGGCATTGGCGACTTACCTTGCCAACAACAGTCTTCCTTGCAGCATGTCATCACTGCAGGTGATGATGGGTATAGCCCTCGTGGCGGCTGTGGTGCTTTTCAGCAAACTCTTCTGCGCATATATCTGCCCTCTGGGCACTGTGCAGGACCTGATTGCCAAGGCACGCAATGCAATGCATATCAAGAGTATCAAGGTACGCAACGGCTCTGTCATTGACAAGGTTCTGCGTATTGTCAAATACGCCCTCGTATTCTGGATATTCTACATGACAGTGAATGCAAGCGAACTTTTCTGTAAGAACCTCGACCCATATTATGCAGTGGCAACAGGATTCAAGGGAGAGATAACCCTCTGGATGTCAATCGTATCCATCAGTGTAGTCGTACTGGGAAGCTTCCTTATCGATATGTTCTGGTGCCGTTACCTCTGCCCTCTGGGAGCCATTTCCAACACACTGAAGTTCTGGATCTGGATCGGTGTGCTTTTCGGAGCATATTACGTGGCTGACGTACTTGGAGCAGATATTCCATGGGCCGTACTGCTTGGAGGATTCTGCATTGCGGGATATCTTCTGGAAATCCTGCATTCAAAGCCTAAGTTCCAGATTCTCCATGTGACTAAAGACGACAATGCCTGTACCAATTGCGGACTCTGTACCAAGAAGTGTCCTTATCATATCGATGTGAAGTCCGTTCACAGCGGCAAGGTATGCCATGTGGACTGCACTCTCTGCGGCGAGTGCGTAGCAGCATGTTCGACAAATGCTCTCAATATAGGGTTCTGCAAGCCGACAAAGAGCAGAGTATGGAAAATCGTCCCTGCCGTCCTTACAGCAGGCCTTATCGCCTTCGGCATGTGGGCTGGCGGCAAGTTCGAGCTCCCTACCATTGATATGAAATGGGGACTGGAAAAGGTCAATGAAGACGGTTCGGTAACAAAGCTCGTGGATGCCGACGCCCTTCAGACAATATCTATCGAAGGCCTACGCTCAGTGAAATGCTACGGAAGTTCAATGGCATTCAAGGCAAAGCTTGAAAAGATTCCGGGAGTATACGGAGTGAAGACATATGTCAAGAGACACTCTGCAGATATCCTTTTCGACCCTTCGAAGACAGATGCGGACAAGATCCAGGAGGCTATATATGTTCCTTCTAAATTCAGGGTACAGACTCCTGACCACACAGCCATCGACACACTTAAAGTCGTGACTATCAGAACTGAAGGCATGTATGACAAGATGGATATCAACTATCTGGGAATGCAGATGCGTCTGAGTGGCAAAAAGATTTACGGACTCGAGACAGAGTTCGCCTGCCCTCTTATCGTACGCGTGTACATGGATCCTTCAGAGGATCTTGACGAGGACTGGTTCGAAGAAATCGTGGAGAAAGAAATTCTGGAGATGCCTGTTCACGGAGGCGGAGTAAACGAAATCGAACTGAACTACAAGTTCGAGGATTATGAGGGAGAAACCGGCCGCATCAGCACTGAGCAGTTCATCAGAAATATGTTCTCACCTTTCAGAGTGCAGTGGAAGAGCCGGATCGAGGCAGCGGAAGGAAAGCAGCAGTATGTATATGAGATAGTGGACAAGAACTACGAGAAGCCTATCATCCTGCGCAATATGCCTTTCCTGAGCAACCACCTTTCAAGACACGAGGGTGTGGTCGGCGTATATCTCGACCTGAACAAGGATCTCCAGCCGTCTATCCAGATACGTTATGCCGAACCGATGACCGAGGCTAAGCTCTGGGAACTTATGACAATGCAGACATGGACTATCACATACAAGGCTGACGATGTACGTGAGGAACCTGCAAAACTTACCTTCAAGGCACAGGGAACTTCATATGAATACAATGAATAAGATGAAGAAGTTTATAATATTGTCCCTTCTGATGCTTGCGGGAGCAGGTGCAAAGGCAGATGAGGGAATGTGGATGATCCATGCGATCGATTCGGCACTGGAGAAGAAGATGCAGGAAAGAGGTCTGGAGCTGTCTGCAGGTGAGATTTACAATGCCGATGCTCCTGGAGCGACAATCGCCGATGCGGTGGTATCCCTTGAATTCGGCTGCACAGGAAGCATCATTTCCGACAACGGACTGATGATCACGAATCATCACTGCGCATACGGCGACGTGCACAAGCTCAGCACCCCGCAGCACAATTATCTCGAAGACGGTTTCTGGGCAATGCATTCCAACGAGGAAGTCAATATCAAGGGCAAGAGCGTCCTATTCCTCAAAAGGGTCCTGGATGTTACAGAGCAGGTGAACCGGATGAGAGAGGAGCTCAACACCCAGGCAAGGCCGATGGGTATGAGAAAGCTCAGTTATCTGCTCGAAACCGAGTACAAGAAAAAGACCGGACTGGAGGCCTACCTGGGTTCCATGTGGGATGGCTCGAAATACTATATGGCTCTGTATGAGGTATATAAGGACGTACGCCTGGTCGCAGCCCCTCCTGTATCATCTGCTGCATTCGGCGGCGATATTGACAATTGGGAGTGGCCTCAGCATAAGTGCGATTTCGCGATGTACCGTATCTATACGGCACCGGACGGGTCTCCTGCGGAATATTCTCCTCAGAATGTTCCGCTCAAACCGAAGGCGAAATTGAACATTTCCCTCGAGGGATACAAGGCCGGAGATTATACCATGGTGATAGGATTCCCCGGCAGCACAAACCGCTACAGCAATTCATATGAGGTCAATTTCAACCAGACCGTAAGACAGCCTATCTGCAACACCCTCCGAGGCGACCAGATGGCTATCATCAAGAAGTGGATGGATGCCGACCCTGAAATACGTCTCAAATATTCTGATTATTATTTCAATCTCAGCAATGTACAGGAGCTGTACAGCGGAGAGGTGGAGTGCATCGACAGATTCGATGTGATCGGAAAGAAAGCGGCATTGGAAAAGGAGGTCCAGGAGTGGATCGAAGCTTCCGAGGAACGCAGACAGCGCTGGGGCAACCTTCTGAACGACCTGAAAGCCAAATATCTGGCAGTGGTAGTTCCGGAAACCAACGTAAACTACTACCGCGAGACCTTGGTACGAGGAACCCGCATTTCCAGGGCCTGCACAAAGCTCAATTCCTTCCGTACTGCCGTGATGACAAGCCAGGGAATCACACCTAAAAAGATCATTGAGCTGGTCGATGGACCGGACCCGGCCGAGACTGAATTCTGCAATACATTCCGATTCCGCGGAAAGGATTACAAGAAGCAGATCGATGCGATATTGAAGGAATATGAGGGAATCGACCTCAGGGTGGAAAAAGACCTTTTCAGATATGCAGTGGAGCAGTTCTACACCAATGTGGACCGTTCTCTGCATGGAGAATATCAGAAGAGCCTCTATAACGAAAATTCATATTATCTGACAGGAATTGACGGAGGTCATAGAGTAGATTACGGTAAAATAGCGGATCATATCTGGGAGAACAGTTTCTTTACAGATATCGCCCGCCGGGATAAGTTCATCTCAGAGGAGCACACCGTGGCTGACTATCTCGCAGACCCGCTGTTCCGTTTCCTCCAGGAACTTAGAATCACAAGCTTCAACGAGGCTACCGCTGCAGCTGAGGGAGAACCGACACGTTCTGCGCTGAACAAGGAATTCACCCATGCCCTATACCAGATGCGTCTGGACAAAGGTATCGTGCAATATCCTGACGCGAACTCTACAATGCGCATCACTTACGGTACCGTCGGGGGATACGAGCCACGCGACGGAGTCGTATGCGACTGGAAGACCACCCCTGCTGGAATCCTCGAAAAATACATACCGGGAGACTTCGACTTCACCCTCAACGAGCGCCAGAGCCAGCTCTACCGCAAAGGTGACTGGGGCAGATGGGGATTCGGAGACAATGGCTCCCAGATGTATGTCAATTTCCTTACTGACAATGACATCACAGGAGGCAACTCCGGCAGCCCTGTCCTGAACTCTCGCGGTGAGCTCATCGGCCTTGCCTTCGACGGAAACAAGGAGTCACTTGCCAGTGATGTTTACTGCACGGAAGGCTACAACAAATGCGTCTGCGTAGACATCCGTTTCGTGCTGTGGACGCTTGACCAGTATGCCGGAATGGGCAGGATAATCGAGGAAATCGGGCTGTAAAAACATGCTTATACTTCTCAAAAAACTCTACAATTCCTCTATACGACTTATTTTCAAGCAATAGCCATATATAAGGGAAAACATTAATAATCAACGAGTTTACAAGAGGGATGCTCCACTTTTGCAAACGAATAATATCATGGCACAGGAAGTAGAAAGAAAATTCTTGGTTGCAGGCGACTTCAAGCCGTTTGCAAAAAAGGCTACCCGCATCACACAGGGTTACCTCAGCTCAGTTCCTGAGCGCACAGTACGCGTACGTATCAAGGGCGAGAAGGGATTCATCACCATCAAGGGAATCGGCTCTGCAAGCGGTGCAAGCCGCTATGAGTGGGAGAAGGAAATCCCGGTAGCAGAAGTAGAGGAACTCCTCAAGATCTGTGAGCCAGGCGTGATCGACAAGACACGTTACCTCGTGGAGGCTGGCGAGCACACTTATGAAGTAGACGAATTCTACGGTGACAACGAGGGCCTTACAGTGGCTGAAGTGGAGCTTGCATCTGAGGATGAGGCCTTCGCTAAGCCAGAGTGGCTCGGCGAGGAGGTAACCGGAGATGTGAAGTACTACAACTCTATGCTTATGAAGAACCCATATAAGAACTGGGCGAAATAATTATCTGCAGTATCCTGCAGCTCAAAGTACAGAAGCTCTATTATGTCAATATAGTATTCCAGCTCCAGCACGACACCGAGACCGAGTACCACCATTTCCGTATATCAATGACCCGAAACGGAGTGATCGACATCGAGAAAGTATAGTCGGCCTGCAAGGTGCTTGAGAACAATAATGTTTCTGCCACAATATATCATTCTCCTGTTTTATTCTGAAACAAATATTAAATTTGCGTTCTAAATCATCTGCTTATGACAACCTGCGAATGCAAAATCTACCAGTCACCTCAGACCGTGACGATTGAAACAGAATATGAAGGAGTAATTTGCTCCAGCAATGAAACTTTGGAAGAAAATGAAGGAGAATGGTAATATGAAAGCAATGCAAAGGTTATTCACTGCTATCTCCTTGGCAGTCTTCACATTGACAGCATGTCAGGAAGAAAAGACCGAAGGTCCAGGCGATCCTGACAATTATTTTGCGTCCGTCGAGACATTCAGCCCAGATACCAAGACAGCTCTTGGCGAGGGCAATTCGGTAGTCTGGTCAGCAGAAGACTGTATTGCAGTTTTTGAAGACAGTTCAGAAGGACAAGCATATCAGATTCTTGATTCATACATCGGCAAGAACTCAGGAGAGTTTTCGTTAGTCGAAGGTCTGACTGCCAATGGCACTACTGCGGTTGACGGAGCAATCGCAGTCTATCCGTTCAATGAAAACCTGAATGTCAGATCTTCCGAAAATGCCGGCTACGAAATCACCGGCATCAATTTCCCGAAAGAGCAAAGATATTCAGCCGGCAGCTTCTCAGATGAGGCATTCCCTATGGCCGCGTTCGCCCCAGCCGGAAGCAAGAGCCTATCATTCAAGAACATCGGCGGCATCCTCAAACTCAGTCTCACAGGAAGTTATTCCGTAAGTCGGATTAACCTCACAGGCAATTCAGGCGAACCAATCTCAGGCTCAGCCATAGTCACTCTCGGCCAGGACTGCATCCCGTCAGTAAAGTTGTCCAATGACGCATGCGCATCAGTAACTCTCATCTGCGACCCTGCCATCCAGCTCGACACAGAAAAGGCCACTGACTTCTACATATCCGTTCCACCGACAGACTTCGAAGCAGGATTCACAGTAACAGTTACCGACAGCGAAGGTAGAAACACCATCAGGAATACCGACAAACCGAACGCAGTAAAAAGATCCGGAATTCTTGCAATGCCAGAATTTGCACAGAATGCTTTGGTTCTGATGAATAATGTATCGGACTCCAACTGGGACCTCATCCTATCCGACTTGAATCAGACCGCACTTTGCTTCAGCTATGCGGAAACAGGCAGTAATGAATTGCTGGCTATAATGGATGGAGAACATGAAATCCGTATGCACTTTGATGACTCGGGAAGGCCTGTATCATACTATTCTGACGATATGGAAGTGCATATTGAATATATAGGTGACAATGCCACTTACTATTTCATAATCGACGGAACATCCATCATCGAGACTGTTTCCACAGTCAGCGAGCCACAGGTAAAATCCGGTACAGAGGAAAATGTCGGTACCGCCATAGATATTGCCGGATCAAATGAGTGGGAACAGTTATGGAATAAGATGGAGGAAAAATATGAGACACCACTTGCTGAATATATCGGAGATTTCATTGAAGCTATGGATTTCTTGAAAGCAACTGATAGCATGGAATCGTTGGCAATGGCAGAATATACCGAATCCGATGATAATCTGATCAAGTTCATTGACTTGATAAAGACAAAATCAACGCATAGCCAAAACGATGATTTCATCAGATACCCCGTAGGTATAAAGGCAGGCGGAGCAAAGATCAACGAAGGCCAGGGAGTATCTTTCGAATTACAGGGAACAATCAAAGGATATTCCAATGGCAAGGCATTTAATTTCGAATATGGCATGTGCTACAGTGCCACAAATGAAAAGCCGACATTCAGCGACTCTGTCGTAAGCACCGTATATGTAGGAAATGAAGGACAGAAAAGTATTGCCATAGCATTGCCGGAATGGTTCGAAGTTTCGGGATTGAGCGAAGAGAAATACTATTACAGAGCATTTTTCAAGAATCGCGATACTGGTGAAATTTTCTATAGTCTTAATACAGAAATACTGGAAATAGCCGATGATGAGGAGGCAAGATGGGTGGATCTCGGTCTCAGCGTCCTTTGGGCAGCATACAATGTCGGTGCTAGTTCTCCGGAGGAATATGGTACATATTTTTCGTGGGGAGAGGTAGAAGAAAAGGCAGAGTATACGTGGAATAATTATATATTCCACGATTGGTCAACCAACGAATATTACTTTATTGGTTCAGAAATAAGCGGAACCTCGTATGATGCAGCATCTGTCAAATGGGGCGGAGGGGCAAGAATGCCGACATTAGACGAAATACAGGAACTCGAAAATGAATGCACCTTTAGTAGAGGTATCAGTACCTTGAATGGGGTTGCTGGACAACTAATAACAGGTCCTAATGGTAACAGTATATTCTTACCTTTTGCAGGAAGACGATACAGCATTCCTACTAATCCTAGTCTGAATATTTACGATGTTGGCACCGTTGGAGTATTCTGGTCTGGCACATTCCGGGAACAATCTAAGTACTACTATGGTGCCTATACACTTACAACTGGTTACCCATCCTTATCAAGTCAGTCAGACCGCTATCACGGTCATCCTATACGTCCTGTTAAAAGCAAATAAGCCTTAATGCTCGCGCTCACTTTTATGGCAAAGCCACACACGATACTACATAGAAAATATTCACCCTCAAATCTTTTAATTATGCAGGCCAAAGAAGTCGAAACCTACCAGTCACCACAGATCGTGACTATTGAAACTTTATACGAAGGAGTAGTATGCTCCAGCAATGAAACACTTGATGAAAATTACGGAGAATGGTAAACGATCTTGTTATGAAAAGAATAACACTTATCGCATCAGCTGCAATCGCAGTTATAACAGCCTGCCAGAAAAATGAACTTCCGGAACAAATGTCTGGGACAAGCTCTCTTTATGCAGCAATGGAGGAAATCATTGATACCAAGACATATATGGATGCTGACAACAATATCCGTTGGTCGGAAGGTGACCAGATCACCGGCTTTATGAGATCCACCCTCGGAGTCAGATATCAGGTCAATCCGGCAAGTGTCGGAGAGACATCTGCAAGTTTTGACGAAGTCAGCTACGGAGAGCTTAACGCCGGAACAGAGCTGGACCACGTCATCGCCTGGTATCCGTATTCGTCTTCAGTCAAGGTAGCAAAATCGAATGATGATTATACTCTCAATGTGGCCCTGCCTGCTGAACAAACCTACAGCAAGGACAGTTTCAGCAACGGAGCCTTCCCTATGGTAGCCGTCAGCCAGACAAATAACATCACATTCAAAAATGTATGCGGAGCAATGAAACTTCAGCTCAAAGGTACTCAGAATGTCGCTTCAGTGAAAGTCGAAGGAAACAACGGTGAAAAACTCTCCGGAGAAGCGACAGTGACAGCCTATACTGACGGATCCAAGCCAGGTATCTCAATGGCTTCCGGCGCATTCACATCCGTGACGCTCACCTGTCCGGAAGGCGTTCCGCTGGACGAAAACACAGCCACTGAGTTCATCATCTCCCTGCCACCGACAGTTTTCAGCAAAGGTTTTACCGTCACAGTCACCGACAATGACGGCAAGACCTACAAGGTCGATACAGACAAGAAGAACGAAGTCATCAGATCAAGCCTCCTGGTAATGCCAGAAGTCACTTTGGAAAATTCCGGTCAGGAGGAAACCGTCGAGCGCTGGGTGGATCTCGGCCTCAGCGTCCTTTGGGCGGCGTACAATGTCGGAGCAAGTTCTCCGGAGGAATATGGCGGGTATTATGCGTGGGGAGAGACGGAAGAGAAGAAGAACTATGATTTCGATAGTTATATTTTCTACAATTCATCTACCGGCGAGTATGATATAACTCTAGAAGAAATCAGCGGTACATCCTACGATGTTGCACATGTCAAATGGGGAGATGGTGCTCGACTGCCAACAGTAGAAGAGCTTGAAGAACTCACTATAAACTGTACATTTAGGTGCGACACATACAACGGGGTCCCAGGAGGTTATGTAACTGGTCCTAACGGTAACAGCATATTCCTTCCTTTTGCAGGTGGTTATTTTTATGGCAACAGAGACTTCCAGGGTTATCATGGATACTTTTGGTCTGGAACGTTCTATGATGTCCACATTGGTGGCAACGCTTGTTGTCTCTGCTGCGATGGTGACTATGGCTATTGGTTTGACTCGGCTTGCGTATATGGAAGGTCAGTACGTCCAGTCAAAGATAAATAAGAACGACTTCCTTAGACATACAACGTAAAAGGCACCCTTATTCGTTTTTATATAGCGCCATGGTCGGAAAATACGGCCGCCGACCACTTAATCACCAGCACAAAGCAGGCAGAGCAGCCTTCAGACTGAGCTGCGGAGCTTGCTTTGAGCAGTCGAATCCCGTATACTTCGGCTGCGGTGCCGACAGAAGAAAACCACAAAACAGTTAATAATCAAGACATTAGAGAAAATCGCGTGCTCCATCTGGAGCAGGCGATTCAGCATAACATACTGTTAATTAATATTTTACATAACACGTGGGTTGTACTAACCCAGCAACACTGTCACTTTGTGCTCACCCGGAGTGCAAGGAACTACGTTGCCGTCGAGAGGCTGGCCGTCGAGGAGGATCTCGCGGACACCCTTGCAGGCTCCTTCAGGGTTCTTGACGGTGATTTCATAGAGGGATCCGCGGAAGCGGCGGGTAACGGTGTATTCCTTCCACTGCGAGCAGATGCATGGATCGATCTGCAGACCGTTGTATGCAGGCTTGATACCGAGGATGAACTGGGTGATCGCGTACCAGTTCCAGGCAGCGGTTCCGGTGAGCCAGCTGTTCTTGGCTTCGCCCGGCTTGGCCGCATCCTTTCCGGCAATCATCTGTGAATATACATATGGCTCTACCTTGTGGAGTGCACTGTTCTGCTCTGTATATGATGGGCAAATCTTGCGGAAATAATCCCATGCATAGTCTCCACGTCCGAGGACGGTCTCTCCGATGATGACCCAAGGATTGTTGTGGCAGAAGATTCCGGCATTTTCCTTATAACCTGCAGGATATGATGAAATTTCACCGTATTCCACTACATATTTTGTGAAAGCAGGGTTGTTGAGAACGATTCCGTGCTCGCAGTCCAGACGCTCCTTGACAGAATCCAGAGCTTTCTGCACCATTCCTTCCTCGAGTCCGATTCCGGCCATTGTACACCAGCCCTGAGACTCGATGAAGATCTGGCCTTCCTCGTTCTCCTTCGAGCCTACCTTGCGTCCGAAATAGTCATACGCACGGAGATACCAGTCGCCGTCCCAGCCATGTTTCTTCACAGCCTCGACCATTTCCTCAACGCATTTCTCAGCTCTGTCAGCCTCGGCTTCCAGTCCTCTCTCACGGCAGAGTTCCACATAGTCACGGCCACAGACCACGAAGAGTCCCGCAATCATAAGTGACTCAGCCTTAGAACCTTCTGTCTTGTTTTCAGTAGTCTGGAACGATTCGTTAGGATCCCATGAGAAACAGTTAAGGTTCAAGCAGTCATTCCAGTCTGCACGACCGATCAAAGGAAGGAGATGAGGTCCGAGATTGTTCACTACGTGGTCGAACGAGATACGGAGATGCTCCATGAGGCTGACCTCCGAACCCGGCTGGTTGTCGAATGGAACCGGCTCTTCGAGGATGCTGAAGTCTCCTGTTTCCTTGATATAGGCCACAGTTCCGAAGATGAGCCACATAGGGTCGTCATTGAATCCGCCTCCGATGTCATTGTTTCCTCTCTTTGTAAGCGGCTGGTACTGGTGATAACAGCCTCCGTCAGGGAACTGAGTGGAAGCGATGTCGATGATACGCTCGCGGGCACGCTCCGGAATCTGATGCACGAATCCCACGAGGTCCTGGTTCGAATCACGGAAGCCCATTCCGCGTCCGATACCACTCTCGAAGAAGGATGCCGAACGGGACATGTTGAATGTGACCATACATTGGTATTGGTTCCAGATATTGACCATTCTGTCGAGCTTCTCCTCCGGACTCTTCACCGAATAGATGCCGAGCAGGCTGTCCCAATATGCATTGAGCTGTGCGAAAGCAGCGTCTACCTTGGCTGTAGTATCGAGGGATTCGATCATTGCCTTGGCTTTTGTCTTATTGATGATCGGAGAACTTCCGCTATGGAGAAGTCCCGGCTCTGCCTCTGCCGCAAACTTCTCATCCTGAGCATTTTCCACATATCCCAGAAGGAAGATGAAATCCTTGCTCTCCCCTGCTCCAAGCTCTACCTCGATACAATGAGATGCAATCGGGCTCCATCCGTGTGCCACGCTGTTTCCGGACTCTCCTACAAGCACATTCTGAGGGTCGCGGAACTCATTGTAAAGACCGATAAAAGTCTCTCTGTCGGTATCGAAACCATTGATCGGAGCATTCACGCTATAGAACGCATAATGATTGCGACGCTCCTTGTATTCTGTCTTATGATAAATGACCGAGCCGTCGATCTCTACTTCACCTGTAGAGAAATTGCGCTGGAAATTCTCCATATCTGTAGCTGCATTCCAGAGGCACCACTCTGCAAACGAGAAGAGCTTGAACTTCTTAACCTCAGTCGTGGTATTGCGAAGGGTCATCTTCTGCACTTCACCCCATACTCCCAGCGGCACGAAGAACAATACGCTCGCCTCGAGTCCGTTCTTGGCTCCTGTGATGCGGGTATAGCTCATTCCATGACGGCACTCATAGAAGTCAAGAGGAGTCTTGCAAGGTTTCCAGCCCGGTGACCAGACTGTGCCGCCGTCATTGATATAGAAATATCGGCCGCCATTGTCCATAGGGACATTGTTGTAGCGGTAGCGGGTGATTCTGCGGAATTTGGCGTCCTTGTAGAAGGAATAGCCGCCGGCAGTGTTGGAAATCAGCGAGAAGAAGTCCTCGTTGCCCAGATAATTGATCCAAGGCCAAGGGGTCTTGGGATCTGTGATGACATATTCGCGGGATGCATCGTCAAAATGTCCGAATGTCTGCTTCATAACTTGTATATGTGACTTGTAATATTTTATATATCAACCCTTTAGATGATATGCCTGCTGCATCCGCACAGCAGGCATTTTGAATAACTTGCTGATAATCAGTGACTATTCTGCCACCAGGTAGAGGACGCGGCTGCTCCAGTCGTCCTGCTTGTGGTAGTCTACTCTGTGTTTGAGAGGTATTTCCAGTCCGTTTTCCATCAGGAACTTTCCGCTGAAAGAAAGGCCTTCGTACGGAAGAGGAACATTGTCAATACGGTTCAGCTCCCTGATTTTGTAGCGTTTTTCAGGATCGAGTCCGGCCATCTTCACGCGTGGGAGATGATCATCGTAGAATGTCTCTGTCTTCCACCAATAGAATACTGCCTTATCCTTTGACGGATCCACATACATCATCGAGGCCATATTGTGACCGTCGTATGGAGAAACGAGGCGGTAGATGTCACCCATCTGCACTACAGGGCGGATCTCCTTGTATTCTGATATTGCCTTACGGCAGAGGGCCTTCTCCTCGTCTGTCATATTTTTAGGCTGGATCTCCATTCCCAGGCGACCGCTCATAGCCACGTCGATACGATATTTGATCGAAGTGGTACGGAATACGGTGTGGTTAGGGGTGGCGCTGATATGCGATGCCATTGCGATTGCAGGGAAGAAATATGAGGTTCCCCACTGCATATAGACTCTCTGCAGGGCGTCGGTATTGTCACTTACCCAGAACTCATCAAACCAAGGAAGTACTCCCCAGTTGGCACGTCCGCCGCCGGATGCACAGGCCTGGATGGTCACATCAGGATATTTCGCGCGGATTCTGTCGCAGACAGCCGCAAATCCGCGGTGATATTCGATGTAGAGATGGCTCTGCTTGTCCTTAGGAAGATACTGTGAACCGTGATTTGATACAGGCATGTTTGCATCCCACTTGATATAGTCGATTTCAGGATTCTCAGACATTATGCGGTCGAAGACTCCGAATACGAAATCCTGTACTTCTGGATTGGCCAGGTCGAGAACCAGCTGTGTGCCTCCACGACCCAGAACAGGATCACGCTCAGGAGCCTTGATCACCCATTCAGGATGCTTATCATAGAGTTCGCTGACCGAATTGGTCATCTCCGGCTCGATCCAGATACCGAACTTGATGCCGTGCTTGTGAGCCTGCTCCACCAGCCAGCCGATGCCGTTAGGAAGCTTGTTCCTGTCTACTTCCCAATCTCCCAGAGCACAATTGTCGGTAAGACGAGGATATTTCACTCCGAACCAGCCGTCGTCCATCACGAAGAGTTCTCCTCCCATAGAGGCAATATCACCCATCATCTGGTCCATTCCCGGCTCATTGATATCGAAATATACACCTTCCCAGCTGTTCAGGAGAATCTTGCGTTCCTTATCGCCATGGGCCAGTTTATACTTACGTCCCCAACGATGGAAATTACGGCTGGCGCCGCTGAGTCCTTCATCGGAATAAGTAAGAGCTAGCTCAGGAGTCTTGAACACTTCCTTGGAAGCAAGGATATATGCTGAGTTATCAGGATTTATACCTGCGAAGAATTCGTGATAATCAGTGTCCTTGGTATCGATACGAAGCTCGTAATTGCCGCTGTAGCAGAGTGCGGCACCGATTACACGGCCTGAATTCTCCTGTGGCTTTCCGTCCAACGAGAACATTACTTCAGCGTGATCGGTGTGGGAGTTACGGGAACCGTCCTTATTCTTGATGACTCTCATGCCTCTGTCGAGAGGTTCCTGAACCAGACGGCCTTCTGCAGCCCATGTGCCGTGAAGATGACTGAGCCATACATCACCCACGCGTACAGGAAGATATCCGGAATCGAAACGGGTAAGGGTCACCGGCTTCTTTTCAAGATTCTCTATTTCTGTCCATGTCTCGATCATATCCACATCCTTGTATGCACGGTAGCATACGGTCACATAGAGAGGATATACGGTGTCCTTGAGTCTGATACGTGTCACTTCCGCTGTCGGTTCCTCAGCCTTTGAAATGCTTTCCACAGTCAGGACTGTAGACATGTTTCCGTCACAATGTGTTGCTGCGAAAGCCGGCTCGGAAGCACAATTGAATCCATACGGCTGATAAGCATTGTGATCCGGAACTCCCGCTGCCTGAAGATTTGCCAGGTCAGCATCCGAAAGTCTGGCACCGAAGTACTGGATCTTAAGGGTCTTTCCCTGCTCGGCAGAGAGTACCATTTCTGTATTCGGAGTAGCGATGCGTATCTGGGCTGATGCTGTCAGAGCCGCTGCAAACAACAATATAAAAAATCCTAATCTTTTCATTATGTGTCTATTACAGTATAATTTAAGTTATCATATTGACCGCAGTGAAGTACCTGCATGGAAATATTCTTCTGCGACAGTTATGACATTTAAGCTGTGTGCCTATGAATGGAGAAGACATGCCACCTCGAGAGCGTTCAGCAAACAGCCCAGTGGGCTTTTGCAGCGAACAGCCTGCGGAGCAGGACTAGGGGGTGCCTGAGCGCAGCGAAGGCGGGGGTCTTCGGAATTCATAGGCATATAGCAAATGTCATAACTGTTCCTTTACATACTTACCCCAATGTCTGAGGTCAGAATCTGCCCACGGGCCTTCTGAAGCGGCAGACGGAAGAAGCATCGAGCAGGTCTCCTCCTTGTCGGAAATCGACCAGAAAGCATAGCTGATGTCATTCTCATCCATCCACTCGATCCATGCCTGAGTCGATTCATCATCAATTGGTCCCTGACCATCTGCATTCATACCTCCGCACTCTGTGACGAAAAGAGCAAGTCCTTTGCTGATGGCATAGTCGCCCTTTTCGCGGAGCCACTCCTTATGAGTACCGGCATAGAAATGAAGAGTGTACATCAGATTGTCATAACCTTCGATAGGATCATTGGCTGCATCGTCCACATTCTGTGACCAGCGAGGGGTACCTACAACGATGACGGCGTCCTTCTCGACGGCACGTATTGCCGCAATGACAGTCTCCGAATATTCCTTGATTTCCGCCCATGTGTAGTCGATCTGATTGACATGATCCTTGTACGAAGGTTCGTTCCAGATCTCATAGATGACATTCGGAACGCCCTTGTATTTATTGGCCATATAAGTAAAGAACTCCACGGCGGCATCAGTATGAAGGCCGTGAGCGTGCCAGTCCACAAGGACATAAACGCCATTTGCTATAGCTGCATCCACTATTGTACAGGCGCATTGCTTTCCGAATTCAGGATCTTTCAGGTAGCACTGTGCCTGACACTCGCCATTGTCGATTTCCACTCCGATCGCGGCACGCACAAGCTCAGCGTCCCAGTCCTGCACGACATGCTTTACCGCATCGGCATTGTAGAAACGAGGCCAGAGCACATTCCAGCCGAAGCTCATTCCCTTGAGCTCTACTGTTTCACCTGACTCATTCACCAGAGCAGTTCCCTCGACATGCAGGCGCTCTACTTTCGGTGTCTGGAAAGTACATGACCCGATCACAGCAGCTGCAAGAAGGATTGCGAATAACATTCTTTTCATATAAACCTCTAATCTATTGTAACTTAATCACTTACTCCAGATGCCTGCTGTAGTTATGCAGCAGGCATAATCGATAATAGGATGAGTGACAAGGGGTTATGCACCACGCTTGACGGCGAGTTCAGCCTGAACGCCTTCCATCTTCTTTTTGGTAAGCGGATAGAACCACACCACGAGGATAGAAAGAGCAGCCACAAGTGCAGGACCCCAGCTCATCAGGATACGGAGACCGAGAATGGCTGTATCAGTCTGGAGTGCACCAGCCACGGTATTGTAACCGAAGGCGGCAAGGAGCCACATCACAGCCGAACCACCGAAGGCACCACCGAACTTCTGAGCCATAGAAGCAGAAGAGAAGATAAGACCGGTAGAAGCAGTTCCATCCTTAAGCTCGGAATAATCAGCGACGTCAGCATACATACTCCAAACCAGAGGTGAGATGATTCCGGTGAATGTAGAGATGAGAATCTGGAAGAAGAGCATTGCCCAATATCCGCCGGTAGTGGCAGGAAGGAAGAAGAATGCAATGCTGAGGACAATAAGAACCGCCATCGACACCATATATGTGCTCTTCTTTCCGAGTTTCTTCGACATAGGTACTGCAATGACTACTCCGACCATATTGGCCACCTCACCGATAGAGAGGAAGATACTTGCAGAAACGAGGAATGCCCACTGCGGAGCCATTTCCACGGTCTTGAGGATGTAGTCAGCAAAGAAATATGCTGTAGTGGTTCCGCGGACTGTATTGAAGAGGTTAGATGCAAGGGCAGCACCGATAAGGAGCCACCAAGGCTTGTTCTTAAGAAGGAGCTTCAGGTCCTGACCTACAGACACCGTAGATTCACTCTTTACGTGCTCCTTGGTGAGCAGGAAGCTGAGGATGAAGAAAATGAAACAGCAAGCTGCAATAACGATCATCGCTCTGTTCCAAGCCACCGGACTGGTGGAAATGGAAGCAAGACCACCAGCAGCCTCGGCCGATACCACACGCGCCTTATCGAACATATTGCAGAGAGGCTCCCACGCAAAAAGGGCAATGAAGCTACCGCCGTACGCAAAGAACATTCTGTATGAGGACAATACTGACTTCTCATCCGAATCTGCTGTCATCACATTCAGAAGTGATCCATAAGGTACATTGATACCGGTATAAACGGTCATCATGCAGATATATGTGATATATGCCCAGAGGGTCTTTCCGTTTTCAGGTGTGGTGAAAAGAAGGATTCCGCAGACTGCAAACGGAAGTGCAAAGAAAAGCAGATATGGACGATATTTGCCCCAACGGGTCTTGGTTCGGTCGCAGATGATACCCATCATAGGGTCTGAGACAGCATCCCAGATACGGGTCACAAGCATAAGGATTCCTGCATCTGCAAGACTTAGTCCGAATACATTGGAATAGAAGAACGGCAGGAAGTATGAGAAGAGCTTCCAGAACATCGATGATGACATGTCACCGAAGCCGTAGCCTATTTTTTCACTTAATTTCATTGGTTATTTCGTTTAATTGTTATTTAGTCTGAAATAAACATAACCGCACCGCGTGGCTCGCTCTGCAGAAGCATAGGGATATGCTTCGCTCGCTCACGCGGTGCTTTAATTATTATTTCAAATTCTTATCAATCAATCTATTAAGACACTTCACAGTCTCACCTGTAGTAAGTCCGTCCGGCTCAGTATTGAGACAGTAATCTACGAGACGGTCCACTGTAGATGTAGCCACGTGCATACGGGTGTCGCTTGAAGCATAGTAGATGAATACCTTTCCGTCTTCATCCACGATCCATCCGTTTGTAAAGAGCACGTTCATCACATCACCGATATACTCCTCATCTTTTGGAACCATGAGGAAACCTGCCGGATCAGCGATAAGCTTGGTAGGATCCTCGAGGGAAGTCATATACATGTAGAGGACATAACGAAGTCCTGATGCGCATCCACGTACTCCGTGTGCAAGGTGGAGCCAGCCGCGGTCAGTCTTGATCGGATGAGGACCCTCACCGTTCTTCACCTCCTTGATTGTGTGATAGTATCTGTGGTTGATGATCTTTTCTTCCTTGACAACTGCCTTCTCCATTGTGTCTACAAGTGCCCAGCCGATTCCACCACCGTTTCCGGCATCGATGAAACCGTCCTGAGGACGAGTGTAGAGAGCATATTTGCCGTCCACAAACTCCGGATGAAGAACTACATTACGCTGCTGTGAAGTCGACTCAAGGTCAGGAAGACGCTCCCAGTTCACGAGATCCTTTGTACGGGCGATACCGGCAGCAGCAACTGCTGAAGAGAGATCTCCTGCAGGGGCATTCGGATCCTTGCGCTCTACACAGAAGATACCGTAGATCCAGCCATCCTCATGTGCAGTAAGTCGCATATCATACACATTGGTTGCAGGCTCACCATACTCAGGCATTGTGATAGGACGGTCCCAGAACTTGAAGTTATCGATTCCGTTAGGGCTCTCTGCTACCGCAAAGAATGACTTGCGGTCAGCAGCCTCGACGCGCACTACAAGCACATACTTGCCGTTCCATTTGATGGCACCTGAGTTAAGGGTCGCATTGATGCCGAAACGCTCCATGAGATATGGGTTGGTCTCTTTGTTGAGATCATATCTCCAGAAAAGAGGAGCGTGCTCATTTGTGATGATTGGATTCTTGTAACGCTCATAAACGCCATTACCTTCGATCGGTTCGTTCTTCTTTGCGATGAGGGCTTCGTGCTCTGCCTTAAGCCACTCGAGTCTCTGTTCGAAATTCATAGTTTTAATATTTTAAATTAAATAAACATAATCTGGTCAAGTGCGGCAAATGCCTTGAAGTCTTCCGCTGACTCCTCGCCAGGGAAAGGCGCATAGAAATGGTGCTGCATATCTTCGTCGCATGCATTTCTCCAAGTAAGCACATATGAGAGAGGATAATCCTTGATGGCAGGATAAAGCACTTCTGTCCACCACTTAGGGTTCTTTATACCCTCGCATCCTGTCTCTGTCACCGCCATGAGCTTTCCGTGTTCAGCGGCAAAAGCAGCTGTCATATCGAGAGAGCTCTTCATCTTGGCGATGAACATGTCTGCAGGTGTGAACTGATAGAAATCGATTCCTACCATATCGATGATATCATCACCAGGATACTTGGCTCCGAAATCCTCATAAGTGAAAAGTCCGCCCGCATCAGGAGAATATGACCATACGAGATGGTCGAATCCACGTTCCTTGGTCATATAATCGTATGTCATTCGCCAAAGGGCCTTATATTGCTCCACTGTACAAAGGTCAACTCCCCACCAGAAGAAGTTTCTGGTATGTTCGTGCCAAGGACGGAAGATCACTGGCACAGGCTTTCCGTCCGGAGTCTTTATCGACTCGAGATAATCAGCAGCCTTTGAAAGCCATCCCTTAAAGAATTCGTGTTTCTCTCCTCCCGGAAGGATGGATGCCACCACCTCTTTTGAAGATGTGTCCCAGGTATCCCCTCCTGTGAGAGGATTACGAGGATGCCATGAGAAAGTCACTACGCCACCTCTGAGATAATGAGCGACAGCGGCAGCCCTCATCTTGTTGAAATCGTTATTGTCTATATTGGTCGGAGAATCAAGCTCGATTCCTCCAAGATCCATTCCGGCAAGAGCTGGATAGGCACCGGCCACATCCTTGATATCAGACTTTTCGAATGCTGTCTCATCTGAGCTGATCTTCCATGAATGTCCGTAAAGATAGGTATCCTGATGTCCGAACATTATCTTTTTCTGATCAATAAGTCCGGAAAGACGTGAAAGAAGTTCCGTACGAGGAGTCTCAAGGAACATCATCTTGTCAAGTCCCGCAAAAGCCTCGAAGTCCTTCTGAGACTCATGGCCGGGATAAGGTGCATAGAAATGGTGCTGCATATTATCGTCACAAGCGTTTCTCCAGATAAGAACATATGAAACAGGATAGTCCTTCATAACAGTATAAAGCACTTCTGTCCACCACTTAGGATCCTTGATACCCTCGTATCCTGTCTCTGTAATGGCCATAAGCTTGCCATGTTCCTGAGCAAAAGCCTTAGTGATATCCAGGGCATTCTTCATGCTTGCAAGATATCTTTCACGATCCGCTCCCGCATAACAGTCAAAGCCCACCATATCGATGATCTCATCACCCGGATATCTCTCGCCGAACACTTCTGCAGATGAGAGTTCACCCGCACCAGGAGAATAAGCCCATACAAGCTGAGTCATGCCACGCTCTTTCACCATGTAGTCATAGGTCATCTGCCAGAGAGCCTTATACTGCTCTGTGGTACAGAGTCTCTGACCCCACCAGAACCAGCTTCCGGTGTGCTCGTGCCAAGGACGGAAGATCAGTGGAACCTGCTGTCCGTCAGCTGTCTTGATTGACTCCATAAAATCAGCGGCATTTGCAAGCCAACCCATAAAAAGTTCGTGCTTTTCTCCACCCGGAAGAATTGAAGCCACGACCTGATCAGAAGTGACATCCCATGCATCACCACCTGTCAGAGGATTGCGAGGATGCCATGAAAATGTAGTGATTCCGCCTCTCTCGTGATGAGCGACGGCAGACTTGCGCATATTGTCAAAGTAATTGTTGTCCAGATTGGCAGGGCTCTGCAGCTCGATGCCGCCAAGATCCATTCCATATACCGCAGGATATTTTCCGCAGGATGCCTTGACATCCGACTGCACGAAGATATCTGCATCATCCTCGATCTTCCACGAATGACCGTACATAAGGTCATCCTGATGACCGAACATTATCTTTCCGTCCTCGATCTGCGCGGAAAGGCGCTCCAGAAGAGCATCTGCAGGGGTCTGAGAGGTTTCAGAACCTCCGCATGAAACAATTGCAGAAGCTGCTGCAATCATTGATACAAATTTAAGTATAGTCTTCATAATCATAAGGTTATCTGTAATTTTTCTTACTTCGGAGCATTGCGGTAAACGTCCTCGAGAGTGAGGGAGTTGCCGTAAGATGTGATCATGGCCTGAATTGCCGCCTTAGCTTCAGCAGAGCAGTATTCGCCGGTGCCATGGTCGATGAAGGCGTGACGCTCGTTGCCGGCACCATGGGCGCCGTTGTCCCAGATGATGGAAGGAACGCCGTAGGTCTTTGAGAGTTTTGCGAAATACTTGAGATAGTACTGCTGGAAGGCCTGCTCGCGGGCATTGCCACGGTTCACGCAGCCGAACTCGCCCAGATATACTGGTACACCTTTGGAGATGAAATTGACATAGACTTTTTCAAAGACCTTGCGGAGATCGGCCTCATTGTCTCCTGCCACCTTCCTTGAAGCATCGGCAGTATGTCCCCATTCAGATTTTGTCGCCGCGAGAGTGTAATCATAAGGATCGTAGCAATGTACGGATACCATCAGACGGTCTTTAGCAGAATCTTCAGGCATTACAAAGGTTTCAATGGCAATATCAACATTGGTGCAATATGCCGGAATTCCGAGAATACGGCTGGTGTTTTCACCGCCGGCAGCACGGACTGCATTTACAAAGGCCTGGTTCCACTCATTAAGGCACCTGTACTGCTTGCCACCGTCGTTTCTGTTGGAACCCCAGCCCCAGCCACCGTCGTGGATTTCATTGAAAGCCTCGAACATCAGGAATTCTCCCTTGTCCTGGAACCTCTCAGCGATCTGTCCCCACATTGCCGAGATCTGATCCAGAATCTGCTGGTGTTTCTCAGGATTTACACCAGCCGCCTTGATATTGAGCCAATTCTTGCTGTCTGCACCATCGTGATGCATATTGACAATAGCATTCAGTCCGGCCGCTTCAGCATAACCCACGACTTCCGCCACTCTTTCAAGCCAAGCCTCGTCAATCTTATAGTCAGGAGCCTCGCCAATATGTCCAAGCCATGTCACAGGGATACGTACTGTGGTGAAACCAGCAGCCTTCAGCTTATTGAATGTAGCCTGAGTAGCCTTGGGATTGCCCCAGAATGTTTCACCCGAGACACCATTATTATATGCATCGAAATGATTTCCGAGGTTCCAGCCCAGACCGAGCCTTTCAGCAAACTGCCAGGCCAGATTGCCATCATTTTCAGGGACAACGGCATTTCCACCATTATTTCCGCCTCCATTTCCACCATCACCAGGTGGCACAGGAGCCTCGGTCTGCAGGATATCCAGGTACTTCTTCTCTTCTCCAGCCACGACAGCAAGTCTGGTCTGACGCTCTTCTGGCAATGTATTCTTTTCTACAGTCACTGTCACAACTGTCTTGTTGTCTACAGCAGTTCCTTTCCTTGTCTTTATCCAGTTTTCCTCCGGTACGAGATAGAGCTTTTCAGATGTAGTCACTGTAAAAGTCTGCTCGCCACCTTCGTGGGTAAATTGAATAAAAGTCTTGTCGATGGACAAAGAGACTTTTTCAATCGGCTCGGGTGTTTCCTGACCACATCCCATGGCCAGAAACAATGATGTAAGTATGTATAGTATCTGTTTCATAGTCTGTTGTTTTACTTCAGATCCGGCATATCTTCACGGTTCATCACGTATGGGCTGGAGATGACCTTCTTCCAATAGTCTGAAGTGTTCAGTTTGAAATTGGCATCTGACGGGGTCAGGACAATATTTCCGCTGGAATCAGAGTTGCACCACACCATGAACCACGACCACTTGTTGCCAGCCTCCATATTTTTGGCAGGGTCCGGAATATTGCCGCATTCGCTGACAGTCACAAGCTTCTTGCCCTTGGTCAGATCCACAAGTGCCTGATACTGATGGGTCTTGGCATCGGTATTTGTCTCGTATATATCCACTCCGAGGATATCCACATATTCATCTCCAGGATACCAGTCGAGATTTCTTTCTTGGGCGTAAGGAATAGTTGGGACGACATCCACGGTCCACACCCATATGAGATTGTCCAGTCCATGAACATTGACCAATTGATCATAAAGAAGTCTCCAAAGCTGCTTGCAAGGCTCCGCACCATATCTGCCCCACCAGAACCAAGCTCCAGAGCCGCCGCCTTCATACAAGCCATAGTTTCCGGCAGCCTCGTGAAGCGGACGCCAGATCACAGGAATATTCTCATTCTCAAGAAGCTGGAGATAACCGGCAACCTCCTCGATATCCTTCATAATGAAGTCGTTCTGCCAGGTACCAGGCTTAAGAGCCTCACGGATGTCGAAAGAAGTCTGGTCAGAATAGAAAGCGTATCCGTCGAAATTGTAATTATTGACTCCGTTATCCCAGTCTGCCTTGCTGTTAGGAACATTCCAATGCCACATGTAGTTCACCAGACCACCTGCAGCCCACTGCTCCTTAGGAGCTGAAATGTCATTATAGTTCTGAACCCAGCTCCAATTGTCAGGAGTCGGAGAGAACTGAAGGAAGAGGAAGTCGTAGCCTGCCAGAGCCGGATGCTTTCCTGTGTGCTTATACACTGCATCCACGAAATCATTCTTATGTGAATGGCTGGACTGTACGCCGCTAAGAGTCTTTTTTCCGCTCTGCTCCAGAAGGAAATTGTATACATTCTTCGCCTGCTGTGAAGCATTCGGGTTCACGAGAGTCTTTACCGGATCCAGATCCGAAGGCTCATAAGGCTCTGCATATTTCATTGTGAAAGAGAAGCGGATCTCGTCAGCAGTATCCTGATGCTCCTTGAAGCCGGATATCGTACCCTTAGGAATCACCAGGGTGTACGTCTTTCCGTTTTCTTCCAATGAGACAATATCCACCGTCACCTTCTCATTGAAGGCATTCACTTTTGCGAGAGTCGCACCATTGTCGATGCTGACATTCTTCTGCTGGGCAGAAGGACATTTGACATTCTGATCAAAGATCAATGTCACTGTCAATTCCTTACCGGTGACCCCCGCAACTCCATTCTCAGGAGTGACAGACAAAAGTGCCGGGCCGGCAACTGGTTTCTCCACCACCGGCGGTTTCTCAGAACAGCCTGCAAGAAACAGGCATATGGAAAGAAATATTATTGATAATCTTTTCATATTATGTGGTTTTACCGGCTCCAGAGGGGGCGGCCAGGCCCCCTCTGGAAAATATAGGGATTACAGGAGAGTAATCTTTGTTACCTTTACATTGTCACCATTCAGAACGAATGTACCGCCCCACCACTGCTGTACAAATGCAGCATCGAGCATTGCCTGAGTCAAGGTAAGTTTATACTTGCCACCATTCGCATCGAGATCATACTCTGTGAACTTACCGCCTTCAGTGTCGTTGCCTATTGAGCAGAAGCTGCAGTATGTAGGACCCCAGTGACCTTCCACAATCTCAAGTTTCCAAGATGGATCAAGAGGCTCGATGTAGAAGTTAAGGATCTGTCCTGCCTGAGCACCTGCCTGCTGAAGCTCAAGACCAGCATCAGAGAGAGCGTATGGCTGGTTAGCCCAGTCGTCAGCGATGAGTTCGCCTTCCCAAAGAGTAACCTCCTGAGAAATCTCAGATGTGAGGGTGAGTTTTGTAAGGGTGTAGTTTGCACCTGTCATCACGAGACCGCCCTGGTTAACGAGCATATCGATATCGGCGGCAGTGAGCTTGATCGAATAGTATGTTGTTCCCGCAGTCATAGGGATGTTTCCGTCTCCCTGTCCCAGACTTGTTGCGATCTCCACGCCTGAAGGTATTGAAGCCCAGCTTCCGTTACCAAAGCGTACCTGCCAGTAATCTGCCTCATGGAGAGTGAAGTATGCAGTCAGAATTGTACCAGGCTTAACTGTAGACCAGTCATAACCGCCCCATGCAAGATCCTGCATACCGCTCCAGTTGAGAGAAACCTCGCCTTCCCAGATAGTCTTGATGTCAAGCTCGAGACCAACCTCGATCTGAGTAGCGACTGTCTCTACATCACCGCTGAAGAGGTGGAAGCTGAGAGAATGCATACCAGCCTTGTTCCAAGGCATAAGGAAGCGGACTTCCTCATCTGTACGAAGGCTGTACTGAGTCACCTTGACGTCACCGATGAAGATGTTCTCGACAAGGCTGAAGTTAGATCCCTTGAGAACAACTTCCTGTCCGATATGCTGCATTGCAGGCATCTCGGTAACGATCACAAGCGAGTGATAGTTAACCTTCACCTCATCAGCAGACTCGACTACAACACCATTTGCAAGAGAAAGGGCCACCTTTCCTGAAACTGAAGTAAGAGAAGTCTTTACGATGACAGTACCGTCAGCATACTCGAACTCAGCATCACGTCCGCCGAGGGTCGCACCAGTCACAAGGTCGAGATCCTCACCGCTTACAGTAATGTTCTCGTCACCTGCATAAAGCTCGAGCGGAGTCATAGATGTGATAACCGGCTTGACAAGCTCGATAGCCTGAGTCTCGACAGTCTTTCCGTTTGCAAGAGAGAGGACAACTGTTCCGTCCACTGCCGCTGCAGGGATGGCGAAGGTAATCTTGTTGTCAACATATGCATAGTCGAGAGCTGTACCTGCGAGGACAGCACCTGTCACGAGATCGAGATCCTTACCTGTAACCACTGCATTGAGACCAGCCTTGTAGCGGCTCTCTGCTGCGATTGCCACATTTGTAGGAACCACTGTTGTGTAGGCACCTGCCTTGAACTCCTTGCCTGCGTAAGATGTGAGAACGATCTCACCTTCTACAACAGAAGCAGGAAGTACGACCTTTATAGACTTGTGATCATCCGCAAGAGCAAAATCCACGTCTGTATAAGCAGCACCGTCAGCTGTAGCGACTACAAAAGCAGCCTTGGCGATCATGTCAAGATATTCACCCTGAACTGTAATCTCTGCACCTGCCTTGAGCATGCCTCTGTCGGCAGACTTCACTGTAGGATCACCGATTGCAAGTTCTTCCTTAGAAGGAACATTGTTAGGGATGAGACCGTCAGGATTGTTGTTCTCGTCCACGTCACCGATGGTAACCGGGCCTGTGATGGCATTGGAAGGAACGATGAACTTGAGCTCACGACGGCTCTTCTCAGTGATCTGCTCGCCAGTGACATACACACCGCCAC
This sequence comes from Candidatus Cryptobacteroides sp., assembly GCA_045118995.1. Taxonomy (GTDB): domain Bacteria; phylum Bacteroidota; class Bacteroidia; order Bacteroidales; family UBA932; genus Cryptobacteroides. The sequence goes on from JBGVCR010000008.1 coordinate 35,284, forward strand.
CAAGGACGATCTGCTGTACATTATAAAGGTAGTCACCCTTTACGGTCACCACGTCACCCGGCATTGCAGCTGCAGGAGAGAATGAATCCAGAACGATACCTTCTGTAAATTCGATGTCTGCCTTACTCTTGTAAGTATTGCCGGCATTATCCACGATAACTACAGGACCGGTAACTGACTCGTCCTCTGCACCAGCGGCAGGAGTCACCACGCGGATCTCGCTGACTCTTCCCGAAGAAACCACTTCGATTTCTGTAATAGGCTCAGCGCCAGGAATCTGCACCTCGACGATCTTATCGAGATTACTACCCATGATTCGGAGTTCCGCTCCACGGACTACCGGATTTGGGGCAAATGCACCGAATACCACTGCATCATCAGAGAACTGATCTGTAGAGACTTCTTCACGAGTACAAGCTACAGCTCCGATGAGTGAGCAAAGGGCAATAAGTGCTGAAAACTTAAATATATTTTTCATATTCTTTCCCATTTAAATTATTTAGCAGGAACTGCACGAAGGTTGTCGATTCTGAATACAGGAGTACACTCTGTACCGATGACACCACCTGACCAAGGCCAGATTACAAATGTAGCGAAATCCTCAGGCTTTGCAAGAGGAACTGCACCTGAAGTACCGTCAGCATTGTATGTGAACTCTGAGAACGGAACAGTAACTGTAATCCACTTGTCGCCTGTGTCGAATGAGCCTGTAGTCTCCCAAGGACGATAGAGTCCGCGGCAGAGGTCAAGACCACCGTCTGTAGATGAAGTGTGGAGGAATGTATTGTTCTGCCAAGAGTCGTTTGCAGCCTTGTCAGCGCTACAGAAGATCAGCTGCATTGCACCTGCCATCCACGGATTGCTTGAAGGGATGTAAAGCTCGAACTTGAGGGCCATGTTCTGGAAGTTTGTGAAGTCGATGATGTTACAGATCGGAACACCAGGGCCTGACATATTATCCATAGGATCTCCGTCCCATGTACCGCACCAGAAGTCGATCTTGAAGTCCTCGTTCCAAGCTCCGTCAGCAGACAACGGATTTGCACTCTTAAGTTCTACATAATTACCCATGATACCGCCTTCCGAGCTGTATGTACCGCTGAAGTTCCATCCCTGAGGAACTACATCAGTACCACCGTCGAAGTCTGTGATCAGACCGTCGCAGAAGTCATAGTAAGAGAATGGTGAACGTGCAAGACCGGACTCTGTCTCGACCTTGATCTTACCAGGCTTCGCATCAGCAGGAATGGTGAATGTGATCTCAGTCATAGATACGCTCTTGAATGAAGTCACCTCTGCACCGGCACCATCCTCGAATGTGACAGTCATAGGCTCAGAGAAGTAGTTACCGTAAACAGTAACATCTGTACCAGGCTGCTGGAATTCGCAAGACATTGACTTGATCTGTGGAGCAGGCATCATGACCTTGAAGTCCACAGTCAATGTATCCTGTCCCTTAGTGATCATATAGACCTTGTCGGTCTTTACCTTTGGAAGGTTACCTGGAACAGCTGCCACAAGGGTATTCGCTGTCATGAAGCTTGTATTCAGGACAGCTTTCTGGTCATTGAAGAAGAGCTCGCGTACGCTGCAGAGATTTTCACCCACGAAGCATACGACCTCGCCCATATATGCCTGCTCGATGAGCACGTCACGGTCTGCATACCTTACGTACTGTACAGTAGGCACGCCGTCAGCCAGCTCGAATGCATCAGGATAATCCTCGCAGGAAGCGAAGCCCAATGCTGCTGCAGCCAAAAGCATTATGTTTCTGATATATCTTTTCATATCTGTCATTCTTTAGAAGTTGTAAACATACTCTGTACGCACGTCCACAGGCTGTGCTGGCTCAAGGAGATGCGGATTGAAGACTACGTCCTCAGATGGAAGAGGAAGAGTGAAGATGTTCTCGTTTACATATGTAGAACGGGCAGGATCATCATCATTATATCTCACTTCGTTAGCGAAGTCAGTCTTCCACTCTGCCTTTGAAGGATCGAATGCTGTAAGGTCAGCAGGAACATCCTCGATAGATCCGCCGCAGCCTGTATACCAGTAGTGCTTGCAAGCCTCGTCATAATTATATACCGAGTTCATCTTCTGTGCGCTGAGGTCATTCATCGCAGCCTGCTTGTCATAGTAAGCAAGACGTACATAGTCATACCAGCGGTCACCCTCGCCTGCGAGCTCGAGACGACGCTCCTTCCAGATGTCATCGAATGTAACAGCTGTAAGGGCATCCACACCGGCACGTGTGCGGACAGCATTCACGTAATCAAGCGCCTTGCCTGCATCACCGGCGAGAAGATTGGCCTCTGCACATACGAGGTAGATGTCTGAAAGACGGAGAAGAGGTGTAGGGAGCTGATAAGACATTCTTGCGGCAGTAAAGCCCAGGGCAGCCTCATGGTCGGCACCGTCACCGAAGAGGTGCTTCACGTTCTGAGATCCGCATGGACCTTCGAACTGTGCAGGAACACCGTAAGAAGCATAGTCAGCATCACCGCTGTAAAGGAAGTACAGATAGTTGAATCCGTTCTTGCTGTCTACCTTGGTCTTCTTTGTAGTCCAGAAATAATCATAGAAGTCACCTGCCATCATCAGAGTAGCCTTACGACGTACGTCCTTCTCGTTTGCAAGAGCAGCAGGACCAGCGACAGGGTCTACACCGAATGCAAGAGCAAGGTCGTATGAAGGACCGCCCCAGCCGCCCCACATATCACCGAACTCACTGAAGCCTTCGAAAATAAGGTCAGACTGAAGAGTGTTCTGAGATGTCCAACGTCCTGACGAGCACTCCCACTGCCAAGCGATAAGATGCTCACCTGTAGCATTGTGAACTGCCGGTGCAAGACGGAAGATATCAGAATATACAGGAGTAAGAGTACGTCCTGAGTTAAGGATCACATCCTCTGCGTATGCTGCAGCTTTCTGGAGATCGTCATTATTGAGAGATCCTGAAAGACCGGCACGGGTAAGGTATACCTTTGCAAGAAGAGCCTCTGCAGAATAGTAGTCGATACGTCCTACCCATCCAGAAGTCTGCTTAGGAAGAAGTTCCATAGCCTTCTCGAGAGTCATGATGATATACTCGTATACACTTGCTCTGTCAGCCTTGTAAAGGTCGTTGTAAGTGCCTGAAGTAAGGATGGCGTTGTTGTCGTGTACGATCGGAACTTCACCGAAAGTCCTTACCATATAGAAATATGCCATTGCCTTCCATGTGAGGGCCTCACCGATAGCCTTGTTCTTTGCAGCCTGCGACGGGCCTTCAGAGTTGAGGATATTGGTGATTACGGTATTGGCATGACCGTTCACAGCCCAAAGAGAGTATGACATGTTTACAAGGTCACCGTCTGTACCGTTGGTTGTGAAAGTAAGGTATGGAGATGAACCCCAGTACATGTTTCCTGACATAACCTCACCGATCTTGATGAAGGCACGCTGGAAATCATACCAAGGCGAGTTGTAGAGGTAGTTCACTCCCTGCTCAACCTGAGCGTCGTTCTGGTAGAAGTTATCTACGTTATAATTGTCTTCGGTTGGACGGTTGAGGAAGTCCTGACAAGAAGCCATTCCCAAAGCAAGAGCTCCTACCATCGCACCTTTGAATATATTCTTAAGTTTCATATTCTTTTTCTTTAAGGATTAGAATGTAAGGCTTACACCGAATGAATATGTAGTAGGAGATGGGTAACGGCCGTTATCCACACCATATGCATATCCTGATGAGTCCTGTGTCGAAGCACCGACCTCAGGGTCATATCCCGAATACTTAGTGAAAGTATAGAGATTCTGGATGTTGCAGTAAACACGGATATTGTCGAAATGAGCCTTCTGCATCCACTTCTTAGGGAAGGTGTATCCGAGAGTGAGGTTCTTGATACGGAGGTATGAACCATCCTCGATGTAACGTGTGCTTAGACGGTCATTGTCGTTAGGGTCGTTGAGGGTAGGACGTGGAGTCTTTGTACCTGAATTCACAACCTTCACATTTGTGATGTCATCATACCAGTTGCCGCTTTCATACACCTTGTCAGGATCGATAGGAGCAAGCTGTGCTCTGTCCTTGATGGCGTTATTGTTCTGGTTCACCCATGCCGATCTCATTGAAGCAAGACCGCCTGAAGGGCCGTTCATGAGGCTGTAGTTGAGAACCTTGTTGCCATATGATCCGTTGAGGAAGATATTGAGGTCGAAGTTCTTGTAGCGGAATGTATTGTTCCATCCGAAAGTGAACTTAGGAAGCGGGCTGCCGATGTCGGTACGGTCCTGATCATCGATCTTGCCGTCCTCATTGATATCCTTGTACTTGAGGTCACCGACCCAAACAGTGTTCGAACGGTTGTATACTCCGTTGGCAGGATGCTTCGCTGTCTTTGGAGAGTTCTCGATATCCTCAAGAGACTCGTAAACGCCTTCCACTACATAGCCGTAGAAGTTGTAGAGAGGCTTTCCGATCTCAGATACGCAGACCACGTCGCTCCACTGACCGTAACCTACGATGCTGGCAGCTGTTGTTCCGCTGAGAGCCTTGAGGGTATTGCGGTTGAATGAAATCTGGAAGTTGCTGTCCCACTGGAATTCGCCAGTGAAAGGATGAGCGTCGAGAGTGATCTCAAGACCCTTGTTCTCGATGCTTCCGAAGTTACCCTTAGGAGCAGAAAGAACTGACGAACCGTTACCCTGTGTACCCATGTAAGAAGGAAGCTGCATTGTCATGAGCATGTTTTCAGACACCTTCTGGTAGAGATCCACAGTAAGGTTCAATCTGTCCTGGAAGAATCCCAGGTCAAAACCGAGGTTGAGCTGAGTCTGAGACTCCCACTGAACTGCAGTATTGGCGATGTTTGCAGGACGGTAACCTGCTCCGAGAGCAGAGTCCATAGGGCTGATAGAAGATCCCCATGCATAACCTCCGATGTTAGAGTTACCGGTCTGTCCCCAACCGAAGCGGATCTTACCGTTGCTCCACCACTTGAGGCTCTCCATCCACTTCTCGTTAGTGAATCTCCATGATCCTGCTACCGAGTGGAATCCTGCCCAACGGTTCTCAGGACCGAAGTTGGACGAACCGTCATAACGATAGGTATATGTCAGATAGTATCTGTCATCATAGTTGTATGTCTCACGAGTGAAGAATGAAGCCATTGCTGCACTTCCGAATCCTGATCCGATGGTAGGAGTACCTGCACCGAGTGAAGGATTGTGAACCTCATCTGAAGGAAGCTTTGTGTTATAGATGCTCTGATACTCCCAGCGAGACTCCCACATTTCCTGACCGACCATTGCAGAGACATTGTGCTTGCCCCACTGGTTTGCATATGTGAGATAGTTCTTGAGCTGCCAGTAAGTGTTGGTATTGTTCTGCCATCTGGTCTCATTGTTACCACGCTGCCAGTTACCGAGATCCACCATTGGCTCGTATGTCTCTGATTTGCTGTGGCTTACATCGAAACCCAGCTCTGTGTGCCAGGTAAGATTCTTGATAGGGTTGATATCAGCGAAGATATTACCTGTGAGTTTCTGACGTTTGAGGATGATGTCGTCGAGCATCGCCATGGCGATAGGGTTCACGCGTGCACCAAGACCCTCACGTACCTCTGAAGTGAAGTTTCCATCCACATCATAGATAGGAATGTCAGGAAGAGAGTTCAGTGATGAGAATACGATACCTGCCTCACCGTCTGCGAGCTTAAGGTCATCGACAGTGTTTGAGTATGTAGCGTTCACACCGAGCTTGAGCCACTTCTTGAGCTGTGCGTCGAGGTTTGTTCTTACGCTGAAACGCTCAAAGTTAGAACCGATGATGGTACCGTCCTGATCCATATAAGATCCTGACACATAGTACTGAACCTTGTCTGTACCACCTGAAGCTGAAATCTGGTGCTGGTGCTGGAGAGCAGTCTGGAAGATAGCATCCTGCCAGTTTGTACCTGCTCCGAGGATTGAAGGATCTGCATAATATGCATTAGGCTCATAAATCTCACCGATTGAAACGAGCTCATTGTAGAACTGTGCATATTCACGGAGATTCATCATATTCACGCGCACATTCTGCTGAGAAACAGCGAACATACCGTCGTATGTGAACTTAGCCTCACCTGCCTTACCACGTTTTGTTGTGATGAGGATGACACCGTTCGCACCCTGGGCACCATAAATCGCAGTTGCAGAAGCGTCCTTGAGGATCTCCATGCTTACGATGTCGGCAGGGTTGATGGTAGAAAGTGGTGAAATGGTAGAAACCGAACCGTTTCCGAGTGCATCACCAAGACCGAAAGAAGCTCCGGAAGCACCGTTGCCCTGAACGATCACACCGTCGATGACGTAGAGAGGCTCTGCGTTGGCATTGATGGTAGCCTGTCCGCGGACACGGATAGATGATGATGAACCAGGAGCTCCTGAAGTCTGCACGGCTGTCACACCGGCTGCACGACCCTGGAGAGTCTGGTCAAGTGATGAAACGATCGAGCCCTTGATGGATTCCTCGCTCATTGAAACGGATGAACCTGAAAGGTCGCTTCTCTTCATCGTACCGTAACCTACGACTACGACTTCGTCCAGAAGCTGTCTGTCCTCCTGCAGAGTTGCATTATAGACATTCTGGCTGCCTACGAGAAGCTCTACATCCTTGTAACCGATGGAAGAAATGACGATTGTCGCACCCTGACGGACACTCAATGTCCATTTTCCATCCAGATCTGTAACGGCACCGTTCTGGGTACCTTTCTCAATGACGCTCGCACCTGCCACAGGACCTACTTCGTCAACGACTGTACCGCTGACCTGTTTGGTCTGTGCCATCAGCGAGAAGCTCAGAAAGAGCATCGCCAAGCAAGTAAACAGTTTACTTTTCATTAGTGCTGAATTTAATATTAATAATTATGAGTTGTGTGAGATTTCTCTACAAGCTCGAAATGACACTATATGTATTTTTCGAAGAAATCTTCCTTAGCCACTGGCCAACCAGGCTGCTGCCATACATTGTGACCCGACTCCGGATAGCAGATCCAGGACTTTTCAGTGAGGATATGATTGTAACCTGCGAAATTAGTATGAGGAGGACATACGTCATCCTGAAGTCCGATAGCCATGATTACAGGGCACTGAATCCTGTCTGTGAGATTCTTGATATCGAAATAGCTGAGAACCTTGAACATCTCCTCTTCCGACATTCCCGCCTTCTTTGCAGCCGCCTCGATAGGATCACCAGGCCATCCGGCAAGAACGAAGTAATCAGGATAATCGCAGAGGAAAGGCGCTGAAGGCGCAATCGCCTTAAGTCTTCCGTCCAATGAAGCTGCCGCCAATGTAAGGGCTCCGCCCTGGCTTTCGCCTGCCGCGAACACGCGGTCAAGGTCGGTCTTTTCCAATGAGCATACAAAGTCAATAGCCCTCACTGCATCAGCAAAGGCTCCACGATAGTAATATGTCTCCTTGGATTCAATACCTCTTGCACACCAATCGTTCTCTTCACCCGGCTTTCTGTTGAACGCCTGATTGCGTACGCAGAGCATGAATTCTATCATCTGAGGATTTGATGAAGGATCAGCATACCAGACTTCGCTGCCGTATCCCATATACGAGATCATTGCAGGATATTTTCCATCTGCAACAGGTACATAAAGAAGTCCGCTGACAGGCTCACCTCCCAAAGACTTCATATCCACGCGGTAAGCCTTCCTGACATCATTTGAATGTTCCTTCAGAAGAGTGAGCTTGGAATCGATTTCCACTTCGGCAAGTTCTGCAAGTGTTTCAGACCAGAATGCATCGAAATCCGGCTGCTTGTCCTGAGATGAAATGATCTGCTCGGGATTGAAGCCGAGATTGGTACGGTCCATCTCCACCTTGCCGCCATCCGCTGCCTTCTGATAAAGAACGGCCTTGTAGAAACCCGGTTCAATACTTACATTGAAAGGATATGCATATGTGCCGACATATTCTCCGAAATCCGTATTTATTTCAAGTTCAAGGGATTCCTCTACGCCAGCCTCACAATTCACCTTGACAGTGAAGGGGCCGTCACCCTCGTATATTCCGGCATTGGCCTCAAGGTCGAAAGACGCCTCGGGAAGCAATGCCTTTGCAATGGCATCAGTAGCCTCCTTGATGACTGCGATTGTAGATGCATCGCTGGCATAGACAGAATTGAGTCCCTGCTGCTCCTGACCCGGATCTCCGCAATAGTCATCACCCGGCTGCCAGTAAAGATTGGTCTCGGACTGGCTTGCAAGTCCTCCCCAGCCCCAGAAATTCAGACCGGCAAAGATACCGTCTTCCTTCGCAGCCTCAACGATACGTCCGAAAACATGTCCGTAATACTCGTCACGGGCTGTCACCGGACTTCCTTTCTTGAACTGGAAGTCATCACGCGGGAATCCGAACTCCTCGAGAACCACAGGCTTTCCATACTTGGACGCAATCTTCAAGTGATTATCAATGTACTCGTCTGTATTGGCGATAGCTGTCGGAAGATTGGTATTGAGAGTATTCTCACGCACCCAGCTCCAGTTGTAAGGCCAGATATGGATATTCATATAGTCGATGTCGGGACAAGAATGTATCCTCTCCCAAAGTTCAAGACTATTCTCACAACCAGCGCTTCCCTCACTTCCTGACGATACCATATGGTTAGGGTCGATGGATTTGATAAGAGCAGCTGTAGTCCACATATAATCCACAAACGCATCCTGTCCTTCAGCGTCAGCTCTGAAACAGCGAGGCTCATTGCCGATCTGCCATGAGAAGATGGCAGGGTCATCCTTATACGGCTTTCCCGTAACTGTGTTTGTTCGGCTTACGACATGACGTACATGATTATAGAACAATTCCTTAGCCTTATCGTTGGTAACAAAATGAGAGACTGACTCCATGAACGGTCCATATCCCACTTCAGCCGGAATAAGCGACTTGCCGGCACCGGCCCACTCGAGATACATTCCATATCCTCCTGACCACTCCCATGAATTGTTCAGGAAGAGCACGGCCTTCATATTTCTCTCTCCCATTTCAGCAAGGAGATAATCCAGACCCCAGAAGATAGTGTCATTGTACACACCCGGCTCCATCTGGAGATTAGGAGTCACACGGGTAGGGATTCCGTCAGGACCATCACCTCCCACAAGTACTCTGAGGTTGGTGATTCCGAGTGATTTCAATGTATCAAGCTCGGCCTCGAGACGAGCACGGTTACCTCCACGGCCTTCGCTTCCGAGGATGGCACCATACCAGAAATTAGTTCCAATAAAATGTGATGGATAGTTATCACATACAAACTTACCGTCTTCCACCTTTACGAAAGACGGCTTTTGAGCCTGACAGGAGCACAGCAGAACAGCTATGGCAAGAGTCAGGATCGAAGAGATCCGGGATAATTTCATTTAATTTAGTGCTAAAAATTATGGTAACACAAAAATACAATTATACCCGAAGTCAAACAAATATATATTTATCTAATAATGATACTAATTAAACTATCACCTTGTTCTTCTTGAACATGGCTCTGAAATCACGCGGAGTATACTTGCGTTTTTCCTTGAAAGTACGGTTGAAATTCGAAAGATTGTTGAAACCGCATTCGTAGCATATTTCAGAGATGTTCTTGGTGGAATCCACGAGCATCCTGGCCGCATATCCCAGACGTATATCGATTATATAATCCGACAAGGTACGCCCTGTCCTCTGACGGAAAAAGCGGCTGAAAGCCACAGAACTCATACCCACCAGATCCGCTAAGTCAGCCAGTTTCAATGGTTTGGCATAATTATCATTGATATATTGCTTTACCTTCTGGACACGCCGGCTTTCGGTACTTCTCTCAGTGTGGGCAAAAGAACTCGAAGCCAGGACCTTGGCCTCTTCCGATATGGACAGCTCATAAAGGATATAGAGGAATTTAAGGAACTGCACGAAGCGCTCCTGCTCGTTTGCTATCGTGTCAAGAGTGGAATAAACCCTCATTATCGAAGAAAGCGAAAACACCAGGCCGTGCTCTGCCCTCTTGAGCATCCTTCTTATCGAAGCAAACTGATTCTTGGACAAAAGATCGGCACCAAATATATCCGACGAAAACTGGATGGTGATTTCCCTTATATCCTTGGACTTGCACCTGCCCTGCTCCCAAACATGTTCCAGGTCCTCTCCCCCTATCAGAACCAGCTCATAATCACCGATTTCCTCTACACTGTCACCGACAATCCTGCGTACTCCTTTGCCATGCTCTATAAAGTTCAGCTCGAACTCCTTGTGCTGATGAAGAGGATAGGTGAATTCTGTCTTGTGACGCTCCACTATATAGAAACAGTCCTTCTCAGAAAGCCTTGTTATTTCCGTCAATACATTTGCCATAGTATAATAAGTTCTTATTTCCCTCACAAATATACGCATTTGAAAGAATCTGATACTATTTTAACATATTTTTCTATAATTTTCATATGCTTTCTTGAAGGCCGCATTCCATTGGAGGTTTTTTTCTATATTTGTACAAAACCACATATCCATATGGAAAACATCAAGAAAACTTCAGCGGAACTATTTGCCGCACAAGCACTTGCATCACAAGTCAAGAAAGAACTTACAGAAAACATCCTTCCATACTGGATGCAGAAAATGATCCGTCCGGACGGAGGACTCTACGGACAGATCGACGGAAAAGAAAATCTTGTTCAGGATGCACCGGTAGGAAATATCATGACAGCCCGCATGCTCTGGACATTCGCCTCTGCATACCGAGTTCTGGGAAACGAAGAATACCTGAATATAGCTTTAAAAGTCAAGGATTTCATTATCAAGAATTTCTACGACGCGGAGCTCGGAGGAACATACTGGTCATTGAATCCTGACGGCAGTCCGCTCGATACCAAGAAGCAGATCTACGCCATTGCCTTCACCATCTACGGCCTCGCGGAACTGAACCGTGCCACCGGTGACGGACAGGCCCTCGAATATGCCATCAAACTGTTCAATTCCATTGAAGATCATAGTTTCGATACTGAGAAAGACGGTTATTTCGAGGCTTTCACCCGAGAGTGGAACCAGATCGAGGATATGCGTCTGAGCGAGAAGGACGCCAACGAAAGCAAGACAATGAACACCCACCTGCACGTACTGGAGGCATACACCTGCCTCTACCGTGTGTGGAACAATGCACTTCTGGAAGAGCGTCTTCGTGGTCTGATCGCTATTTTTGAAGAAAAGATTCTGGCTCAGGATGGCCATCTGAAACTCTTCTTCGACGACGACTGGAACTGCGGATATGATATTTTCTCGTATGGACACGACATCGAGGCTTCATGGCTGATTCACGAGGCGGCTCTCGTACTCGGAGACAGCGAGGTATTGGCCAGAATGGACAAACTTGTACCGGCCGTAGCGGCTGCAGCTTCAGAAGGATTCTCTCAGAAGGAGGGTATGATATACGAAAAGACAGCCGAGGAGACCGACGCAGACCGTCATTGGTGGGTTCAGGCCGAAAGCATCGTAGGATATTTCAATCTCTGGGATCATTTCGGCAGCCAGGAAGGTCTGGAAAACGCCCTTTGCTGCTGGGAATTCACCAAGGCACACATTATTGACCGTGAGAACGGAGAATGGTTCTGGAGCCTTCGCGCAGACGGAACAGTGAACCGTGACGACGACAAGGCCGGATTCTGGAAGTGTCCTTACCACAACGGCCGCATGTGCCTGGAAATCATCGAGCGCACAGCACACCTCTCAAGCCACTGATAATCACACTAAACCACATTATATCACCCGCTCCATCCGAAGCGGGTGATACTATATATACAGGTATCGGATTCTTAACTTCTGAGATTCCTTATCAAAGTAAAGAGGCGTCCGGCCGCCCAGATGATCAGAAGCACATAGCCCGCAAGAAGTATCTTGGCATTATTACCGTCAAGACCCGCACGGATATGAATCACCATAAATACAGTAAGCGCCACGAGCATCAGCGCCATGAATACCGCATAAAATATTTTCAAAGCTTTATTTCCCATAGTGTCTGAAAGTCTGTTCAAAGGGTAAAGATATTAAATTTTCGGAAACAATAAACTTGCGGAATGCCGTTTTCATCAAACAGCCGTATTCTTTTTGATTATACGGATAACGCGCAAACAATGAGACCGACACATATATTGGCGCAGGGAACGCACAAAGCAGGCAGAGCAGTCCTTGGGCTGAGCTGCGGAGCCTGCTTTGAGCTGCCGGATCCCGTATATTTCGGCTGCGGTGCGTACTATAGCGTTTCCAAAGCACAAAAAGACCCTATTCCGTGCTTTCGAGGGTTAAAATAACGGTCCAAAGCACGAAAAAGCATAATTCCGTGCTTTGGAGGGCTAAAATAGAGGTCGAAAGCACAAAATCAGTCATTTTCGTGCTTTCGGCTTATAATATGTCTTAGTTTTCAAGAACATTTCCTAATTTCGTAGATGAATAAAATTGACTTGACATGGAAATGATCATAATCATAGCAGGAACAGCTGCAGCTGCATCAGTAATCACCTGGCTTTCAACAAGAAGCTATTTCAAGGCACACCTTCAGGCTCAGGAAGAAATGCACTCGAGCCGTATCAAGGATATGGAAAAGATGGCCGCACAGGCTCAGGCCAATTACGACAAGGCACTCGCGCAGATGAAGGAGACGGTGGTCGCAAGTATGACCGCAGAGACGGAAAAGCTGCTCCGCAAAAGGGAAAAGGAACTGTCAGAAGGCAACCAGACCACAATGGACGGGATATTGAAACCTCTGAAAGAGAGCATCAGCGCGATGGAAAAGGCGATGAAGGAGAATGCATCGTCGCACCTTGAGACGACCTCCAGACTTTCGGAACAATTGAAGAACGCAGTGCGGGAAATGCAGGAAAAGACCTCCGACGTGGGGCGCAAGGCAGACAGCCTTTCAGAAGCATTGACCGGCAGGCCGAAGGTACAGGGCTGCTTCGGCGAGAATTTCCTCGAAGCCATACTTGCAGGAGAGGGCCTTCAGGAAGGAAAACATTATTCGAGGGAGGCGGCCAATGAGGACTTGAGCCGTCCGGACTTCGTGTTCCATTTCAAGGAAAATCTTGAGCAGAAGGATCTTATAGTGGATTCCAAGGTATCGCTCACCGCCTTTGTCGACTACATGAACGCCGAAACAGAAGAAGAAAAGGCGTCAGCACTTGACAGACATCTGAAAAGCATCCGCAAGCATATAGACGAGCTGGCCCGAAAGGAATATGCCAGGAAAAATGCCCGTTCATTCGCTGACTATGTGCTTATGTTCATGCCACGCGACATGGCCTTCAGAGTAGCTCTGGAAGCCGATCAGATGCTCTGGCAGGAAGCATATAAAAAGGGAGTGCTGATCGTCACCGAACAGACCATAATGCCGTTCCTGAAGATAATGCAGCTGACCTGGAACAAATTCCAGCATGACACGAACACTCAGAAGATAACCCTCGCCGCACAGAACATGATCGACCGCGTGGCGGCCTTCTACGACTCCTACACCGAACTCGGCCGCAAGCTGAAATCCCTCTGCACAGAATACAATAAAGGCATCACCAAACTCCAGGACAGCGGCCAGAGCATAACCACCTCAGCCCGCCAGGTCATCTCCCTCGGCATCCGCCGCAGCAAGGGCAAGGAATTCACCGTGCCGGAAGAAATTGTGGAAATAGAAGAATGATGCACCAGCATAAGTTTTCAATACTGAATCACTTTTTGAGCACTATGCAAAAACATTTAAATTTGCACTTACCGATATCGAATTACAATTTAAAGATCCATAGCTATGAAAAGACTATTTACACTTGCTTCCATTTGCCTAAGCATTAACCTTGCTGCACAGATATCATCCCCTTCAATATATGCAAATCAGAAGGAAGATGTTCATGACATTGATAAAGAAATATTGAATGAGCTAAAGGAGATCCGCAGAATTCAAGAGGCAAATCGCCACGAGAGAGATAGTATTAGAGAAATTCACTTTTATAACGCAATTCAGCATAAAATAGATTCAACCACTATTCCCCAGAATGAATATGGAGCGATGCTTAAAATTGCTGACAACACATCGTTTGACACCAAAGCCAAAGTAGCATGGTGGGTTGCCATTTTTGCATTTTTAGTATCCGGTATCTCCATGTATTACGCCATAATTACATATAAAGCCCAGACAAGAACCGAGATCAACACACAGAAGGCTGAAGAGAACACGAAACGAGTATCACAGGAGGCACAGCGAAGACTGCTGACTGAATTATTGCGCCATCTATATAGAAATTATGTAATTACATACACGATGCGGACTAAAATGAAGGATATTGACTATAAAGGATATCCCTCTGAAGAACATTTCGAGAAGCTGAAAATACCGATGGAAAACTTACATCTGGATGCATTCTATGGTGAAGACCAGAAGTTCCAGGATATGCATATTCTGTATCTTAACATGCGCAATTATAATGAAGAAATAGACGTTGCTTTGAAACATATCATTAATCCGGATATCAAGAAGACAACTAAAGACGAAGACTTTGATACATTGGAATTCAAAGTATCCTATCTGACCGGTAGAATAATCGACACCATTTATAAAATATGGGGAAACAGTTCTACGATCAAGGAAGAAATGCGCAAGGCAATGAATATTTCATTAGAAGGCGCAACAAATTCCTCAGATAACATTGATGTACCAAAAAGCGGACAATTCAAACGTCTTACTTTAGATGAACTAAAAAAAACAAAATACACTATGTTATACTCGGATGAAGAATTAAATGTACTTTGTGATATTTTCAATCATGATGTTCACGAGGAGAGGAAGAAAAATGCCAGAAAAGCTTGGAAAGTGAGAATGATCAGATATGAGCAGAATAGTTAAAATACTTATACCGTTTCTTACCGGATTATTGGTATGCTCGTGTGACCCTAAAGCTGATTCATACACTGTAGTCGTGTCTTTGGATGCTTTCCGTTGGGATTACCCGGACATAGCCGACACTCCAGGATTGAATGAAATTGCATCCAATGGCATCAGGTGTATATTAAAGCCCTCATATCCGGCCTCTACATTCCCGAATCATTACACAATAGCAACAGGACTGGTCCCTGACCATCACGGAATAATAAACGGTTCTTTCTGGAATCCGGATACCAAAAGATTATTCTCAATGGGAGATAGTCTGACCAGATATGATCCTGAATATTATTACGGTGAACCGATATGGGTTACAGCAGAAAAGGCAGGAGTCAAGACAGCCAGCATATATTGGGTAGGATCGGATGTCGCCACTCAAGGTGTATTGCCGACATATGCTTATCCGTGGTGGGATACTCCACACCTGTCTTTCGAAGAAAGAGCCAATGAGGCCGTACGTCTGCTTTCACTTCCCAAAGACGCTCGTCCTAAACTTTTAATGTTATATTTTGACGAGCCGGATGCAACAAGTCACAAATACGGCCCACTTGCTCAGGAAACAAAAGAAATGGTCAAGCATCTGGATTCGATTATTGTCAACATGTATCATAGACTGCAGGCACTACCTCACGGGAATAAAATAAACCTGATAGTCCTTGCAGATCACGGAATGACAGAAGTAAACAACGATCGACTCATAAATTGGGGCGACTATATAAAGCCATCGTGGTATGAGCATATTGTGGGTACCAATCCCACAAACATCTACGCTAAGGCGAATTGCATGGACTCTATCATGACAGCACTTGCCAATGTCGACCATATCAATGTATGGAAACACGGGGAAGTACCGGAGAACTTGAATTATGGCACCTCTGACCGTTGCGGTGATATTATTATCGCACCCGATCTCGGATGGCAATTCGCACCCTCGCGTAAAGATATTCTCGGGGCGCACGGATATTCTCCTGAAGAGAAGGACATGCAGGCAATATTCGTCGCCTGCGGACCATATTTCAAGAATAAAACCGCGTTACGGAATTCATCATTCAGCAATGTGGATATTTATCCACTACTTGCCGATATCCTATCCATCGCCCCTGTACCAACAGACGGAAAACTTCCATTATCACATTGAATATCAAGCGCAAGAGAGCAATGAGTTCAATTCTGTATAACTCGGTATTGTCGACAAGTTTGTAAAAATCTCATAAGAAATGAAACCTATCATAATAGCTGGACCGTGCGTTATTGAATCTGAAGAAATTATGCATGAGACCGCTCAATATATTTCCTCTTTGAACAGGCGGTATGATATTGATATCATTTTCAAAGCATCATTCGATAAGGCCAATCGTACATCAGACAGTTCATACAGAGGACCCGGGCTTAATAAAGGTCTGATTATTTTAGACGGCATAAAACACAGATACGGACTGAAGATAATCACAGACATTCACGAGTCTTTTCAAGCCAGACCGGTGTCGGAAGTGGCTGACATAATCCAAATTCCCGCGCTCTTATGTCGACAGACTGATCTGATTGCTGCTGCCGCCCAAAACAAAAAGACGATTAACATTAAAAAAGGGCAATTTCTATCTGGAGAAGATATGAGATTCGTGATTGATAAAGCCCGTCATAATGGTGCTGAAAACATATGGGCAACAGAAAGGGGAAACTGCTTCGGATATAACAATAACATTGTCGATTTCAGGAACATACCTGCCATGAAAAAATATGCAGACGCTGTAATAATGGATTGCACTCATTCTGTACAGACACCGAATTCAGGTAATGGCATCAGCGGTGGAAATCCCGAATACATCGAGAGTATGGCACTGGCAGCTAAAGCTTTTGGAGCAGACGGTTATTTTTTCGAAGTGCATCCAGATCCCGTCAGAGCATTAAGTGACTCACATTGCAGCCTCAGAATGGATCTTCTAACACCAGTTATAGAAAAATTACTATGATCGATATATTGAAAAAATGTCTTCAGGAAGAGGCTCAAGCCTTAATGGAAGTAGCAAAGAGTATTGACGATTCATATATTGAATTTGCAAAAGAAATTGCTGGATGTAAAGGAAAAATCTTCTTCACCGGGGTAGGAAAAAGTTTTATTGTGGCCAGTAAGATTGCCGGAACATTTTCAAGTATAGGCATATCAAGCATCCCATTGAATCCACTTCCAATGCTTCATGGTGATCTTGGTATATTGGATACAGATGACTTGGTTATATTCCTATCGAATTCCGGTGAAACTGATATACTTAAGGATGTGCTTAAATGCGTCCATACATTGGGAGTAAAAACGATCTCGATTACAGGTAACAAGCTGTCCTCCTTGGCTCAGATGACATATAAAAGCATTGAGGTGAAAACTCAGGAATGCGGACCCTTCGGGCTGGTTCCGACAACATCCACAACAGCTATGGTTGCTGTAGGTGATGCTTTAGCTTGTGTACTGGTTCTGTTGAAAGGCCTTACAGCGGATGACTTTTACAGGAATCATCCTAATGGAGAATTATCAAAACATTAGTTAAAATGAATTTATATCTAATCATTGCTTTAAGTATCGTCTTTGCGTCGTCAGGTGTACCTGCTTTATGTTTCTATTGGCAAAAACGCAAGAAAGAAAATAAATCTCAGATAAAATGGGCACAAAAATGCTATTATTTTTGGAAATTTGTATTCAGCACCAAAAGTATATCTTTAATCTGGGGCTTCTTCACAAAGATTATATCATGGCTAACGAATAAGATTGCTGACATTCTGATGTCTATCGCTTTTTTATCTGTTATTTTATTAGCTTTCGTATGTGTAAAGTATTATGTGAATATAGAAAATGAAAGTATAGACTTAGCCATTCTAACTGTCAGTTTTGCTTTAGCTGCCATTATTCCTTATATCGTAGGAAATTCAATTGCGCGTAATGAGGTTGCCAAAATTGTAGATAAGAAATTCGAAGATTTAGAGAAAGAATACTCTATTTCTCTTTTCTCTCTTACTAAACAAAATGCGCACACTAAAAGGATGTCTGCCAACTTACTAAAATGTACAGATGACCTCAACAAGCAAAAATGGGCTGCAGGCTGGGCTGCTGAAGCTCTGATTTCTTATTGTCGGATCAGTAAAAAATATGATGGCGAAAAATATATTATAGAGTGTATTGATATAATAAAAGATCTTTCTCCAGACAATCAGAGTTGTAGTCAGGAAAAGAGCTCTATAGAAAATATCAATGAGCGAACATTACGAAGCCTCCTTACAATGCATGCATACACATTGTTAAAGCATCAAACATTATGTGACAAGATTCTTAAAGAATGCAAACTCATAGAAATCGAGAGTAGTTTATTAAATGGATTCAAAGAAGATCTGAAAACAGCAGAAAAATCCTTTGACTCAAGAAATTTCTGCAGCAATTGTAGAATTTCTGATTTGAATGATGATTCAGAAAACGCTAAGATCTCTGATAAAGCTAAAGAAATCATAGAGAATCTATGCTTAAAAAAATCTTCAGATGAGACTATAGCGCAATAAAGCATTAATACGATATGTCATTGCCATATTCCATAGCTGATACTGGCAAGACTGCTTTTAAACAACATATGGCTAAAAAGATAGAAAAGACCAATGCCGCACGCCTTCTGGACAAGGCCGGCATAAAATACGACCTGATTCCGTACGAGTTCGATGAGAATGACCTGGCTGCACAGCATGTGGCGGACAGTCTGGGTCAGGACATCTCACGGGTATTCAAGACATTGGTTCTGCACGGAGATAAGACCGGACATATCGTATGTGTGATTCCGGGAAACGGAGAAGTAGACCTGAAGGCACTTGCCAAAGTGTCCGGAAACAAGAAGGTAGAGATGATCGCGATGAAGGATCTGCTGGCGGCGACGGGATATATCCGCGGAGGTTGCTCCCCTGTGGGGATGAAGAAGCGGTTCCCGACATATTTCCATAGTACGGCCAATGACTTCGAGACAATATACGTCAGCGCCGGGATACGCGGGCTGCAATTGGCCATTTCCCCTGCCGAGCTGATCGTATTTGTCGGCGGCACTGTCGCTGATGTCGCTGCCTTCGCCGAATAAGGTGGAGCGCATCCCGCTTATATTCAGTCGATTACGTAATATGCCTGCTGTACGCGAACAGCAGGCATATTATATAATCAGCTATTAATCAATAAATTAGCGGACACCTAAAAAGTATAGGTCAGGTTCTTTCCATTGCCCCAGAAGCAGTTCTGCACTGAAAGTTCGCCCTGAGGAGCCTTGATCAGAACGGTCTTGCCTGCAGGGAACACATAGAGGGCATCTCCCTGTGTCATTTTGTAGGTAATATCCGATACATTGGTCACTTCGAGACGGTCTCCCACAGGACGGGTCTGCAACGATGCCGAAACGAGCTTTGAAAGATACTGCTGATCGCCCACAAGATTGCCGAAGAAGAAAGCGAGGGTACGCTTCGCCTCGAGAGCTTCCCTCAAAGAAGCCTCTGTACGTTCAGTCGCAAACACGAGGGTCATCGGACGCATCCAGCCTTTTTCGCATCCATAGTCAATGGCAGTGGTGCCGTGGATGTCGGTATTGGCCATCGGAGCGATACCGTACTGCGCATACCAGTCAAAGGTAAGCGGATAAGACTCAGTGTAGTTATAAACCTCGTATGCATCGATCTTTCCGGCCTTGATCAGCTCGTCGTGGACAGGATAGAATGTGGATTTGTTATCAGGCCAACCCGGATGGTTCCAGATGATATAGGCTCCCTGCGCATCTGCTATATCAATAGCCTGAAGAGGATCCTCAACGTCCATAACGTTAGCGTCATCGATAAAGAGGGCATTGAGATGTCCAAGAGGCTTGCTGCGGGTTATTTCCGAACCCTTGATGACGATAAAGCCGAGCTTATCACCCTCCTGCTTTGCTATCTTGAAAGACTCATTGTGGTCAGCCACAACGATATTCTTGCGAGGACGATATTCGATGTGGTCGGTGATGGCGATGGCATCAAGACCTTCAGTCCAGGCTTCCTGCACTCTTATCGAAGGCCATACTAATCCGTCAGAAAAGACAGTATGGATGTGGAAATCGCATTTGAGAGTCTGGTAGCCGTCAAAACCAGGGATGGAAATCTCGGTACGGTACTGTGACTGGTTGTGATGATCGTATTTATGGACATCATCATTGGAAAGCTGGGCGTTTGCCACCATTGGGGCAGCCAGCATCAGAAACACAAGAAATCTTTTCATCGTTAAATATTTATACTGTTCAACAATTCCAGTTTACCGTCAGCGATAATCTTCAGAATCAGCTCTCCGAAGAGACCGTTCTGCCAAGCGAACCACTCGCGGGTGAACTTAGTCGGATCATCCACATGGAAGGACTCGTGCATGAATCCTGTACCAGCATCTGTCTTCATAAGCATCTCGACGCACCATTTGATCTCTGCATCATCCTGACTTGTAAAAGCCTTCATCATGATACTCATCGGCCAGGCCATGTCAAAGCCCACATGAGGGCCTCCGATGCCTTCTGCGGCAGCACCTCTGAAGAAATAAGGGTTGCTCTCGCTCCATACAAAACGGCGGGTGTTCTGATAGATCGGATCATTGATATCCACATCGCCGAGGTACGGCATCGCCAGAAGGCTTGGCACATTGGCATCATCCATAAGCAGATGATTACCAAAGCCATCGACCTCATAAGCGTAGATTGTTCCGAACTGAGGATGCTCATATGTAGCATATTTCTTCAATGCATCTTCCACCTCGGCAGCCAGTTCCAGGCACTGATCCGCGAGGTCGGTACGACCATTGACCTGGGTCAATATCTCTGCAGCCTTGCGAAGCGAAGTCACGGCAAAGAAGTTCGAAGGAACAAGGAACTGGAAGGTAGTGGCGTCATCAGAAGGTCGGAAGCAAGAGACAATAAGACCCACAGGATTGACCGGCGTACCCTTGCCGTAGTTCGGCAATGTGTCGTAAGCCGCGTGTGTGGTACGCTGGAAGCGGTAAGGGCCGAAGCCGTCCTTGCGCTGCTGCTCGCGGAAAGTCTGTAGGGTAAGTTCAATCGACTGAAGCCACACCTCCGCAAATATCGAAGAATCACCTGTGATTTTCCAATACTCATATGCCAATCGGATCGGATAGCAATGAGAGTCGATCTCCCACTTTCTTTCGTGGATACCCGGCTTCATGTCGGTAATATCCGATTTCCAGTATCCCTCCTTATCGGGTTCCTTATAGAATGCATTCGCATAAGGATCAAGGCAGATGCACTTGAACTGGCGGAGAATCACTCCTGCAATCAGTTTTCGCAGATCCTCGTCCTCATTGATCATTGGAAGATAAGGCCAGACCTGTGCTCCCGAGTCCCTGAGCCACATAGCGGCGATGTCACCGGTGTAGACAAATGTGTCATACTCCCCGACAGGATGAACGGTAGTGTCCAATGTGTTAGGAAAACAATTGGCGAACATCCACCTGAGCTTGTCGTTTGCAAGCAGGGCTGTGACTTCATTGATCTTGGCCTCGACAGCCTGCGACACAAAGAGTCTGTCCTGCGGGGCTGGACGCTGCGATTCGTATTTTACAGTCTGGGCACCAATTGAAGATGAGGCTAAAGCCAAAACGATGATTAAAAAGAAACGTTTCATATTACAAAAGAAAAATGTCCCGCAATCAGCATGATTGCAGGACAAATATAAGAAATTTACTTCAGTAAATATTACTTTTTGATAAGGCGAAGTCCTCTTATCTTGAAGTCATTGATATGGTAGTCCATATTGTCTGCGTCTGACTCCATCCTGAGGGTGAATACATGATTGCCCTTCGAGAGTTCGAGCTTTTCAGGAATTGTCCATCCCCAGTTATCCCATTCATTTGTACCTCTGTGAGGGAAGATGTTGATGCCGGTCTTGACACCATCCACGTAAAGCATTCGGATACCGCAGTTATTGTCCGTATTCACAGGACCTGTACCGTTGGCATAGTTCCAGGTAAGGAACCACTGGCCCTCCTCAGGTACATTGACTGTAACATTGAACTCCGTACCGTTCTTCTTTGTGAGCATTGTCTCAGGAAGCTTGACACTGATCTTCTCGTTGATATTGATCGGCTTAGACGGGAATGAAGGTGTGCCGTCCTGTGCGACTGCCACTACCTGGATATCACCCTTCCACTCGTCCTCGATGATGATTTCAGTCGTAGATGCAAGTCCTACAAGCTCACCACCTGCATATACATTGTAGTAAACTGCGCCTTCGACAGGGGCCCAAGAGAGTCTGCCGTCTGCCATAGTTACTACCGGCATGAGCGGAGCCCAGCAAGCTGGCTGATAGTTTACGCCGAGATCTTTCTTGAAAGAGTTTGACATCTCGATCTCCACTGTATGGTGGCCTTCAAGGTTTCCTGGAACTACAGCTTCTGACATCTTCTGTCCGTCGAGCTTGAAGCTCTTGATAGTGTCACCATAACCTGAAACTGTCACATCAAGGGTAGCGTTTCTGTAACGGAAGTTTCTTACAGTTCTGTCAGCCTTGAGGTTCTCAGGCACTACTGGAGCAAAGTTAAGCTGGTCGGCTCCGAACTCCATACCCATAAGGAGCTTGAAGGTGATGCTGATGTTACCTGCAAGGCACCAGAGCATATTGCTTGAATTGATCTGGGTACCTCTCCAGTTTCCTGTGTCAGCCACATAGTTCTCCTTGTTTGTAGCGTACATCATCACGGCACGCCATACTGCACCGACTCCGTGGAGTACTCCGTGTTCATTACCTACCTTTGCACAAGCATGGATCCAATAAGCTTGCACCCAAGGCCATACAGCCTGGTTATGATAAGGCGGCTGATCGGCGATCCAAGGCCAGAACACTGGTGCACCATAATCTACTATCGGAAGAGACTCCGAAAGTCTGGTGGCACGGTCACCCTCTGCTACGCCATAGAGAATGGCAAGAGCCTCACCAAGTGTTTCGCTCTTAGTGTAGAGAAGATCATCTGCACGACCTCCGAGATACTGTGCATAATAGCCCTCTTCATCCATCCAGAGATGCTCGTTGATACCCTTCTTGATGCGCTCTGCCATTTCCTCGAAATACTGAGCTGTCTCCACATCACCGAGGATACGTCCCATCTCCGCAGCCGATGTAAGGGCAATGTAGAATACCATATTGGTACCCAGACACTTGGTATCATAGATATCTGCAGGTTCCATCCAGGTCGGATAGCTCTGCTCTCTCCAGTCGATGAACGAAGACTCACCTCTTACGAGATCGGTTTCTGACTCAAATACAGTCCTCATATCCACTTCGAGAGATTTCTTAGCAATAGGATACACTGTCTTGAGCCACTCCATGTCACCTGTAACCTTGTATATCTCCCAAGCGGCACCTACCCAGATTTCGCGGTCAGTACTGCATGGCCATGCTCCGCCTGTACCTGTATCCTGAACGATCTCACCCTTTGAGTTCACCTTGCACATAAGACTGGTCTTCGCAGCCTCTGTCTGTATGAAAGACATGCTGTGGATGATGCTGTAGCTGACATCTCTTGTCCAGACACCACCCCACTCTGTTCCTGTACGAAGAGTTCCGTCAGGCTCGACAGCATTCACGCTCTCGTCCACTCCGATATTGTATGCAGTTTCCTCGATAAGGTACGGAGTTTCGAGAACCGGGTATGTGCTCAGATCGTTCTTCTTCTCCCAGACATATTCCTCTCCGTCGAGGTTCGAGACGATCTTATAAGGAGACTCCGCTACACCGGTGTACTCTCCCTGAACGATTCTGTCAGCATACATAGTGTAGGAGTCATTCTCATAAATCGGCTTTTCCTGACAAGAAGCCAGGGCAGCCAAAGGCAGTAAAAACAAAAATTTCTTCATGATATAGTGTTATTTATTTCATCTTTTTAATGGTTTCGGCCTTGACCTTGAAGAAGTTCACATTCGGATCCGGGTCAAGAAGCCTATACTCGGGATGATTACCCCAGCTCGCAGGACGGTCCTTTATCTCCATACCGTCACCGGTATCATTGGAAGTCATGCCCTGTATCCTGCTGTGCCAGTCTCTGATACGGGCCACAGCCGAATCATAGTCCATAAAGCCGTTCGAAGGATCGATCATCCTCATAAGCTCAGCCCTGTAGATCTCCCTGAAATCATCATATTTCATAAGACGTTCGATCAGGATGCCATGATTACCCCAATCATAAGGATCGTGACGTCCCGAATCAGTCTGAGCGCCACATACATGACTGGTACCCAGGGTATTGTCATAGTCATACGGGATAAAGAAGAACTTATAGTCCTTCGAGCTGTTGGAATTGAAATAGATGTAGAAATTATTGGAATTATTCCAATGGTCATCCCACATTCCCAATGCTACATTCACAGCATAGGTCTTGAGCAGAAGTTCCACATCGCATACCCTCTGTATCCACTTATAGAAATCCTCGTCATTGAGCTGGCTGACATTCAGAATGAAGTTCTTCAGCTGTGCAGCAGCCTCTTCAAACGTTCCTTCATTCTCTTTCAGCTCATAAGGGAAGTCTTTGTCATCGCTGTCAGGGCCTATCTTTCCAGGATCGATATTCCTGAAGTCCGCTCCATAGACACATTTCCAGAGATTACCCTCATCGCTGCCGAACTTGGCCACTCTGCGTTTAACATAATGGTCATCGATTCTTTCCAGCATATTGTAGACACCGAAATAAGCCGGCTTCGAATCTCCCTCGACATGCACCCATACCCTGCAATAGATATCCTGAAGTCCTGTCCAGATACCTGCACGTCGGAAAAGATCATAGCAGAAGAGCTCCCTCACATGCGAAGGATCTTCCTTGAACCACTTCAGGTGCAGCTTTCGGATACCCTTGATAGTGTGCTCGTCGTCCTTATTGTATTTGCGGAAATTCAGTCCGAAATGACATTTATGCCAGTCAGCCTTGTCTTTTTCATGCATCTGACCATGACTGCCCTCAGGGCGTACGCGGGATGTGTTTCCGCGAAGACGCAGTGCTGCATCCTCGATGTATGTGATCTCTCCGCCTCTGTCGTACTTCACATTGCAATGAACATATTCCTCAGTATGCTGATTCTTGTCATACGCCTTGAGCAGATTATTCCACTGCTCTACAGGGACTTCTATAGTGATTTCCGGAATATATGTATCATCCCAGACATATTGCACCCCTTCGTCCCAGACAATTTCTGTATTTACCTCCGGCTCAGGTTCGGGCTGCTGCTGAGGAGGTTTCTCCGGCTCAGGCTTGTCTGTACAAGCGGCCATGGCAATAGCGGTCAATCCGCACAATAAGTACCTTACTTTCATCAGAATACAAATTTCACATTATGTTTCTTTCCGTCATCTGCGATATGGAATTCACAGATTCCTTCTTTCTTGTCCGCAGTCCAGGTCTTGCCTTTCTTTGCCTTCACTCCGTCCAGAAGCACTGTCTTAGGAAGTCTGTCGGTGTATATTCTGAAAATGAATTCTCTTTCACCCTCGATCTTGTAGACGCTTCCTTCTCTCTCCCCTATCTCGATCTCATATCCTTCGGCTGAAGTTGTGCAGGAAACCGGAGTACGGAGATACTCTCCACGAAGATAGCCAAGATTTTCTCCATCATCTTCATAAAGTGAAAATTCCGCCTTCTCTCCTTCGATAGCAGGGAATACCTCGAATGTAACAGGATATACCTTATGCTCGCGGGTATAGTTCATCACAGGCATACGCGGAATGATACTTCCCTTGCGTACGAACATAGGGATGATATCCAATGGTGCATCCACGGTAAGCCACTGCTCGCCGGTGTATTCTGTCTTCTTGTCATTGAAGTCGATCCAAAGTCCTTCAGGAAGATAGAGATTCTTGGTTCGTGCACTCTTCTTCACTACCGGAGCCACAAGGATCTCTTCTCCGAACATGAACTGTGCATCCAGATCATACGTCTCTGTGTCCATAGGGAACTCCATTACCATAGGACGCATGACAGGAAGTCCCAGGTCGTGAGCCTCACGGGCATAGGTGTAGATATATGGAAGAAGGGTATATTTAAGTTCGATTGCAGCCTTTGCATTCTTCTCGGCCTCTTCACCGAAGAGCCAAGGCTCGACAGCATTGTTACCCTCGTGATGGATACGGCTGAGAGGATTGAATGCACCCAGCTGGAGCCAGCGTGTATAGAGCTCGGCCATTGCAGGATAGTCCTTGATATCACCGCAATATCCTGATATGTCAGTAGTTGTGAACGGTATCACGCCAAGACCGGCAGACAGAAGTACAGGGATCTGATTTGCCATCTGGGCCCAACCTTTGTTCACGTCATCAGCACATCCGCTGTCTCCGGTCCATCCGAAGGTATATCTCTGGAGTCCGGCATATGCAGCACGGGTCATCTGGAATATACGCTTGTCAGGATTACGCTTGTTGAACTGCTCTGTGACCACCTTATCCCAGGTAAGACCATAGACGTTATGGATCTCAGCGTGCATTCCCAGATGGTGCTTCATCACAAGGCGCTCCGTCGACTCTTCATTGCTCCAGGCAGGCTCACCCATATCGGTCCAGAATCCCGCAGCACCATCATCGAGAGGCTTCTGCTGATATGCTCCCCACCAGTCAGCCACCTCTGGAAGCGTGAAATCCACCACTCCGCAGTTTCCGCCCCATGGCCAAGGCATATCATAACTCTTTCCTGTGGTCACATCCTTCACGAAATAACCGAGACTGTCCGCCTCACGCCATTGTTTCTTATTGGCCTGTGAAATCACCGGATCCTGCGAAAGAATAACCTTGAATCCCATGGAATCCAGGTCTGAAAGCATCTTGCGAGGATTACGATAGTTCGGTTTTCTCCATTCGAAGTCCTGCAGATGCTGTGTCCATCCGATGTCCTGATAGATTATATCGCACGGAATGCCCCTTTCACGATAGCCGTTTGCAATCTCATATGTGAGAGTTTCATTGGTGAGAAGACCACGGCACTGTGCGAAGCCAAGGGCCCAGCGCGGAGGCATGATAGGTTTGCCGGTAAGGCCCACATACTGGGTCATTATCTCCTTGTAATCCTTTCCGAAGATGAAATAATATATCATTTCACCGTCCGGAGCCTCAAAGCTATAGTAGTCACGGCTTTCTGTACCGAACTTGAACTCGGTCTTGTAAGTATTGTCAAGGAAGATACCATAGCGGTAGCTGCTCATAAAGAACGGAATGCTCTTGTAGAGAGGATCCTCGACTGTACTGTAGCAAGGCTTGTCGCTGTTCCACATCTTGTAGCTCTCGCCTCTTCGGTCAAGCTTGCCTGTCTTTTCGCCAAGTCCGAAGAAATGTTCGTCACGGCGAAGTGACTTGTACTCGACCTTCCTGGTTCCTTCGTTTATATGTCCTTTGTCCAGATGATCGCTGAAAAGCAGTTTCTGCCACTTGTCGAAGATCTGAAGGTTGAAAGGTGCTTTGTTCACCCTGATACGGAGCTTGTCCGTAAATATCTCATAGCAGGCATTCTGCTCATTGACAATGAGATCGCCGATATCCTCAAGATCTTCATTCACCACAGCGAAAGATTCGTTGCTGCGGGTCAATGTTCCGTCAGGAGAATACCACACTCGTACCACTGAAGGGCTGCAGAGCCTCAACTGAATTACCGAACCGTCTTCAAGAGAGAAGTTTACGCAGCGTCCGTCCTGCTTATATGAAAGACAATTTCCTGTCACATCGCCCGCATAAATCATAGGGGCGATGAGACAGAAAATCAATATGAAAATCTTACGCATAATTACTCGATTACAAGCATTGTCCAATACTCCAGTGAAGGAAGAACCACTGAAATATAGCCGTTCTCCTGAGTGAAGGCAAGTTCCTGAGCTGCTCCTGCGTGCTGGTCAGGTGAAGCCACCCATACCTTGGTTGCCTTTGCGTCATACTTGATCTTTACTGGTGACTTGATGACCTTTGCAGGGGCAGGTCTGGTACCTTTGAGGTCTCTCCAGCTGAGATTGTCCACTGTTCTGAAGTTCAGGAAATTGATGATTGTCCTGCCACCGATCTTCTTGGCATATGTAGTGACGGATGCTTCCTTTGGAGGCCAATTGTTGAAAGGCACCTTTCTGGTAGCTGTGCTCACCACTTCCACCTGCACTTCAGCCTTTGAGCTTTCTCCACGGAGAAGATTCTGATATGCAGTCATGAAGTCATAATAACGCACGATCAGTGTCTTCAGGGCAGGGCTCATCTTGACATCCTGGTTTGGGAAATATTCACGGCAGAGCATATGGTCACCGAGTTCAAGGTGAGCACCACCAAGGGCAAATATCACCGCATCGGTAAGAAGCACTCCAGGGATATTGAACTCTCTGTTGCTGCATTCGTAGTTCATATAGGCAGCAAAGATACTCTTGAGAGTATGGTTGCTGTTCATATCGTTTGTCTTGATGATGGTGTAGAGATCCTTGAACTGGTCTTCATCTCCCCACACCTCATTGTAACAGAAATCTACATTGCCTGTTTCAGCTATCCTGTTCGATCCGTAGCTTGACACAGCATTGAACACCAGCCTCTTGTCCGGATGCGCCTTCTTCATTGCATTGATGAATGAGGCATATCCTACAGGAAGGTCCACCTTCTTTCCGTTCCAGTCATAACGAGTGCCGCGGTTTCCGAGCTGGTCGATGTGGAATCCGTCGAAGTCAAGGTGGTGATATACCTCCTTGTTTCGTTCGATAAGATAATTCTGCCACTCGGTATTGCCCGGATTCAGAAGGTAGATATTGCTCTTCCAGCTTCCGGGAAGAGCATGTGCATCCTGGTCCTCACGGCCTGATTTCTTGTATAGGTTCCATTCTTCCTTGACTCCGTCTGCACGGGCATCGTCAAGAGCACCGAATGCCAGGTTATAGAACATCGCCTTCATTCCGTAGCTGTGCTGCACGTCGATATACTTCTTTACGGCAGCATTGTAGACATCACGGTTGGCAATGTCTTTATAGACCTCGTCAAGCTTCTCCATTGTACCTCCGAGGGGCCAATGGTGCTTGTTATGCCAGTCATAGAACTGCACGCCATTGATATGACAGCGGTTCAGGAACTCCATTTCCGCCTCGATGACACCGGCATCAAGCTTGTTCTTTCCGAAATCTCCCACAAAACCGTAGCGAGGGAACATTGTCCAGTCACTTGAAACATCTACTGCGATGGTTCCGAGCACAAGATCAGTCTTTTCATCTCTCTGACGGTAGACCTCCACCATATATCCCTGTCCGTCAGCGGAAGGAGCTGTCCAGGTCCACTGGTTGCCTGATGCGGCGTGCTCGTGGATAGTCTCTCCCATATGACGGTATCTGATCTTTGCATCTGATGGGACATTACCGGTGAATTTGACTTCCTCGCCAGGGGCATAGATTGCCTTGTCTGTCTTGAGGTCTACTGTAATGTCTGACTGAACGGTAATCACCTCAGTCACGCTGTTTGTTTCGCCAGGTCCTGGTTTAACGACAGGATCCTCGCCGTCCTGCGGATCTTTTCCGCAGGACACAGCGAGAATAACCATGGCTATCGGATATAATAATCTTTTCACAATTATTTCTTGACGATAGATACTGTTTCCTTAAGTTGATCGAGGGTGATGACGTATGTGCCGGCCTCGGAAATCTGCCACTTCTGGTCGAAGCCGCCGTCACCCACATTTACATCAAGATACTGAGCCTTGCACCAGTCGCTTGACTTGTCCACGAAGAGGATCTTCTCTGTCTCACCTGTAGGAGTCTTTCCTGCCTCGGTAGCCATGAACCAGGCACCCATCCAGTCAGACTTCTTGTCGCAAGTGAACTTGAGTTCACCCTCATTGAGATGACCCTCCCAAGTGAATGTGTATGCATCTGAACCTGCCTTCATAGGAGTTGCATTGTTAAGGGTCCAGCCAGCAGGCGATGCGCTACCGATGAGGTAGATCATTTCATAAGGCACGAACTCAGCCATAAGCATGCGCTCTCTACCGTTTCTGATATCGAAGCAGATCTTGTATGCCTTGTTTATCTCAGAATCCTGGAGATTCCACTTGTTATCAGGCTCGAATCCGCTTACGAATACAGTGCTGCTCTCAGTATAAGGAGCGTTTGCGTAAGGAGCCTTGAAGTTATTCTCCCAGCTTCCGTTTGTAGTAGCGAACTTGAAGTCACCACCCTTGTCGAAGAATCGGCCCATACGGAAGAGGAATGGATCCACAGGGTCCACTATGAGTGGCTCGAAGCTCCAGCTTGTCATATTACCGATGAGGTACATGCTGTCGAAGAGCGGACTCTCTGCTGCACTTGGCTTGATGCTTACAGTCAGGTCGAAGAGGTTTACATCCACCTGATAGTTACCGGTTTCCGCTACAGAGAAGGTCTCATCTGGATCGTCGTATGTAGCACGGTAAAGGAGCTTTCCTTCCTCCGGAGCCTTATTGTATGAAGGTACCCAGTCAGCTCTTGTGGTCATAAACTTGAATGACTTGCCTGCGATGAGCTTTCCTGTCCATGTGAAGATACCGTTATCCACCTTCTTCATTTCCTCCATAGAATCAAGAGACCATCCTGTCTTGGTAGCGTCACCGATGATATAAAGAACAGAATGTACTGGCTTGTAGGTAGTTACATTGAATGATACTACACTCTCCTGAACTTCATCCACTTCAGGAACTACAGCGATGACCCTTGCCTCGAGAGCAAGAGTTTCCTCTGACTCACCGAAGAATGAACGGACAGCAGAGTTGAACTGTGCAGTCGTTGCCTTGAATGAATAAGTCTGGATCTTATTGTCAATCACCACATAAGGTGCTGCAAAGTCAGTTCCGGCCTTGGCGATCTCGAGAGTATAGTAGATCTTGTTGCCTGTACCGAAATTGGTACCGGTAGTCCAGGTAAGAGCGATGGCATCAGCTGCATGCTCTGCCTCATTGAGGACGAAATCAGAAGCATTGACAGAAAGTGTCAGCTCGTCGTGTCCCTTGTCAAGCTCCATATAATTGTCATCCACGCAAGACGCAAGTGCTGCGCATCCGAAGATGATTGAAGCCAATTTCAATATATGTCTTTTCATATCTGTATATAATCTATTCTATTAATATCCAGGATTCTGGTCGATGAGCGGGTTGGCATCTCTCTCGGTCTGAGGGATCGGGAAGATCAGACGGTTGAGGTTTGCGTTAGTCTTTCCGATAGAGTGGAGGAAATCGATGGCATACTGTCCGTTGTTGATACGGATCATGTCGAACCAGCGGTGTCCCTCGAATGCAAGCTCCATACGGCGCTCGTGGATGATCTTCTCACGCATTGCCTCCTGCGAAAGACCGCTTACTGCAGGAAGGCCTGCACGTCTGCGGACGATATTGAGCGGAGTCTCTGCCGAAGAGGTCTGGCCCATCTCGTTGAGAGCCTCTGCCTTCTTGAGAAGAACGTCTGCATAGCGGTAAACAATCCAGTTTGCAGGGTTTGTGTTGAACTCCGGAGATACTGACTTAGGAACACAGAACTTACGTACATTATAACCTGTATTGGAGAAAGTCTTCTTGTAAGTCTTGCCGTCAAAATCCGGACATCCCTCATAGAATACTGTAACATCCTTTCGGAGGTCACCCTCTTCCCACTGGCTCATGAACTCTGCAGTAGGCTGGTTCCATCCATATGAACCTGCCACGAAGTCCGAGTTACGAGGGCCCATGAATGTAGAAGCCCAAGAGCTCTGGCAGTTTCCGCCCCAGAAGTCATACTCTGTGCTTCCAGAATACTGCACCTCGAAGATTGACTCAGGTCCATTGTTGATGGTAGCATCGAAGTTAGCGGCGAAATCGCAGGTAGAAAGATCCCAGCCATAGCTTGCTATCTCCTCGCAAAGAGTGACAACCTCGCTGTAAAGCGCGTTATTGTTCGGAGCAAGTGTGAGATATACATCTGCGAGCTGGCACATTGCAGCCTCCTTGCAGGCACGGCCAAGGTCAGAACCTGTGTACTCTGCCTTTGACGGAAGGAGCTCGATTGCCTTCTGGCAGTCCTCGATGATAAGATCGTAGTTCTCCTGAAGAGTCGCACGTGCGATATGAGCTGAAGTGCTCGGATCGTAAGGCTCTGTACGGATAGGAACGCTTCCGTAAAGACGTACGAGGATATAATAATAGTGTGCGCGGAGGAAATAAGCCTCGCCAAGGCACTGAGCCTTTATCGACTCATCGATCTGAGCATTCTCAAGGCTGCTGATCACGATGTTGCACTGTGCGATACCAGGCCAAGGTGAACGCCACATATAAAGAGCCATACCGTTGTCTGACTGAGTGATGAAGTCAGCTGCCTGGATGGTCTCGAGACCGTCTGTACCACCACCGGCACCTACATTCGAGTTACCGGCAAGGATATCGAGGGTCCACATACGCATATTGTAGAGGTTTGAAGACATGAGGGTGCTGTAGCAGGCATTTGTCAGTGCAACAGCCACATCCTCAGTCACTGCCATGTCCGGATCGACGGCATCGTATGGCCTCTTCTCAAGAAAATCGCTGCAGGAAGCCATCAGAGCGGCTGCGAGCAAGATCATCGTATATTTGATTGTATTTTTCATTGTTCTACGGCTGATTAGAAGTTAATGTTCAGTCCTACGCTGTATGTACGAGAGATTGGATAACGCGAAGCATCGATACCATTGATCGAAACCTCAGGGTCAAATCCTGAATACTTTGAGATAGTGGCTACATTCTCGCATACGAAAGCAAGACGGAGGCCCTGGAGATGAATCTTCTCAAGGAGTCTTGAAGGGAATGAGTATGCAAGAGTGATGTTCTTCACGCGGAGGTAAGAACCGTTCTCGACGAATCTGTCTGATACGCGGCAGTTCTGGTTAGGGTCACCGTAAACGGCACGTGGCATGAAGTTGCTTGTACCCTCGCCTGTCCATCTTCCGAGAACAGCTGTAGTCTGGTTCATTGCAGCAGCCATACCTGTGTTCTCGATGTTGTTTGCGTTGTAGATAGAGTTTCCTGCCACTCCCTGGAGATATACAGAAAGCTCAAGTCCCTTCC
This sequence comes from Candidatus Cryptobacteroides sp., assembly GCA_045118995.1. GTDB lineage: Bacteria > Bacteroidota > Bacteroidia > Bacteroidales > UBA932 > Cryptobacteroides. The sequence continues at coordinate 68,247 of JBGVCR010000008.1, forward strand.
ACTCGAAACGGTTGTTCATCGAGAAGAGCCATGTAGGATTAGGATTTCCGATCACTGTACGGTCTTCCTCGTTGATAACACCGTCGTTGTTAAGGTCACGGTAACGGATGTCACCAGGGGCTGCACCAGGCTGGAATGCATGATTCTCTACATCAGTCTCGTTCTGGAAGAGACCGTCTGTAACATATCCGTAGAATACATTGATAGGATAACCCTTCTGGAGCATTGTCACATAAGAGTTGTTCACCTGGTTGATATAATAAGGTACGTCGCTGTTGAGGTCGACGATCTTGTTGGTGTTATAAGTAGCAGAGAGGTCTGTCTCCCAGCTGAACTCACCTGCAAAGTTTATAGTATGGAGCTGCATCTCGACACCCTGGTTACGTACCTTACCGGCATTGGCGTAAGTAGTACCTGTATCCTCGAATCCTGAAGTGATAGGAACTGCAGCCTTTACGAGCATGTCGTTTGTATTCTTGATATATCCGTCCACCGAGAACTCGATGCGTGAATCAAGGAGTGCAATGTCGATACCGATATTGGTCTGAGCGATCTCCTCCCAGTGAATTGAAGGGTTTGCGAGAGTTGCTGAATAGAGAGTAGGAAGACCTGTTCCGTTGAGTGCTGATCCGAGAGGATATACTCCGGTATTGTATACAGCAAGGTAACCGTAGTTGGAAACACTTGCCTGGCTACCTGTCACACCATAACCTGCACGTACCTTAAGGTCATTCACTGCTGCGCTCTGCGGGAACCAAGACTCCTTGGATGGACGCCATGCAGCTGATACCGAAGGGAATGTACCCCAGCGGTTATTCTTTCCGAAACGGCTTGAACCGTCGTGACGAACTGTAGCGGTGATGAGGTAACGGTCTGCATAAGAGTAGTTTGCACGAGCCATTACAGAGAAGAGTGACCACTCGCTCATGCTTCCGCTGATGTCCTTCATGGTCTGGCCGTTGTTCATCTGGTTCACACTGTCGAAGAGGAAGTCAGCCTTCTCACCGCTCATATAGTCATACTTGTTCCACTGAGCTGAAGTACCTGCCATCAATGACACATTATGCTTCTTCGCAAATGTGTGGTCGAAGAGGAAATAGTTATCCCAGAGGTATGTGAATGACTTGTTGTTGCTTCTGTAACGTGTGCTCTGCTCTACAGCGATAGGCTTCCATGCATACTTCGGAGTGAAGCTGTCTGTGTACCAGAACTTGGCGTCATATCCGAATGTGCTTCTGAACTTGAGCCACTTTGTGAACTTGATCTCACCGGTGAAGTTCGCAAGGATATTGTATCCTGTAGTCTGCGACTTGTTCATATATGTAGTTCCGATAGGGTTACGTACGCTTCCGAACCACTCTGCATTGCCTGTAGGACCTGACCACTCGCCATCCTCATCCTTTACAGAAAGAACCGGAAGGGCATTCATTGTATTTCCGATGCTGTAGCTTCCATTGTCCTTGTTATCTGTGCTGAAGGTGATGTTGCTTGAGATCTTGAGCCAGTTGCGGAGCTGGGTATCAGTGTTGCTCTGAAGAGTGAAACGGTTATAGTTTGTATTCTTCACAACACCTGTCTGATCCACAAAACCTGCTGACATATAGTAGCTTGACTTATCGTTTCCACCAGAATAGCTCACCGAGTAGTTCTGCATCACACCTGTTCCGAGGAGTTCGCCGAGCCAGTCTGTACCAGCACCCAGAACTGAAGGATCCACCCAGTCAGGGTTAGCATTTCTGCCGCTGTTGATCATCATCTCGTTGCTGAGCTGTGCATACTGGGCTGCATTGAGCATCTGAGGAACATTTGTAGGATTCTGGAAAGAAGCGTTTGCAGACACCGAGATCTTGCTGTCACCTGACTTACCACGCTTTGTAGTCACCATTACCACACCGTTCGCACCACGTGAACCGTAGATGGCAGTTGCGGATGCATCCTTGAGAACGTCGATGCGCTCGATATCAGCTGTATTGATGGCATTGAGACCAAGGTCGGTAGGAACACCGTCGATAACCACGAGAGGGTCACAGTTATTGATGGAACCAAGACCACGGATCTTGATGTTCACATTCGATCCCGGAGAACCTGAGTCAATGATCTGAACACCGGCTACCTTACCCTGAAGAGCCTGTCCGACACTTGGCATCGGAGAGTCCTTGAGGTCCTTGCTGTTTACTGCTGAAACCGCTCCTGTAAGGTCGCTCTTTCTGATGGTACCGTAACCGATCACGAGCACTTCTTCGAGAAGCTCTGTATCCTCGCTGAGGATGATTTCAATTGAAGAAGTTCCGTTTCCGGCAGGAACCTCTTTTGAAAGATAGCCGATGCATGATACTTCAAGTACTGCACCTGGAGCTACAGTAAGAGTAAAGCGTCCATCCATATCTGCGATGGCTCCGTTTGCTGTGCCTTTCTCAATGACCGAAGCACCCGGAACACCACCTACGGCATCCTTGACCACTCCGCTTACATTGATCTTCTGCGCATACACGCACAAAGGCAGCAACATTCCTAAAATGAATGCAAACATTCGGAATCCGAATGTCCTGTTCTGCTTTAGCATAATGAATTGAGTTTATTGTTAATGATTTGGTTATTTTGTTATTATGAAAGCAAAATAACTAAATGTACGGGCAAAATCAAAGGTATGGTAGTCAATTAGTAGTGATTTAAAGGCTCTCAAAAAGCAACATTTATTGATTATCAGCAGATTAGCTCTTGGCACAGGTAGCAAAAATAGTAGTGGATCATTGCCTTGTACCTATATTCATGATACGATTTTCGAAGTCTTCACGGTCACAGACTGAGGCATTTCTCATCTTTACGCGGTAGTTATAGACTGTCGAAACCGACCGGCGCAGGAAGGAGGCAATCTTTACAGAATCGTCCACTCCAAGACGGATCAAGGCAAGAACCCTCAGTTCCGTCGTGAGCAGCCTCTCCTTGGAATGATACGAAACCTTCTTGTCTTCCTGCAGCAATTCATTCAGCTGTGAGATGAAATCAGGAAAGAGATCCAGGAACGTAGCATCGAACTGATTATAGAAATCATTCAAGGCCTTTTCCATGAATTCCTTGGATTTAAGGGCCGTCATAGGATCCTCTCCGTCCTTGACGGCTTTGCGAAGTGAAGTTCTGTATTTTTCCAGACCATCGATATATTCAGAGCACATATTCAGATATCTTCCGAGATACATCTCCTTGACCTGATTCGTTTCCTGAAGCATATTGACATTCTTCTGCAGCTCATCCGTAAGCTGCTGAAGCATCTGATTGGATTCCTTGGTCTGTCGTTCCGCAACAAGCACCCGGTTCCTTTCCTTTATAAGAAATACCGACAGTATCACCAGGAAAAACAGCAGGATGCAAGAGGCCAGCAATGCCGATACGATTGCCCTGTTCTTCTGGGATAGGAACTTATCATACGAGCTGGAAATGACAGGCAGGATCTGATACGAGAACTGCTTATGAAGCTGGGCATTGGAACGGACCGCATCCTGAACGGAGCGAGTGATGTATGTATAGGCTCTCTCTATATCGTTTTTCTCATACAGACAGCTCGCCAGCTCATATAAGGACCGATATTCATACTTCGGTACGAGAAGATCGCTCCGGGCACTCTTTGCATACCACAGAATGGCATTCTCAATATCTCCGATCATGCTATATGCACGAGCCATCGTATAATATATGACGCCCTGATCCTCCAGGGCAGGATCATTGGATGCCACCCAAGGCAAAAGAAGATCCAGAACCTCCTGAGCCTTGTTGTTTTCCAGAAGAATATCAGTCTGTATGAAAATGCGACCGATATCATCATCATTAAGAGTGGACAGCAATTGCTGCTGATATCCGTCCTTTGCACGGCTGTATTTCATTGCCAGGACGAGATCATTGGAGGACTTAGACAGATTTGAATACACTGTATTCAGAATGCTCAGATAACGGGCTTCTTCCAGCCACTGATAATCATATTCTCCAAAAAGGCTCAGTATCGCATCATACAGGCCGGACATAGCATACCTGTCAGCCAGATCCAAGACCGCATCTTTGATAAGTTCATCATTTCCAATGGATTCCGCAAGCTCTATCTTTCTATATGCATAAGAAATGGTAGAGTCTATATTGTACTGGAAATATTCATTGAACAGATCATTGTATATTCCATACCTTTCGACATCCGACACTGCCGATGAAATACCGGCCCTGAGCCTCAATATGCGGTTTTCCTTCTGTCCTTCTATCATCTCCTTGTTGGATATGACCTGATCAAGGCTCTTCAGAGCAGCTTCCACTTCATAGGAATGACGGACACGGCCGGCACAGCCGCATAAAATCAGAAGAGATGAGATAAGACAGAGGTGCTTCATATCGGCAAGATTGACATCAGTTCAAGCGGATTTCACAAAAATATGAAATTTTCATGAACATCAATATACCAGTTTGACTCCAAGGAAGAAGGTTCGTGGAAGAGTCGGACCGTAAATGTACCCTGAATCACGGTCAGCACCGGAATCAAAGTCATTCTGGAATGAATTGAAAATATTCTGGGCACCGGCATTGATCTGGAGGGAAAAACTGCTGTAGAGCTTGAAATCATATGCTGCCTTGAAGCCCATATCCCAGAAATCAGGAGTGCTCACAGTCACATTCTGCGCAATCATTCCCGCATGATGCTCTACAAGCATGCTGCCGGTATAAGTTCCGGTAAGGGCCAATGTCAAGGCCTTCATCGGATTATAGGATGCTGTAAGATAACCGTGAAGGTCCGGCGTACGGAACATCTTTTTCGTTGCCTCCACATCATCGCTCCACGAACGGGCCTCCTTATATTCGGACTTCTGGACTGTGACTCCAAGCTGCATCTGGAATTTGTTTCTCCATGCAATCTTACCTTCAAGGTTTCCGCCGAAGACTCTGGCTCCGGATTCATTGTGTCTTTCCTTGATCAGGATACCTTCTTCATTGAGTCCAAGTTCCTTAAGGACAAATACATCTGCCAGATCGGTGAAGAATCCTTCCACGAGGAAGTTACCCTGCCAGTCTCCCCAACTATGATACATATCCGCGGAAATGCTTACGCTCTGAGACTTTTCCACCCTAAGGTCATCTGCCAGACGGATCATCGAGACAGTTCCTCCCACATTGTCGATGTGAAGATCCTCGTCAAAGGCCTGAGGAGCACGGAAACCGTAAGAATAGCTTGCTCTGAAATTGATGTTTTCGGAAGGATTGTATCGAAGGTTGGCACGGGGGCTGAAAATCAGACGTTCCATCAGGCTGTGCTTGTCGAGACGACCGCCCACCAGGATGCCCCATTGCTCGTTCTTCCATTCATTCTGGGCATACGCGCTCATAATCCTGACAGTCTGATCAGTAACCCTGTCATATCCCCACATATTATCTCTCAGGTAGTCCTCATTGTATTCCAGACCTACAGTCAGATCGGATGGCATAAAGAGACAGCGGCCCATCTTATAGACATATTGGGCTCCACCCACCCATGTCAGGTCGGTAGTCTTTCCATAAGCATTCGGGTCCTGGCCTGCACCGTAATAGCTTTCCCTGTCGATATGCTGCATCGATACAAAGGCATTCAGACGATGCTTCTGATTCTTTGAAAACCAGTCGAATTTAAGTCCTCCGGTGTTGATTCCGTGCTCAGTCTGCTCTGCTATCATTGCCTCGTGAGGTGGCAGATCCAGATTGTCTCCTCCCCTTCTGAATTCCTGAAGATGGTGATATTCAGCTGTTATCTTCGAATATAGACCGGTCTTGATATAGCCGCGGAAGCCTACGGTCTGTCCGGATATCTTGGAAAGTTCGGTAAAACCGTCCCCATTAGCGTCCCAGGCATCCTTGGATGTGTTCTGACCGAATACCGCAAGGCCGAGCTTATTGTCTTCCGAAACAATAGAGGCATTGATATCAGTGGTATTATGGAAGGCAGAAGAGCCGGCTATCGATGTTACGGTATGGGATATGCTCGAAGAGTTCCTGACAGGTTCCTTTGTGATGATGTTGATTGTACCGGCTATGGCTGAAGAACCGAAAAGTGCAGATCCGCCGCCGCGCATGACCTCCACCCTATCCACCATATTGGCCGGCAGCTGCTCGATGCCATATACTCCGGCCAATGCGCTGAATATAGGGCGGGAATCAATCAGGATCTGGGTGTACTGGCCGTCGAGTCCATTGATTCTTACCTGCTGGAATCCGCAGTTCTGGCAATTGTTCTCCACACGGATTCCGGGCTGGAAAGCAAGTCCCTGGGCCACTGTAGTGGCGTTTGTCTTATTGTATGTGTCCATCCCCACCACATTCACCAGGGTCGGCGACATCCTTCTGGTCGTTTCGCTGCGGGTAGCTGAAACTATCACTCCGTCTATCTGTACGAAATCCTCTTCCAAAGTGAAATTCACTTCGTATGACCTGCCCTTGCGAACCTTTATTTCACGGGTCTGGGTCTTGTATCCTATTGCGGACACTTCTACGGTAAAACTTCCCTCAGGGATGTTTCGAATCATATAATGTCCTGTATTCTCGGTAGTTACACCTATTGTAGTACCTTTGAGCATCACGACGATATACGGAAGATGCTCGCCGGTGGTCTTATCTATTACGTGGCCATAGATATGTGCATCGGTTTCTTGAGCCTGGGCAGACAGCACTACACATAATGCCGCCACCAAAGCTGAAAATATTCTTTTCATCTTTATTGGTTTGAAGGGTTGTTATTGAATCTTTATCTGCAGGGATTGCCGGTCGGAGCCGGCAATGACTCTGGGCCGGCAATGAGGATATCCACCACCTTAGACCGGGTCGGGATCACTACGCCATCGGCGGACCGCGGAGAGTATTCACCTCCTGCCCCACATTCAGACAAACCGGAGCGTAATAGACGATATAAGATTCAGATAACAGAAAGAAAGGAGAAGGAACACCGATATAACCGACTGCAGTTTCCGACTGGAATTGAGAAAGAATGTCGATTACAGCATATTGGGAATCACTGTGGTCGTGATCCGCATCACCTCCAAGATGTGAATGGACAATGGATGACCCGTTGGCGATGTGTGTATGTGAAAACATACTGATACCTGCATAATAACTGCAGAATATCACCATCAGCCAAAGGGCCATATATGTCCTCAAATTTTTCATCTTTTCCGTTAAGGCCGGCAAAGATAATGAAAATGCATATAACTACTAATCAATTACGGTCGTTATGCCATAATTTTTGCATAAAAATGTTGGCAAACTCCTCCCAGTTATACCATTGATGCCCTCCTCCTGTTATATACATTTCGAACGGATATCCTTTCCGTTGAAGATAACGGGCATATGATTTCATCCTAGGGTAGTAGATATCTGTCTTTCCTATCATAATCGAATATACTTCCGGGGGTGAAACGAACTGCGCCTCCAGCTTTCGTTTCAGGCCCTTGTAGAAGGATGAGTGTTCGCTTTTCCTCAAAACTGGGTGCAGCATAGAAGAGTACAGACCGACATAACCGAATGAATCAGGAGCATTGGCCGATATATACATAGACTGCATAGCTCCTATCGATAATCCGGCAATGGCCCTATGCTCCTTGTCGGGAATGGTTCTGTAAATGCTGTCTATGGCGGCGACCACGTCCTTCATAAAAGCGGCCTCTACCATTCCGTCTGTTTCGAAAAATGACTCTACAGCACCTTTCAGGCGTGATTTGCCAAAGTCTCTTTCACTATTATATTGATTCACATTAGGAAGTACCACAATGGTTTCTTTCATCAAGCCAAAGGCTGTCAGGCTATCTATGTTATGAAGAAGATTGCCTTTTGTTATCCAGGACAGTTCGTTACCTCTGGCACCGTGAAGAAGGTAGAGTACAGGGTACCGATGCGTGCTTTCGTAGTAGTTTTCAGGAAGATATACATACATCCTGCGTTTTTCAGGCCCATCTACAGAACAATCATGGATACATTCTTCCAGAAGACCATCGTACCTGATCCTGCTGTCCGGAACAGGATAGGTTGCATTCACTGCATATTTCGAGACTCCGCACGAACTGGCGGCCAATATGACCGCCAGTAATGATATCATTAATCTAAACTTTCGCATCACCCAATGCATCCTCATACAGGTCTATAATTTTCCGAGTGGATTCGCGTATGTCATACCGTCTTACGGATGCAGCATACCGCCGGCTCATAATCTTTCTTTCTTCCGGGTGCTCGATCCACCAGTCTATCCTTTCCGCCAGCATCTTAGGATCTGATGCCTTGAATAAACTACGCTCATCCAAAGCAAACTGGCTCGTTGCCGACAGTCTGGCATCTGCGATAACCGGAACTACTCCCTGCCGGATGGCTTCCAGACAAGACAGACCCTCAACCTCTATTGTCGCACAGTGCACATAAAGGTACGAGTTCTGTAAAATGGATACCAATTGCCGATGAGTGTAAAAGCCAAAAACCGGATCATGCTTTACGACTCCGTCTGTAAACAACTTATGAGCGGCCTTTTTTATAGTTTTGGCTTTGGGACCTTTGCCTGCAATATATAATTCAATATCTGAGGCATACTTTGAGTGCCGGAGAGCATTGATGAGAGTGTGATGGGATTTTTCATTTGCGAGTCTTCCGATACTTATGATACGATACGGTTTTACATCAGGATCATTCAGAACCGGTGCGGGATCCGAGATATCTACTCCATTGGATATGACTTCCAGCTTCGCCGCATAGCCATATCCGGACAGATAATCTCTGACGGTCTGCGTCGGACATTGAATGGATATGCAATGATCATACGTGGATTTTTTCCACCATAGATTTATCAGTCTGTTGATAAAACTCACTTCTCCAAGTCCAAGATTTGCTGTGATGTTTTCCGTGAAGATGTGATAGGTACCGACACAGGGTTTGCCCATTTGTCTGGCTATCTTCGCCACAGCGGCTTCCAGAGGGAAACCTTCCATCAGATGGATCACATCAGCCCATCCGATGGCTTTCCTGATGATGTCTCTATCGATTCTTGCGTAGCGGAAACCGTTGGAAGCCACAATAGGCTCGAAGAAAGGAAACACAAAGTGCTTTAGGGGATAATCCGGCTGAATGTCGTTCTTGTCGTCGTTTTCACTTGCCATAACACGTACATCCAGTCCTTCTTCCTGAAGTCTGGATTTAAGTGATAATACAGCTGATCTAACTCCGTTCCCCTTTAATAAACCATTACAGGTGAACAAAATTTTCATAATTGGTAAAGAATCTTATTTCAATGTACAGCAAATATAACCATTTTAACACCGATATGGTACTGAAAGGCATTAAAAAAACCTCAAGAACTTTGCAGTCTTGAGGGTTCTGAGAGCTATTTCTTCACGAAAACTTTTTCAAGATTCTGAGAAATATTGATGATGAAGTCACCCATCTTTTCAAGTTCGCTGACTACGTCCATATAGTAAACGCTTGTCTGATAGTTCTTTCTATTACTCTCAATCTCTTCTATCTCAGCATCCCTGAGATAGTTTCTGAGATTATTGAGGCGGTCTTCTGCATTATATGCATTGGAAATTCCTTCAAGCTGTCCCTTGTGAGCGGCATTGAGATTGGCTATCATCGCATCATATGCCTTTTCTACAGCATCCACCATATCCTCAAGCTTCTTGACAGTATCCTGATCAAAGGACTTCTTGTGGATGTTCTTTCTGGAAAGGATACGGCTGATCGATTCACCCGAATCTCCAAGGGACTCAAGTTCGCCGATTATCTTGTACATTGCCTTGATACGGAGAGATGTCTCTTCGCTGATGTCACCTGCAGAAACAGCATTAAGGAAAGCGGCAATCTCATACTCGATGCGGTCTGAAATCTCTTCATATTTCACCAGCTTGTCACGGAGCTCGTCGAACTTGGCGGAATCCTCCGTACGGATAGCTTCCCTGGCATATGCGAGGCCATTTCTGGAAATCTGTGCAAAGTGTATGATCTCATCGAATGCCTGTTCCGTCGCAAGTTCAGGAGTTGCAAGAGGACCAGCTGAGATATATTTAAGTCTGAATGCCTCATTCTCCTGATTCTTAGGCGCTTTGATAATCCACACTACAGCTTTTTCAATGTATTTGATCAGCCATACGAGGATAAATGTATTTATCGTATTGAAGAGGGTATGGAGCATTGAGAGTCCGTACAATGCTGCTGTAGCAGTAGGCGTGTCCTGACCGGTGACTGCAAATCCTTCAGCAGCAGGATTCGGAAGGCCGAAAACCACCTCGATGATTTTTCCGACAAGTGACAGAAACGGCTTGAATAAGATCAATGCCCAGATCACTCCGAAAACATTGAAAATAGTGTGGGACATCGCCGCCCTCTTGGCCTGGGTGTTTCCGACTGCTGCAGCAATATTGGCAGTGATGGTGGTACCGATATTCTCTCCAAGCACCATCGCGCAGGCCATTTCAAACGGAATGAAGCCCATGCTGAGCATGATAAGGGTGATGGCCATTGTCGCAGACGAAGACTGAAGCACCAATGTCAGCACGGTACCGAATACAAGGAAGATCAGCACTGAACCGAAACCATGTCCTGCCCAGGATCTTACAAACTCAAGAACCTGAGGGGTCTCATTAAGGTCAGGAACCGAGTTCTTCATGAATGACAGTCCGAGGAAGAGAAGGCAGAATCCGACAATAAGTTTCCCTATATTCTGACGCTGGTTCTTCTTGGAATTCGAAAAGAGGAATCCCAGCAGCATAAGAGGTACAGCAAGGATTGAAATGTCTGCCTTGAATCCCAGCCATGACACGAGCCATGCAGTCACCGTTGTACCGATATTGGCTCCCATAATGACTCCTATAGCCTGGGCAAGAGTCAGGAGACCTGCATTCACGAAGCTGACCACCATTACGGTAGTCGCTGAGGATGACTGGATTACGCTGGTGATTCCCAGTCCGGTCAAAACTCCCTTGAAAGGATTGGAAGTCATTGCTGAAAGCAGTCCGCGGAGTCTGTCACCGGCCGCCTTCTGAAGTCCAGAGCTCATCAGGTTCATTCCATAGAGGAACATACCCAATGCACCCAGAAGAGTAAATATCTGAAGTATTCCCATTGTTATGCTATTTGATTAGAAATAAGATACCATGTATATGCCACGAAACACAGGAAGAGTATGGCACCCTCCCATCTTTGGATCTTGCAGTCTTTGCCGAAAGCGTAAAGCACCACGACAGCCGCGATCATCACCATGTAATCCACCATTGTAATACCGGTAGATGTCAATGGTCTCACCTGTGAACAGAGTCCTGAAATCAAGGCGATATTGAAGATGTTCGAACCTACGATATTTCCAAGTGCCATGCTCGTATTCTTCTTCAAAGCTGCTGCAATCGAAGCCGCAAGTTCAGGAAGCGAGGTACCGCAGGCAATCAATGTCAATGATATGAAGGCGTCGTTCACGCCGAACGACTTGGCAATCACCACTGCATTATCCACGAAAAGGTCGCAGCTGAAGATCAATACAGCAAGACCACCCACTACCTTGAGCAAAGCGAGCCACATCGGGTCGATTTTCTCTGTCTGAGATGCTTCTTCCGGAACCTCAGCCGCCAACTTCATCTTTTTATCCCTGTAGAAAGACAGCCACATGAAGAATGCAAAGCAGGCCAGAAAGACCAGTCCGTCGATCCTGCCCACACATTGAGCCGTTCCATTGAAGAAATTGAGAGAGAAAAGCATCAGCAGAACTGATATTCCGATACAGAAAGGTATCTCGAATTTCAGATTCTGACGGTCAAATGTAACAGGAAAGAACATCGCGGTCAATCCCAATATCCCGAATACATTGAAGATATTGGATCCTACTACATTTCCTATGGCCACGTCCGCATTACCGTTCAAGGCACCTATGAAACTGACGGTCAGCTCCGGAGTCGATGTACCGACTCCGATGATAGCTGCACCGATCACAAAATCAGAAACCTTGTACTTCCTTGCGATGGACACTGATCCTGCCACGAGAAAATCAGCAGCGAAGACAATACCCGCCAACGAGAGTATAAGAATTACGTATTCCATTGTTATTTAATGAGTTTTTCTACCTTTGAGAGTGAGTGCTCATGCACTTTCGAGCAAGGCTCATACTTGTAAGGAACATACTCGAAAAGCTGGAGATATGCCTTTCCTGAAGACTTGCTGTAATACACATCCAGACGGATTGCATTGCCCTTGTCCTCTTCAGAAAGATCGATAGTCTCGGGCTTTGAAGTGATTGCTGCAGATATCGGGGCGTTCATTGCCTGCTGGAAATAATGTTCCTCCTTCTGGAATTTTTCTCCGGTCTCAATGTCCTTGTAGCCCGACTTGAGCACGAATGCGAGAATGAGGCCGGCAAAGATCAGGAAGAAACCGGTTATATTGACGGCAGCACCTGTCGGAAGCAGGATAAGGACGCTGCCAGCGATTACAAGTGAAACAAAAATTACGATATCTTTTATAGAGCGTACTCTGATGAATGTCTTTTCCATATTGTATTTATCATTTAGATGTTAATTTTTAATTATGAGACTCCTGCCATCATTTCGAGCGAAACAAAGTGCAAACTGTCATGTCGAGCAGAACGAAGTGCAGACTGTCATTTCGAGCGGAACGAAGTGGAGTCGAGAAATCCGCATAGCAGAAACAGCGGCATAACCGTCACCGGAAATGTCGCAAACATTAAAACAAACTGAAATCTAAATGATAAGCCTCCTCAGACAGAGCAGCATATTACCTGGCTCCGCAAGTGAGGAGTGAACTATAACAGACTGTAATTGAATAAAATATCTTAGTCCGGAATTGACAACTTTACCACACTTGGCAAATTCAAGATTATTTCTTTGGAATGAGCTGGGTCTTCTGGCAGCATTCTGCACACTTGGCGCACTTACTATGGAAGTCTGACGAGGAAGATTGCACTGATGCTCCTGAGCAGAAACACTTGTCTGAGTTATAGAGCCATTGAAAACAATTTCCTCCATATCCTGGACCGAAGGTGCAGATACAGCAGTATCCGCACTGCCCCAAAGGACAGCCGCCACGATAAAAAGAAGCAGATATTCCAGCAATCGTTTCATTTCTGACGGCAAATATAAACAAAATGAATGCAAATCCACCATCCGGTGCATCACTTAACAATTTCTTAACGAGTCATATACCATCATACGGACCGAACCGCCATGCGCCAATACAATAGTCAGAATGTAATTCCGGCTCCGTACTCGATGCAGTACGAACGATCCAGATAATGGGCCCTCATTCCCAGACCGAGGAAAGCCTGTCCGACCTTGAACTCAGGAAGATGGTAGCGCAGCCCGATGCGCTGGAAGCATCTGCCCATATCCTCCACAAGACCTGTTTTCTTGAATGTATATACTCCCCAGGTGAAATTTACCGAGAAATCAGAATAATGGATATACTGAGCCAGATGCACGGAAGTATAGAACGAAGAGTATCCCTTCGGATCTTCTTCACCTCTAAGCAGACGGTCCGTTTCCCTGTATGCATTGTCTGCATAATTTCCTTCTATGCCCAAAGCGGTAGAAAGCAGTCCGTGATATCTCCACGACATCTCCGCACCAAGAATCGCCCTGAGGCGGAATTTTACAGGATATGCCTCCGGTCCTTTTGCATTGAGTTCCCAGTCACAGCTGTGTCCTCCAAAAGCAGTATAGATATTCCACCTCAACCCTTTTGGGAAATCCGGTTTTTCTACTTTGACTTTTCTATCTGTTTCCTGAGGCGCCAGATAATATTTCAATTTAGCACCCGCAGCAGCCTGATTGGTTCCCAGATTCGGAGTATGAGTCATTCCGTTGGAATGATGGATAAGATAGCCTGTCAATGCAAATTCCCAATGAGGATGAAAACGGACGGCCGCCTCGACTCCACCTGCCATATTGGCAACAATATTAGAGCCTATGAACTGGTTGGTGATATTTCTTCTTGGATTGTATTTATCTGCAGTATAGGAAATTCCAAGTTCAAGAACCGGCCCTAAAGAAAAGATTCCGGCACGGAAGAAATCGAATTCCGCAGCAAGATACAGATTGTAGAAATCTTCGAGATTAGTTCCGGGCTTCATATTCATCGATCCTACGCCATCATATGAAAATCCCAGAGCCAGACTTGGATAATTGAAAGCATTCGCCCACCAGCTATTGTCTGACTGATGAGTATCGAACCCCACCTGCACACCTGCCAGAACCGATCCGTAGCTGTTCAGCATATCATTGTAGATGCCATGTGTATTCAACATGAGCTGATAGCGCGAATGCACGGACACATTGAGATGTTCCTTGACAAATCCTGTCTTCCTTTCTTCAGAAATACCAGGCAGTGTATACAGCAAGGCTGCAAGTATGAAAAATAGTCTTTTCATCAGGTTCAGGTCGCGGTTTATTCTTTACAAAACTATTTTTTTCCGCGAATAAACCAAACCTTACATTACTATATCTCCGCCCCTATAGAAGTCCAGAAGCCTTACCTGGAAGAGGCATTCATAGCGCGAACGCAAAAGTTCAGATTCGGCACGAAGGAAATTGTTCTTTGCATCATTGTACTCTGCGATCCCGGCCTTCCCGTTAAGATATTTCTCTTCAGTGAGCCGGTAATGTTCATTAGCACTTTCTCGTGCTTCAATGCTTCCATTATATTTGGCCTGAGAGTTCAAAGCATTATAGTAAGCCTGCTGGATCTCCTTGTACAAAGCTTTCTTGACGCTTTCCACCTGCAGTTGCTGATTGAACTTGTTAAGTTTGGCTGTACGTACATTGTTACGTGTCGAGAATCTGGTGAAGATCGGGATGTTCAAGGAGAGTCCGACATATTGGCTGAAATTGTTCCTCATCTGCTGTAGAAATTTTCCGTAATTCATATTTGAGGAAGTGTAGAAATTGGAACCAAGGCCGGCACTCAATGATATACTCGGCATATATGCTCCCTTTGCGCTGGCAATCGCCAGATCAGCGCGGTCAAGGGCAAGTTCGGCGGAAAGTACTGAAGGTTTGATTCCGACCGCCTGTTCATATATAACTTCCGGACTCAGCAGAATATCCGTAGAAAAATCGTCTGCTTCAGGGACAGCCACTGCAAATCCATCAGGTGTAGGGAGTTCCAGAAGCTGGGTAAGATCCAGAATGGCAATATTAAGATTTGCCTCAGCCTGAGTACGACTTACCTTGCTCTGAGCCAGAGTAGCTCGCTGTGCAGCCAGATCTGCTGCACTTGCCTTACCCACTTTCTTTTTCTCTTCCATCTGGTAAAGCAGCATCCCATCATGCTCTTCCTGAGAAACAGCCACCCTTAGAAGTTCCTGATTATAAAGTATCTGTACATATGCCCGAGCAACTGAGACTCTGACATCATCCTTTGCCTTGGCCAGATCTGCCATGGCCGCCTCCAGATCCAACCGCCCCATCTTTACACCATTGTTTATCTGCAGTCCTTGAAAGACGGGGACATCCATGCCAAGGTTGAACGAGGTAGAGGAAGTATTGGAATTGGTATATGTGTTATCGGCGCTGAGTCCTCGTCCGAAAGACAGACTTTCAGAACCGGATGCACTCACTCCAGGCAGTCTGCGACCTTTGGCCGTATTGAGGTCAATCTCTTTCTGTTCGACATTCAGGGCACTCTGACGGACAGTGATGTTATGCTCCAGGGCATGATCGATACATTCTCTAAGAGTCCATTCCTTCTGCTGTGCCTCTCCATGCATCTGCACCAGAACAAGGAGTAACAATATCATCGTTTTTTTCATGACTATTTTGCTATATTCTGGGTTCCACGAACAATCTGACCTTCACTCAGGCCTGAAAGCACCTGTATATTGATACCGTCACTGATACCGGTCGTAATCGAGATTTTCTCGAATACCTGCGGACTGCTCATGAGGTAGACAAATACACTGTCTGCGGAGAACTCAAGCGCACTTTCCGGTACTGAAAGCACTCCCTTGGCTTCCTGCAGGACGATTTCTGCATTGGCACTGTAACCGGCCCTGATCGTATGAGTCTCGCTTGGAACAATCGCTGCCTTGATCTCGAACTGACTAGCTCCGTTGGATTCAGTTGCCTTAGGTGAAATATATTCCAAAGTTGCCTCGGAACTATAATCTGGCAATGCACCGATGGTGATATTCATCGGCATGCCTGTCACGAGAGCACCTACTTCGGTTTCATCAATCGAGCCATTGAATATAAGATCTGACATATCTGCCACTGTGGCTACTGTGGTACCATCATTCATTGTATTAGCCTGAATCACAGAATTTCCGACCTTAACAGGGATGTCAAGGATAAGACCGGTGATAGTGGAGCGGACCAAAGTAGAACTGCTGCCGGCATTTGAAGATGATACTCCGTCCCTGATGACCTCCAGGGCCTCCTGAGCGGCAGAACGTTCTTCCTTGGCCTGATTATAAACCTGAAGTACCTTGTCATATTCTTCCATACTGACAAGTTCCTTGTCATATAGGGCTTTCTGTCTGTTATGGTCGGTCTCTGCCTGCTTGAGATTCATTTCGGAAAGACGAAGACGCGACTCAGCAGAACTGAGAGATCCCATATCGGGGATAACCTTCAGCTTGGCAATCACTTCGCCTTCCTTGACCATTTCTCCGGCCTCTTTATACAATTCGGATATGATGCCGTTAATCTGAGGCTTGATATTCACCTCATTGCGCGGCTCTACCTTACCGGTCACCACAGATGTCCTGGTTATGTCCATCACACTCACCGGAAGTTCCTGCCAGGTTATGACTTCCGGACGGGACTTCGAATACAGGAACACGAATGTTCCGATAAAAATCAATGCCACCAATGCAAGGGCCAGATACTTGAAAACCTTTTTCATATCTATTCGCTTTATATTTTCTTATGATGATTATTCGTCACGCATTGCATCCACAGGCTTTATGTCCATCGCCCTGAATGCCGGAGCCAATCCGGCCAATACGCCCATCAGAGCAAGCAATAATGCAGAAAGTATCGCTGTCCAAAATGTTATCTGAAATTCCGTATCTGGAATAAGGATATCCATTGCATTAAGTATGAATACCGAAAAGACTATTCCTGACATTCCCGAAACCGTCGTAAGCATGATACCTTCCATGATGATCTGGAGAAGGATATCTCTCGGAGTAGCTCCAATAGCCCTGCGGATCCCTATTTCTGTAGTTCTTTCCTTCACTGTAACCATCATTATATTGCTGACACCGATGACACCGGCCAGAATGGTCCCGAGACCAATGAGCAGGATGAGGAAATTCACTCCTTTAAACAGGTTGTCGACCACAGAAAACAATTCTTCCGTATATAAGATGACCAGAGCCTGCTTGTCTTCAGGATTGAACTGATGCTCGCGGGCAATGATACTTCGCAATTTATTTTCATGCTCGGAAAGTGATATTCCTGATCCGGCAGTAACGCATATTATATCCACATTATCTCCTTTCCTGAGGATTTTGCGAGCCACACTGATAGGAATTATAACAGATTGATCGGCACTTCCGCTAAGACTTATATTTCCGGAGCTGACATCCACTCCCACGACCTGATAATATACGGAACCGACCTTGATGTGGACTCCGCAAGGGTCACCTCCATCTGGAAAAAGGGAATTATAGATCCTCTCTCCGATGACACAGACCTTCCTTTCCTGAAGGACATCGGATTCGTTTATATAGCGACCATACTTTATCTTAGGTGTCTCGACTTTCACATAGTCGGCATAGACACCTTTCAAATTTCCGGAAGCAGACCCGTCACGATACTGTATATCAGAAGAATATGATGTAAGGGTCGGGGTCACGACTTCAAGCTCCGGCATCATTATCCTGAGACGCTCGACATCCTTATATGTCAGACTCCAGTATCTTCCTTTACTGAAGCCTTTATTTGGCATCGTAGTCCTGTCAGATACCAGAATGGTAGTATTGGTAGCAAAACCCTCGAAATTCGACGCCAGCATTGATTTAATTCCATTCCCGCCACCCATAAGGAAGAGCAGCATGAATATACCCCAGAACACACCGAAGCCTGTCAGCAAAGTCCTTCTGCGGTTACGCTTGAGAGCAAGCGTTATTTCCTTGTATGTATCCCAGTCCAGTCTCATTCTGCTCTCAATGCTTCAATAGGTCTTACTTTGGCTGCATTCATTGCCGGAAACAAGCCGGCTATAGCACCTGAAATTATAAGTACAATCGTGGCTCCGAGAGCAGCATCCACACCCACGGTAGGATTCACAAACACTGAAATCTCCTGTCCAAGGACACTCAGACTTGATCGTCCCAGAGTCATATCCAGAATTTCACATGCCACCAATCCGAAGAACATTCCTACATACCCGAAGAAAGCAGTAATGGTTATGCTCTCAGCCAATATTAATCTGGTGATGTTCCAAGGGCTGGCCCCAATGGCTTTACGTACTCCGAATTCGCGTGTACGTTCCTTGACTGTAATAAGCATTATGTTGCTTACTCCTACTATTCCACTCAGCAGAGTGAGAAGTCCGATTATCCATAATGCAGTGCTTATAATGTCAGTACCTTTGGCCATCTGAAGGCTCTGGGTGAAACGGTTCCAGATCCAAATGGCTCGATTGTCATCAGGAGAAGCCTTATGCGTTGTATTTATAATAGCCCTGAGCTTCTGTTCAAAGATTTCGTTTTCCTCTTCAGTTTCCAGACCGTGAAATGTAAAGGTTAATTCATCTACATACTTTCCCCTGTTGAATATTGTACTGACGCTGGTGAATGGAGCATAAACATTTCGGGTATATGAACTCATATCCGATTTCAGAATGCCTATTACCATGAAATTGATTCCCCCGCACTTTACCATTCTTCCGAGCATTGAAGAAACTCTGGACCCACTTCCTGTGAATATTTCCGCCATCTGGTCAGTTATAACCACCACCTTGCGCCGTTCTTCCAGATCTTTCTTGTTGATGAAGCGTCCATATTGGAGCTTGAGCCCTTCGTTAGCCATATATTCCGGATAACAGGCCTGAATCTGTACAGAAATGCTATTATCCTGATAAACAACCTCTTGAGAAAGAGAAATAGTAGCAGTAATGTTTTCCACAATGTTCGGGAAGGCTCTCATTACCAGTTCAGCATCCTTCGCCTCCAGCTCAATAGGCCTTCCGCTCTGTAATCCACCATAAGCCTTGCTGGTGTATCCCCCGCCGATCATCATGGAATTGACACTTATGCGCTGAGAACCCGTCAGAAGGGCATTCATCAGACCATTGCCGGCTCCCAGAAGCACTATGAGCATAAAAATGCCCCAGGCGACTGCGAAACCAGTAAGACATGTGCGCAGAATATTCCTTCTGACACTTTCCCAAATCTCGATGAACAGGTCTCTCATTTCATTATGGTTGATGTACCGAACATAGAAGAGTCATGGGCTCTGTTGTCTTCGATCTTTCCTATGATTCCGTCTTTGATGTGGATAATCCTGTCAGTGCAGTTGGCCACTCCGCTCTCATGGGTAACAACGATTATAGTTGTGCCGTCCTCCTTATTGAGCTTGGTAAGGAGTTCCATGACCTCGACAGAAGTCTTTGAGTCAAGAGCTCCTGTCGGCTCATCTGCAAGAATTATTTTAGGATTGGTAATGAGGGCACGAGCTATCGCAACCCTCTGCTTCTGCCCTCCGGAAAGCTCATTGGGATAATGTTCTGCCCATCGGGACAGGCCGAGCCTTTCCAGTAAGTCCATAGCCATTATACGACGTTTCCTACGACTGACTCCCTGATAGAACAAGGGCAGTTCGACATTTTCAACAGCTGTCTTGAAGGAAATAAGGTTAAAGGATTGGAATATGAACCCTATCAGATGATTACGATAATAAGCAGCTTTCTTTTCACTCAGTCCTTTGATGAGTGTACCATCGATGTAATATTCGCCTTCTTCGTAATTATCCAGTATTCCCAAAATATTGAGCAAGGTGGATTTTCCTGAGCCGGACGAGCCCATTATAGACACGAATTCACCTTTTTCTACGGCTAGATCAATGCCTTTCAGCACATGGAGAGGCTGACCGTTGTCATAGGTCTTGTGGACCCCTTTTACTTCAATCAACATTATGTGGGCAAGTTAAGTTTCGTTTATGGACGTAAATATAGTAAGTTTCTACGTTTTGCCCTATATATTCTCACCGGAAATTCTGAATAAAACGGAAATCTCGGGCTGCAGGAGCAGGTATTTCCGTGTCTCCTTATGACTACAATCCGGCAATATCATAAAACAGTGTATTCAAATTGATTTATCCGAATACACTGTTGCTGCAAGGTCATTATGATGCCAACTTATATCCAAAGTCTTGGATCAGGACATTTTTTACGCCATTCTTTCAATGTGGATTTACTTACCTTCTCAAATACGACCATAAAAACATATGGATTTCTTCCTTCAGCTACCCACTCCTTGCCATCAACACATACCATCACATCATCAGAAAGGAAAACAAGTTTTCCATTATGAGCAACAAACCAACAAGCATCAAGGGAAATGGAATTGTCGTTTTCATCATATGCAAAATCAAGGTCTTCGTACCTTCCATCAAGAAGACCATACTGAATCAACTGATTCTCGCCGAAACCCTTGACTTCAAAGCAGTCATGGAGAGTCTGTTCATTGATCAGCGGCAGATCATCCTTTAACTCCCACACCCCTGCCACATCTTTATTCCTATCCAATTCATAGACAGCAACACTTTTCCAACCATTACCGATCACATACTTCTCCACATCCGATTTCGATATGCTTTTCACTGCTGATACTTCAAGATATTCATTACCATCAGCATCTATTTCAGCAAGATTGAAATGTTCTGTGTATGGCTCAAACTGTTTCCAATCTCTTTCGAGTTTTTCTGTGCAGGATACCGATACAAGTATAGCCAGCGATATCACTGCCATTCTAATATCTGCGAATTTATGCATTATATTACTCTTTATCCTTTTCCTTAAAGTATTTTACATTGACATATACAGCAACACCTACCATTAAAAGCACAGACAATATTTCTCCCCAACCTTCAAATGTTTTTCCACGTTGAAAATCGTCTATAATATAAAATACTTTTCCTGTGCCAATAATAACGCAGACGTTCATAACAATAAGAAGTTTCTTGCTGATGATCTTAGCCATAAAAGAATTTAATTATATAGTATAATCTCAGTAACAATAGTTCGGTAAAATTATAAAAGTTACACCGCGGCGCGAACGCCGTAGAATAAAAGTTCTTTGAAATCAGTGTTATTTAATCGCATGTTCGGAGATTTTCCGGACATTGCAATAAATCGATCCACCATTGCAGCGTTG
>JBGVCR010000009.1:0-99378 GCA_045118995.1 Candidatus Cryptobacteroides sp.
ATCCTTGGGATAATGCTGGATTGACACGATGTCAAAGTTATCTACGATGACACTTGGAAATATTGTCTCTAATAATGTCTTTGTTACCATAACGCAAAGGTAACAAGACTAAACTTACCAACCTACTTTTTCAGTTGATCCATATAGAGGCTAAGCCTGAAGCAAATTTCGTTTGTCCTCTTTACTTACTCTATGCCTCTAAAAGGTGCGTGGGTACATGTATCTACTGAAACTTGTACCGACGGTATTGGGAAATGGGCAAATGATGTGCGCCCCTTTTGTTGGACGGTTTGACTTCCGTTATTGATTTGCGGTCGCGGCACTCAGCAGGCGGAGCAGCCCTTGGGCTGAGCTGCGTAGCTTGCTGAGAACCGCTGGCTGGCGTATTTGCCAGCGGTGGTGCCTTGCCACACATTATTTTAACTTGCTTTCGCTTGATGGTTCAATCTATACTGAACCGGACTTTTACCGCCAAGCTTTAGCTTTATTCTATCTTCATTATAGTACTTCAGGTATGCCTCAAGCCTCTCTCTGAAGTGATCTATTGACTCAAACGCCTGCAAATATAGCAATTCAGACTTAAGAAGGCCAAAGAAGTTCTCTATTACAGCATTGTCTAGGCAGTTGCCTTTCCTATACATGCTCTGGACTATATTGTTTTCTTTCAGCAACTTCTGATATCTTTTGTGCTGATACTGCCAACCTTGGTCCGAGTGCAATATTGCATTACTTTCATCACCAATCACATCAAGCGTCTTATTGATCATCTCCATAACCATTTCAAGTACAGGATGTTCATAGATGGTATAGCTTATCAGTTCCCCATTGTACAGGTCCAATACTGGGGATAGATAGAGCTTCCTGCCAAATAGGGAGAACTCAGTCACATCTGTGACGAGCTTCGTATAAGGGGCTTCTGCATAGAAGTTTCGCTCAAGAAGATTTGGAGCGATTCTGCCGATCTCTCCTTTATATGAGCGATACTTTTTGATCCGCACCTCACACTTCAGTCCAAGTTCTTTCATAAGTTTGCGAACAGTCTTCTCGCTCACTATATACCCTTGATTGCGAAGTTCTGCCTGGATTCTACGATAACCGTAGCGTCCCTCATTCTGGTGATATATTTCGCATATAAGCTGGCGCTCAATTGCCCACTTATCACGTTTGCCATTCTTGTTATAATAGAATGTAGATCGAGGCATCTCCTTGATTTTCAACATCAAATCAAGATTGTGATTCGGCCTTAGTTCTTGGATGATTCCCGCCCATTCGCGCGTTGTTGGGCCCTCTTCGCCTCGACTAAGGCCTTGGCTTTTTTTAGCATTGCGTTCTCAGCTTCAAGCCACTCATTCCTGCGACGGAGTTCCGTCAACTCATCCAGTTCCTCTGGGGAATATTCTCTTTTCTTCTTTGACATCGGCTGGTGTTTATGTTTCCTTTCAAGGCCAGAAGGACCATATTCCTTGTAGGCCTTTATCCATGTTTTAAGGCAAGTCTTGCTGAGCATGTATTTCACCACTGCACCGTTCAAAGATAGATTATTATTTAAAATATCTTCCACTATTGATATTTTTTCTTCAATCGATTTCTGAGGAATCGGAGCATCATCAGAAAGAGCTCTCTCACCTCCGTTCTTATAAAGTGATAGCCATAAGATTAATGAAGTGTATTGGATTCCCAATTCACGGCAAATCGATCTGATGCTTTTGCCTGACTCTCGCATCAATACTGCTTGAATTTTTAGACTATAACTAGCTTTTCCCATATCATTTGACATTGTGTCCAACTTATGGGGCGCAGTTCAAAAATGAAGGAGATCATGAGCGTGGGTGCACGTCTAAGCACTTTCGTGTTCCGACGCTATTATCAATCTTGTAGAACGCACCGCGGCCGAAATATACGGAATCAACACACTTGCAATACTGCTCGGTCGACTTTTGCCACAAACACGACCAAGCAGTATTAAAAATCATCAAAATATACAGTTTTGGATGACCACTCGGTCGACTTTTGCCCATTTCAGGCCCGAGCTGTCGATAAAGGAGTAGTACGGCAAGATCTGGACAATTGGGCCAAAGTGCTTCAATACTGTACTTCAGACGTTCACGAATAATTCTCCACGAAAAGTCCAATATCAAGGAAAAACGCAATACATCATCTGTTCTTCTCATTCGGCATCATCTTTTCATATCTGACGGTGGAAATGTAGTTCAACAGAAGATGAATGGCTATGAAACCCTTTATATTTATAATACTGTTCGCCTTGACCTCGTGCGTAATAATAGAGGTTACAGACGTTGCGTCAGAGCAAGCTGACACAGTGGTGGCTCAAAGGACAAGGCCTGACGATTCCCCTCCAGACAGGGACACAACCGAAGTCCCGGATACGGCAAGAATTCCGATTGGGTGGAGTCCAAATGTAGAGGAGTGGGAGGGAACCTGACTTTCGGAATATTCTCCGATCCTGCCGGGCATTCCCCGAAAGCTACCAATCTTTTTCAAACGGTTTACGTTTCCACCTGTATACAATACCCTCTCTTGCGCTATAATATCTAGCCAATGCCGCGAATTTTCTATATGACAACCCTGTAGGATGGCTATAGCCACGACCTGAAACCCTTGATTCGATGGTTATTGCAGGCGGCGTACGGTGTCCCAATATAAGCATATTGAATCTTATATATCTGACATCCTTCCAGTCAATATAAAATTCCTTTTCCAGATTTATTCTTTCCCCATCGCTTTTTATGGACCATCAGCACTCCTCTGTGACTGAATACCGCATACTCAATATTCTGTAAGATCAGATACAGAAACCATAGGCAAAAAACAAAAAGGAAAGACAGGATGAGCCAATCTCTTTGCCAATCAAACTCGAAACATCCATATGTCAAAACCCCGGCAAAAAACCATAACGGTATCGTTATCCACCAGGATCTTGTCAACTTATACTTATCCGGATATTTTTTATTCTGATCCATCATGAAGATTCTACAAGATTATTCCACCATAAACCTACCGGCAAATCCATCATTAGCCCTGTAATGCGAAGCATAAAGCGACTCGATCTCTGCTACCGCAGATGTAAACGTTCCTTCCTGGGTAACAAACATGATTTCCTCAAAGGTAGATTTCTCTTCGGGGAAGACATCGATCCAGTAAAGAGTCCTGTCTGAACGCACTTCCCTATATGCATACGGAGCCACATTGTATAATCCATAAGATATTGGCCTCAACCAGGCACCATCCCATCCGGAAAGCTGGTTCTGAGGGCGGAAACATGCCGGACGAGGCACCGACAAGCGTACGAAGCTGCGGTTTTCTTCACTCCAGAGCGAATATACGGCAACCACTTTAGCACCGACTTCAAGCCTGTCACCCTCCGACAATTCTACTCTGCCCGAATGAGACATTTCCTTATAATATTTCACTGAAACTTCAAACCCGTTTCCAGACTCACCGATCTCTTCAAAAGGTTTAAGGAATCTCTTTGACAAAGCCACAACTTTTGTCTCCTTAACCGACTCCGAAGCATCATATACCGAAGCCATAGCCTCCACAAAACCCGGATCGGAATCCCACTGCTGGGTTTCTTTCTGAAGCATCATCCATAGACGGATGCCATCAGCCAGATCAGAAAGACCAGCCGCAAAATCAGAATCTGAGGACAGGTCTCTGAAAAGATCGCAGATCAATGCATGGGCATATGCTTCACTCTCAAGCAGACCTCTCCAAGGCAACACTGCATTCGGATAATAAACACCTCCGGAATGATGTTCCACGGCATATTCTTTCAACGATTCAAGCTCCACAGCCATTGACCTACGCATCTTTGATCCGGACGATATTCCCCATGCCTGAGCAAGCTCCAGCCCCTCACGAGAAGAAGACAGAGCATCCAATATACCGATCATACGAGCCTTTGACAATATTGCCCCTTCGGTCCAACGAAGAGTCTTCTTCGGAACGAGATACGCCTTGACATCCTTCTGGAACTCAATATAATCCGTCACACCCACTGCCTTTCGCGCAGCATGTCTGTCGAACGGCACACCCGCATACATTGAGCGTACTCTCATATATTGCCATAAAGAAACCGACCCATACCACAATGGTCTGTCAGCGTCTGCAAAAAAGGAAGAATCCAGATATTTCACTGCCGCATAGACTGCATCATCGAAATCATCCAAAGCATCCTCACCCAAGACATCGGACACAATGGCAAGCAACCCTCTGTCTCTCAGTCCCGCATACCTCTCAAGCACAAGAGCCGTAATTACAGGAGATGGCCTCATACCTTCAAACCATCCGAAGCCACCTTCTTCATCGACGCAAGACAGAAGTCTGTCCACAGCATCACGGGCAGCCTTCACATATGCACGCACGTCCTCACCACCTGAAGCCCGGAGTCCTGCTGCAAGCAAATTGACATACATTGCTTCAGACTGCGTCACCGCATCTTTCCCATCAGGCTCAGCCACCAATGGGAGAGCGTCGCGCAGCATATCCATCACAGACACCGACGAATATTCAGCTCCAACTGAACTTCCATTGACAAATCTCTTTCTCAGCTCATTAATTATATCCTCTTCAGACATTCCGGAAAGAAGTACAGCAGAATGCGCCTCACGTATTACCTGAGAGGGTTCATACACAGGCACAGTTACAAAGACACCATCTGAAACATCTTTTGATGAAAAGACCACCTTGAATCCCAAGACATCCACATCAGAAGGTACCTGAACTTCGAATGGCACGGCAGAAGAGCCACCGGAAGGAATATCCACTTTGAAAATATCTGACGATACTGGTCTTGCACCTTCATAGGAATCCCCCGCATACACTTCGACCGACACATTACCGGACACAGACGAACCAGAAGCATTGGACACAGCAGCTTTAAGCACATATCTGTCACCCTTGTAAAGATATTGAGGCTGGACCACATCGATCTTTATAGGCAAGGTCACCAGCATTTCCCTGCGCATGACATTATTATTCATTTGTTTATCATGAGCAAATACAGACACGACGAATGTTGACAATTTATCAGATGCATGAAAATCGAAGGAAACCTCGCCCTCATCCGAAGGATAAAGGAACGGCTCAAAGGCCAATGCCGGAGCAAACGAACCTCTGACACGGGCAGCTGGAGCAGAATCAGGGGCAGTTTCTGCAAAGGACATATCCAGAGAAGGAGCGTCATTTACAGCCAATCCTGTTGTCTTTGCTCTTGCCCGGCTTCCATAAATTCCACCTCCGCCGTATCCCACTACCACTATTTCTTCAAGCGCAACACCTGACACATAGCCAGAGAAAGGATGATCGAACAACAGCATATCCATCAAAACGACAGGATGATCATCCCCCATCGTCATAGAATAGCCATTGCCAAACCTGCCACTTACAGAAAGCTCCTTGACCTGTTTCAATGATGCCGGTGTTCTCTTGATCTGCTTCCAGGTATTTTCATATATCTGTTCTGTAGAGACATCATAGACAGAAGCTACCACCTCTACACCAGGAAGAGTCTGGAGCGAAACCGAACACTTGGCCCCCGGAAGACTCTCATCGGTAAAACGAGTAAACTTCAGAGGCAAAGTCAACGAAGTCTCAGGACGTCTCCATATATGAGAATATTTATAACACTCCGAGTTACGGAAATACAACACTTTCATTTCCACGGCATCCGGATATGACTCTTCATATGCATAACTTATTGTCTTCAAGCACCCCTTATCGATATGGACAAGTTCAGACTTAAGGAGTTCACGAGTCCTTCCGAAAAGTTCCACCACAGCCCACACCGGGCCATTACCTGCACCTGCCTGCAATGTAATATCATCATTATTCACCACACGGAATACATTCTCCACGCATTCCGGAACCGAAGCATTCTCAAAAGCATCAGGGAGTATGATAATATGCATTCTTTTCTCGCCTTCCACCTTCTTTCCCTTACTATCCGTAGTGGTGAGACTGAGCACAAACTCATATATTCCCGGATCATAACCAGCAAAATCAAGCTTGAGCACATCACCGGAAAGCGTCTCCCCCGCCATAATCATTTCCTTATCCTTCAGCACCTTATATTTCATAGGAATACCCGGGCAGGTCAAACCATATCTGTAACCGGCATCACAGGCAACCGATGCCATGCTTCCATCCACGACATACACCTGTCGGGCCGACCCATTTAAAGCACATGCTCCTTCAGCTATATTCTGCAGAGTACAGTCCACATAAGGAGTTTCTTTCACCGACTGATTGAAGAAATAAGAGTGAGTCTCCCCTGTAGAGTCTGTCACCTTCACTTCCACGGAATATTCTTCCCACAAGTTTTTCTTCCTCAATACGTCATTGAAGGAAATGACAAAGGAACCATCATCAGCCACCTGCACCTGCGACGCCGAAACCACCTTTCCGGATAATGTAACCACAGCACTCACCTGAGCCGATGACAACGGATGACCGGCAAAGCTTTCCAATCTTCCGCTGACTACGACCTCATCACCGGAATAAAAGACCTTACGAGGCTTGTCAAAGGTTACGTCAAATGTAGGAAGTACATATTCATCTACGACAAACGGCTTAAAACCGAGCACCCGTTCTCCTTCATAAACATAAACGGTACAGTTTCCATATCTTGCCAGAGATTTAAGTGGAAACTCCCCCGCCAACGAACCGAAATCATTGACACGCAGTTCCTTGGAATCCACTATTTTCCCATCAGCATCCGCCAGTTTCACAACATAAATACCCGAAGGATGAACCTTGAGCGAGCCGTCTTTGGAATTCCTTTCATAAATCACCGCCTTGAATTTCAATATCTCATCGGGGTTATAGGCGGGCTTATCAAGCAGCACATATGAATTCCTGCTGAGCGTTTCATCATCTGAAGCATATCCTCTGGATGTATAATATCGCGATATACGTCTTTCTTTGCCGCCATCACCCTTCACGACACACTCCAATGTATACCCGTAGTCTGCAAGTCGCTTCTCCACATCATCAGGCAGCCTTGTATATCCGTTCAGACACAAACCTTTGAACTCTGCCACCTTGCGGTCGCGATATCCCTTATACAGCACAAGATCCACCCGATCGACAGGCTTGCCGGTCTTATAATCCGCCACATATATAGAGGTGCCCTCCGAATCCTGGCGAAGAGACATTGACAATGTATTTTTTGAGAAATGAGATTCTCCAAGCTTGGTGATTCCTGAAAAGCATTCGATCTTATAGTCCCCGTCTGCCATATCCGGAAGCCTGAAAGTCAATGTATCCGGGGTATAATAACTCTTGACAGGATTATTAAGCAATGTATCAAAGACAGCCTCCTTTTCATCTGAAACCTTTATCTTGACCCTGCCCAGATTCCTCATAGCGACCTGTATATCAGCATCTTTAACCATCACAAACGCCACCTTGGCATCCAGATGCTCCAAAATATCGTCCAATGCTTCACAATATCCGGCCAAAGCCCTTTCCGATCCGCCATAAAACGAATCCCTCTCTTTGATCAGCTTCACCACACGCTCCCTCATTTCACGGAAATATCCAGACGAACCTTTGATCTTTCCATCTGCAAATCTGAACTGGATCATGAATTCATTGATCATCACGCCCAAGGCCTTTCCTTTGTATTTCTGCGCAAGGTCTCCGAAATCCTTTTCCACATCATCCGATCTTTCAGGATCGATAACCCTTTTCATATATATATACTCGGCAAGACCCGCCTGAGGATAGACTCCACCCAGGCTTTCAGAAAGCAGTTCATACACCTTAGTGCACTCCTCTACAGAAGGACGATGGGACCTTGTCAGAATATCCCACAGAACATACTGATAATCATTACTTAATGTAGTGGTAAGAACATCCTCATACACAATTCCGGCCCCTTCATATACATCAGCATTCTTTCTCGACTTAAGTTTATCCCCATTCTCAGACAGGTACTCAAGTTTCTGCTCCATACTCATGCTCTCTCTCCTGAGCATATAATCAAGTATCGGCTCCCCGTACGAATCGATTTCCTCTTTTGCCTGATCCTGAAGCTCTTCTGCAAGTTTCCAGTCATGTGCTGATTTAGCCCTCACATAGAAACATACAGCCTTGTAATAGTCCCAGGTACTCCTTTCCTTGAGAGCCTCGGCCTTGATCTTCTCCAGGATATTGGTCATTCTCTGCACATAATCTCTCTGAGAAGCATCTTCATATTCCTTCCAAAGAGACTCTATTCTGTCACTCCTTTTCCCGTCATCGCCTGCAGCGTACGAGAAAGCTTCTGCGCCAATCAGCACAGCAAGCAGAATCAAAAGAATCCGTTTCATATTTTAGGGATTAGAGATTTATCATTTCCGGATTGCAACAGCTTCCGACACTACATATGTGCTTCCGCCCACATAGATGAGCGGACGTGCATCGGCATCCGCCGCGACAATGCCGGCAGCAATTTCATAAGCAAGATTCATCGCTTCAACGACCGTGCCTGCGCAATGTACAGTGCCAATCGAACGTGAATTTTCCTCGCAGAAAGTCAGATACCTGTCGCGTATATTTTCAGCCGGAAGCGCCCGCTTTCCTTGAGCCTGGGTGAATACATATATTGCGTCCTGAGGCATCAGATGGATGACCGAATCAACATCCTTATCCGCAACTGAGCCATATACCATTATCAGATCTGTGCACCTGCCTTCGGACTTCATACGCTCAAGATGAGCGAAATTATATTTCAATCCATGTTCGTTATGACCGATATCGCAGATCACATACGGATTGTCAGAAAGTTTTTCCCAGCGTCCTCTGAAACCGGTACGCTCAGCTGTGCGGATCAATGCATCCCTGACAAAGTCCCCTTTAGCACCCAGAACATCCAAGGCCGCCAGAACCGTCCTCAGATTCTTTCTCTGGTACTCTCCCTGAAGATCCATCTTCTGGAGAATATCCTCGTGCTGAGCCCATAATTCCGGCTCCACCTTGTCGGCAAATGTCAAAAGAGACATGATTGCAGTGCGACTACCCATGAACGAAGGTTCAGGGAGATTGGTATACAAGACTTTACGTTCGAACACAGCATCAGTTTCAGGATGACTCTCCCCTATCACCACAGGAACTTTCGGCTTGATGATTCCAGCCTTTTCAAAAGCGATTTCAGGCAATGTCTCTCCCAGCATATCACAATGGTCAAGTCCGATATTCGTAATGACACTGAGGACAGGATTGACAATATTGGTGCTGTCCAGACGGCCGCCAAGGCCGGTTTCAAGTACCACCACATCCACTTCCTGCCGGGCGAACCATGTGAGCGCCATCGAGGTGGTTATTTCAAAGAAGGACATATCCAGATGATCGAAGGTCTCCTGCCACTGCATGACAAACGACCAGACCTCCTCCTTAGAGATAAGACGAAAAGGCTCATCACCGGAAATCACCCTGATTCTTTCACGAAAGTCCAGAATATGTGGAGATGTATAAAGCCCCACCTTAAGTCCTTGAGCAGCAAGCACGGAAGCCAGCATATTGGACACCGACCCCTTGCCATTGGTTCCTGCGATATGTATTGTCTTGTATTGTCTGTGCGGATGGCCTGCAAGCTGGTCGAAGAATTCCATATTTCCTATTCCCGGCTTGTATGCGGAAGCTCCTGTCTTCTGAAAAGAAGGGAACCTGACGAACAGTTTGCCGATCATCTCATCATAAGCCTTTTCCGAAAAAATCTTATCCATAATCACAAAATCGCTTGTTGTAAATACAAATTTAACTATTTTTACAAAGTTTATCCCCAAGTTGTGCGGAATATGACAGAAAAAGAATCAGCTTTATACTCGCAATACATCATTGACGGCATAAGATGCGACGCCACCCCGGCTGAACTCCTGAGCGAATGTATGACCGACGAAGATTTCGGGCAGCCGGATCCGGCAGGTTTCGAAGACATCCTGGACGAATCCACCGATCCCCCTGTCACATCATTCAGATACTGCCAGACCAATGAAACCACCTACCTCGAAGACTGCCTGAAAGAAGCCGGGAATGAACGTGCATTCCGACTTCTTTATCCCGAAGCATTCACAAGACAAAGGATCGGCAAGGCATTGATCGACAGGATATGGAATGAAGGGCATTTCCGCCTGGGGAATCTGAATCTCTGGGCCAAATGGATCTGGAACACACGTCCGCTTGGAAATATGGCTGCATTCTACCATTCCGTCGAATCCGCAAGCGGATATATCTTCGACCTGGGAGTAAAGCTGGAGGACTATGTCTTCAACGAAACAGATCTGGAGAGCCATCTGGAATTCTACGCATGGCTCCCTGAAAAGGATTCGGACGAAAACGATGAAAACCAGGAGGAAATACAGGTAAAGGACTCACCTTTCCAAAGCAGCCATCCATGGATATCCGAGCAGCGCAAATGTCCTTCAAAAATGAATGCCGATCCATCTGACTGGCTGATATACATTCCTTTCGACACCTGCCAGCATAAAATAGGAGGCTCGCTTCTGGCACAGACGCAGGGTCATAACGGGGGCGTGGGGCCACATATTCAGGATCCGGATTATTTCATTGATT
The DNA here is from genome assembly GCA_045118995.1 of Candidatus Cryptobacteroides sp. Taxonomy (GTDB): domain Bacteria; phylum Bacteroidota; class Bacteroidia; order Bacteroidales; family UBA932; genus Cryptobacteroides. Next base: position 10,576 of record JBGVCR010000009.1, read on the forward strand.
GTTACGAAGTTGTAAGAGAATTGGTGGAAGACGGAATCGTTACTGCGGGAGCTACCGTTTCCGACGGCGGCCTCGCCACTGCCGTCGCATCGATGTGCGGCAGATGCGGAACCTGCATTGACTTGTGCGGTCTGATGGCATCATACCAGGAAACAGACACAACGAAGCTTCTGTTCAGCGAGATTCCAGGAGTGATAATACAGATCAGCGACTATGATTATGACTATCTTGACTCACAGCTTCTGCTTCAGGACATCGCATATTATCCGATAGGTCATCCGGACCCGTCGGTAACAGGGATCACATTCAATGAAGGCGGCCGTTGCGGCGTCGCTGGTATCCTGGCATCACTTCTGGAGCAGGCCAGTGAAGGAGAGGACTGATTTAACTCAAATTCTTTGCTGATGTTTCAGGAAAAATGATTAAATTCGCGCCGGATTTTTTCCGTTTTGATATGGGAAAAGTCCGGCAGCAATCTTTTATTGATATTATTTATTAATAATCAAATATTTACAATTATGGAATCTAACAAGAAAAGAGTCTATTGCTTCGGTGGCAAAACTGCCGAGGGTAATGGAACAATGCGTGAGCTCCTCGGCGGTAAGGGTGCTAACCTCGCTGAGATGTGTACACTCAACATCCCTGTTCCTGCAGGTTTCACAATCACAACTGAGTGCTGTACTGAGTATTACGAGCTCGGTGGCGGTTACAACGACGCTCTCAAGGCTGAGGTAGCCGAGGCTCTCAAGAAGACTGAGGAGATCATGGGTATGAAGTTCGGCGACAAGGAGAATCCGCTCCTCGTTTCATGCCGTTCAGGTGCAAGAAGCTCAATGCCAGGTATGATGGATACAATCCTCAACATCGGTCTCTGCTCTGAGACTATCCCTGGTATGATCGAGAAGACTCAGAACCCACGTTTCGTATATGACGCATACCGTCGTCTCATCATGATGTACTCTGATGTGGTGATGGAGAAGGCTGAAGGCATCGAGCCAGCTGATGGCCAGGGTATCCGCCAGCAGCTCGACAGAATGATGGAAGAGGTAAAGCACGCTAAGGGCTACGCTTCTGACACAGACATCACAGCTGAGGAGCTCAAGGAGCTCTGCGACCGCTTCAAGGTCCGCGTAAAGGAGGTTCTCGGAACAGAGTTCCCAGATTCAGCTGAGGCTCAGCTCTGGGGATCAATCGGTGGCGTATTCAAGTCTTGGAACGGAAAGCGCGCTATCGCTTATCGTCGTATCGAGGGTATTCCAGATGAGTGGGGTACAGCTGTAAACGTACAGTCAATGGTATTCGGTAACATGGGTGACAACTCTGCAACAGGTGTTGCATTCTCACGTAACCCTGCAAACGGTGACAACAAGTTCTACGGTGAGTGGCTTATCAACGCTCAGGGTGAGGACGTTGTAGCCGGTATCCGTACTCCTAACCCGCTCAACGAGTCTACAAAGAACCCACACAACCAGCACCTTGCTTCTCTCGAGACTTCAATGCCTGAGGTTTATGCAGAGCTCGACGGAATCCGTCTCCACCTCGAGAACCACTTCCGCGATATGCAGGACATCGAGTTCACTATCCAGGACGGAAAGCTCTGGATGCTCCAGTGCCGCGTAGGTAAGAGAACAGGTCTTGCTGCCCTCAACATGGCTATGGACATGGTAGAGGAAGGAATGATCGACGAGAAGACAGCTGTAACACGCGTTGCTCCTGCTCAGCTCGACGAGATTCTCCATCCTATCCTTGACCCTGCTTCTGAGAAGAAGGCTACAGTTATCGCTAACGGTCTTCCAGCATCTCCAGGTGGAGCTGTAGGAGTTATCGCTTTCACTTCTGAGGCTGCTATGGAGGCTGCAGAGAAGGGTATCGCTACAATCCTCGTTCGTGAGGAGACTTCTCCAGAGGATGTAGAGGGTATGCGTGCATGCGCAGGTATCCTCACTCAGCGCGGTGGTATGACTTCACACGCTGCTCTCGTAGCACGTGGATGGGGTAAGTGCTGTATTGTAGGTTGCGAGGCTATGCACATCGACCTCGAGAACAAGGTGATCAAGTTCAAGGGCTCAGACAAGGAGTACCACGAGGGTGACGTTCTCTCTATCAACGGTGCAAAGGGTTATGTATATGATGTGAAGATCGACACAATGGACGCATCTGACAACCCACGTTTCCAGCAGTTCATGGAGATCGTTGATAAGTTCCGCACAATGGGCGTACGCACAAACGCTGACACTCCAGAGGATGCAGCACGTGCAATCAGCTTCGGTGCTGAGGGTATCGGTCTCTTCCGTATCGAGCACATGTTCTACGGCCAGAACGCTGAGACTCCGCTCTCTAAGCTCCGCAAGATGATCCTTGCCAAGACTGATGACGAGCGTAAGGCTGCTCTTGCTGAGCTCGAGCCATTCATCAAGGCTGCTGTCAAGGGTACAATGAAGGTTATGGACGCTAAGCCTGTTACCTTCCGTCTCCTCGACCCACCTCTCCACGAGTTCGTACCTCAGACTGAAATCAAGAAGAACGAACTTGCAGAGGAACTCCACATCTCTGTAGGCGAGATCGAGAAGCGTGGTGAGTCACTCCACGAGGTTAACCCAATGATGGGTCACCGTGGTGTCCGTCTCCACATCACATATCCAATGATTTCAGAGACTCAGTTCCGCGCTATCTTCACTGCAGCCGGCGAGCTTAAGAACGAGGGCTTCAACCCAATGCCGGAGATCATGGTTCCTGTAACCATCTCTGAGCGTGAGCTCTGCTTCCAGAAGGCTATCTGCGAGAAGATCCGTGCAGAGGTAGAGGCACAGTTCGGCTTCGACATCAAGTACAAGTTCGGTACAATGATCGAGATCCCACGTGCTGCCCTCACAGCTGACCGTATGGCTCGTACTGCAGAGTTCTTCTCATTCGGTACAAACGACCTTACTCAGATGACATTCGGATTCTCACGTGACGATATCGGAACCTTCATGGGTGACTATCTCGGCAACAAGATCCTCGATGCAGACCCATTCAAGACTCTCGACCAGAAGTCAGTTGGTAAGCTCGTTGAGCACGCTGTCGTAGAAGGACGCAAGTCTCGCGAGGCAGTTGCAGGTGAGAGCCTCAAATGCGGTATCTGCGGTGAGCACGGTGGTGATCCTGCATCAGTTGAGTTCTGCTACAAGATCGGCCTCAACTATGTATCTTGCTCTCCATTCCGCGTTCCAATCGCTCGTCTTGCTGCTGCTCAGGCTGCTATCAAGGCTTCTAAGTAATCGAATTACTTATAATATACTCAAAGTCCCGCTCAAACCCGAGCGGGACTTTTTATATTGAGGCAAGCTTCTCGAGCACCTGATCCGCAAGAGAGGACTTGACTTCAATATGTTCCTTGACAGAACGTACGAAAGGATCCGACTCAAAGTCCGGCATACCGCTTAGAGAAAATTCCTTTCTTGCATCTTCATACAAAAGCCTGTCCAAGGTAACCACCGACTCCCTCCATCTGCATATAAGTTTCGAAAGCTCGGATGCAGACGACTCAGCCAGCTTCAGTCCATAATATTCTTCCATAGCTTTGCAGGCCCACCTCCACTCATAATGGTAATATTCGTCGTGCAGAGCGACGATACGACGATTGAAGACATCCAGCTCGGCAGTCTTACCACTTTCCACATCAGCCAATATATCATCGACAGCCTTGCAAGGGGCAATCATTCCAGCCAGATCCATCCACTCCCCATCCCCATACTCAGAACGAGGGACAAAGGCATCACGTAGCTCGTCAAGTGTAGAGAACTCGGCATTCATAATTCTGGTAATCAATGAATTCCCAAAGAATTTATCGATCGCATACCCATAATATTTGAGTCCGTTTGCCAGAGAGCTGCTCTTGATTCTGCCGCTCTGATATGCATAATAATCAGAGGTATCACCGGATACTCTTCTCAGTTCCTTCAGAATATTCACGGCATTGAGCATTTTCCTGACCGTATATGGGCTAAGAAGATTGAAGTTAATGCAGTCGAGTTTGTCCGGTCCTTTCCTTTTGTCTCGGGAAGGCCATTTCTTTGCATCTCTGATGGTTCCGACACTCTTGAGATTGGCCCCGGGCATAATGTAGGAAGTGCTCTGCTGCTCGATCAGATATGAGAACGGCAGGTCCGTGGTGTCCTGATGACAGACGTGACGGCCCATTACAAGGGAGAATGCTCCCACCTTGGCCGGCCATAATATATATGAATCGGATGCTGTCTTGGAACCTCTTTCCATTACCCCGTGATGGATCGGGCCGAGCTTGTAAAGATGATTGCTCTGATTAGAGCCGGAGCCGGCATTCATAAATGAAAACATTCCTGCGATAAGCAATGTCGATTTATGATGGGTAACCGTAAACGGCCCTGCAAAAATCGCACAGGCTTCTCCGTTCTCTCCATGGCAATTACTGAAGAAGAGGGAATCAGACGCCGAATAATTGTGTCCTAACTTGCAGGCCTGCCCTATAAAACACCGGGAAAAAGTTACGCCATCCTCCACACTGGATCCGCTGGATATGATGAAATCGTCTCCGATCACTCCGACCCCGATATGGACAGGGGCCTGGGAGTTGCTGTTTATGCTTCCGTTCTTGAGTCGTGCTGCGCCCTCTATCTTACAGCAGTCACCGACCCGGACATTCTTGATATAACCAGCATCTGCAATCACCACATCCTTGCCGATTGTTCCGACTGATGACTTAACTGAATCCACATATCGGTCTATCATCCGGCGTAGCTTGGAAAGCAATGAAGGTCTGTGACGATAAAACGCCATAATATATGCCAGCTGAGCGGAAAGCCGGTCAAAGATCATCACTTCGCATCCACCGGTCTCATTCAGCACCGACACCTCCACACCGTTTCCGAAGGTACTCACCCCGTCTGCAAGGATGATATCCACATTTTCAATGAAGGTACCGCTGCCTATAGTATAATTGGCAATATAATTCTTTACATTTTCAATGCAGCAGTCGTCTCCGACAGTCACATTATGCAAAGTGGCATAATAAATTCCGGAATGCTTGCACATTCCTCCCGCTAAAGAAAATTCTTTCCTGAAGGATCCTAATCTTATATTACCGGAAAAGCGGGCATATCTCACGTGTTCCGGGGAGAAATCCTGCGCAACTTCAATAGTACTCCAATCTGCTGCAGAACACATCTGCCCCTTCAATGACTCTATCTCATTCGGAGTCAATCTTCTGAATCTTTCCATAGTTCTATGATTCTGTCTGTAACTCTTGCCACAGCCTCGTATGCATAACCACGTCCCACTCCGAAACGAAGCATCTTGAGCCTGGCCTGAGGATCATCTTTCAAAGAACGAGCCTTAGCTTCCATAAGTTTTTCCAATCTTCCCGAAGCCTTGTCCTCATCAATACTCTCCAAAGCTTCAGCAATCGTATCTTTGGATATGCCTTTTGCAGACAACATATATCGTATCTTGGTCTCTCCCCAGCCGGCTATAGAAGATTTATCTCTGGCGAAGGCCGATGAATACCTCAGATCATCAATATATTTTTCGTCTATAAGCTTCGCGACAACGGTTTCCGCCCGGGCTCTGTCTCCATCCAAGGCAGACATCGCCTTCTTCAATATATCTGCACTGCAGTATTCCCTTCTGGAACACAATGCCCGCATCCTGTCAGTCACCCTTACAAGGTCCTTTCCCTCCTCCATATGTCTAAAAGTTATATCCTGCACTCAAATAAAACCCCACTTTTCCCGTGATATCAGACCAATGCACATTGGCACTCAACGGACCGAAAATAGTATCGAAAGAATACTCCAAGGCTGCGCCAAAATAACCCGGGCCATAGGCATAATCCTTCAATGCATCACAATCCCTAGCATAATTGACTGTACCGGTAACATAATGATTCTTTGCAAGTTTGAATCTGAGATCCGCTCTGTATAAAGTAAGCATATTCTTCATCGCATGGAGATTGGTTACCCCAAGGAAAGGCATCTGCTGATCCACATACCTGCCAGGCAGAGAGCCACCCACAGCATTGAAATATGCCACCGGAATATCATCACCTATCAGGAAACGTAAATTGAACGACGGTATGAAAGCGAATATCTCACCTATCGGTACCACTGTCTTGGCATCCGCCTGAAGAATCTGGAAATTTCTGGAATGGTATGGGAAAGCAGCGAAGGTCCAGGCATAGGAAACCCCGGCATTCACTCCCCTAGTCGGAAAATACCCGTCATCGAATGTATCTGTTCTTGCATCCAGATACAAAGACAGATAATCATTATTCAAATGGTTCAGGTCATAATCACCGAGAATCTGTGATGACTTTATATTTCTGATATCAAACACCTCATTCCTTATTCCGGCCTTGATGTCAAACTGATTCCATTTGATATTGGAAAGAAACACCTCCTGCTTTGCAGACAGATAGCTCAGACTCAGATTGTTATTACCGAAATTGAGCATATTCAGATTTGTCCATCTTATAGATGCCTTTGCATTGACGGTAGGTATTTTCGGCAGATCATATGACCAATGGAATTGAGCATAGGGATTTGCACTGATTTTCGCAGAAAAATCATAGATATGTCCGTGGAGCTTGTGCGCATTGAGTCCGAGATTAAGAAGCACGGACACGATCTCTTCGGTATCGGCCCTGACTCCCAGCCCCAGCTGGTGCACAGGTCCCTTGCGGCAATTCAATACAAGCCTGAACGGTTCGCTGTCTCCCAGAAGTTCATATGTGACATAATCATAGGACTGTGTTCCATAGATCTTGGCGACAATGTCATTGAGATCCTCCTTGCTGATCTTCTGTCCGAACTTCAGGTTAAGTCTCTTCTCCAGCAATTCCTCTTCCCTTGGAAGAACTCCTTTTATCTCGACATCCGCGAGGACCAGAGAGTCGGTTTCAAATCCGTAGGCAGAAGGCTTGACAGTCCGGGAATATCCGCTGCATGTCCGTGCAGCCACCTCTCTTAGAAGAGAGTCCTGAGCCTGAGCCGCCCTATAGCCTCGAACCTTTATCGAGTCTATGCTTTCAGCATCAAAGCTCATCATATTGTATCCTCTCAGACGAGGCTTTATCTTCACATCCGGGATCTCGATATTGCGGTCAAGTGATTCGCGCATAAGCATATCCACACCCTGACTCAAGATGTCACCAATGTTGTTTATGTCTGTGTAGGTTCTTCTGGCATCAGACAGATCCACACCGATAATGATGTCAGCACCCATTTCACGGGCAAGGGCGGTCGGGTAATTATCCCTCAGACCTCCATCGACCAGTACCATTCCATCGACTCTTACAGGCGCGAACATGCCGGGAATCGACATGGTGGACCGCATTGCATCATTGATCTTTCCCTCGTGCCATACCTTGGCCTTTCCTGAAACCATATCAGCGGCAACACAGACGAAAGGAATCGGGAAGTCCTGAAAACTCATAGGGTCCTGATAACCGATAGTAAGAGAGCTTATCAGATTGCTTACATTCTGACCATAGATATAGCCTGCCGGAAGACTGCCGAGAAGGTTTTTCTTGAGCATCTCCACTCCATCTTCATTGTCGGCTCCCACGTGAAGGATATCCTTACGGTGAGAAGGATCGAAACGTGTCTCATCGGCACGCATCATCCTGTAATAGTCACGCTCATAGAAAAACGGAATGGAAAGAAGATACTTTTCCTTATACTTCAGATCTGAATACGTAATATATTTCCTTGAGAGTCTGTCACTTAAGGCCCAGTTCCAGTCCATATTGCTCATAAGGGAATCTATCTGGTCCACAGTATATCCGAGAGAATAAAGACCTCCCACAAGACCTCCCATGCTTGTACCCAGAACCATATCCACCGGAATGCCCAGTTCCTCAATATACCTTATGACACCCACATGAGCTGCGCCTTTGGCACCACCTCCGCTAAGCACAAGAGCGACGGTCGGACGAAACTGCCGTATCCGGGCCATCTTCTCGCGCATCCGGACAACAGCAATGGAATCAGCCTTGGGATCGATACCCCTGGCCGGCCTTCCAGACGCCGACACTGCCATCAGGAAAAAGATAAAGGCCAATGTCAGTAATCTTCTCATATTCTTCGTTTTATATAAATAACTGTATGAAGGGGAGTTTTTTCACAGGTTATTCTTTCCGATTATGTTGTCCGGCAAGCATTCCGCAGGCTGCAAGGATATCTTCTCCTCTGGAAGCTCTCACCGTAGTCATAAGACCGGAATTATTCAGTCTTGTCTTGAAGTTTTCAATTATCACATCAGGGGATGTCTCATAAGGGAAATCAGGAATCTTATGGAAACGGATCAGATTCATCCTGCATTCCAGACCTTTCAGCATTCTTATAAGTGCATCAGCATGAGCCTTGGTGTCATTGAATCCGGCGAACATAGTATATTCGAAGCTGACACGTCTCTGCCCTGTGAAATCATATTGCTTTATAAGGTCAATGACCTCCTGGATAGGCCATGCTCCCTGCACAGGCATGACACTCAGGCGCTCGGGAGCGAACGGATCATGAAGACTCACAGCAAGATGGCACTTGCATTCTTCCAGATAGCGCTTAAGGTTAGGAATCACTCCGATTGTCGATACAGTGATTCGCTTGGGACTCCATGCAAAACCCCAGTCAGCGGTAAGAATCTCGATTGCCCTCATAACATTATCATAATTGTCAAGGGGCTCACCCATACCCATAAAGACGGCATTGGTAAGTCTGTCTGACTCATCGACAGCAATGAACTGCGAAATTATATCTGCAGCAGACATGTGTCCATGAAATCCCTGCCTTCCGGTCATACAGAATTTACATCCCATACGGCATCCTGACTGAGATGAGACACAGAGAGTCGCCCTGTCATCATCGGGAATCATCACAGCCTCGACTGCACCCGCTTCAAGTTCATCTTCAGCAACCCTCAGATTCAGTCCTCGTCTATGAGTACACTTTACCGGAAAGAGATACTTCTTGGTTCCGTCAGTAGAAATCTGCAGTCCGGCATAAGAGGTCACACCCACCTCATACTTCTGGGACAATGCCGCCCTTGCCGCCTTTGAGAGGTTGGTCATCTCATCGATGGTACGCACTTTCTTCACATAGAGCCACTGGGCTATCTGCTTGGCAGTGAAGCCAGGCAGGCCCTCCTCTGTAACAAGCTTCTTCAGCTCGTCAAGATTCTTTCCTAAGAGTTTTATCTTCATATCCGCATGTTCACAAATAACATACAAAAATAAGTATTTTTATTTATATGAGTTGCATAATATTTTTGAATACGGGGGAGCTATTTTTTGCAAATGCGCCGTACTTTGGCACAAAGGAGCAATAATTTTGCAGACGAAAGAAAATATGAACGGTTTTCTGAAAGTTTTTGATTACATTTGCTAGGTCTTGCGGAAAAGTTCCGCAGACATTGAACATTTTTAAATTTACATTTATGGCTAAAGAAGAAGTTAAGGACGGTACCGGCATCAATGCTGCGAAACTCAAGGCATTGCAGGCGACGATTGACAAGATTGAGAAAGATTATGGCAAAGGTACGATCATGAAGCTGGGAGATCAGCCAAAATGGGAGGTTTCGGTCATTCCGAGCGGTTCCATAGCGCTTGACGCAGCCCTCGGTATCGGAGGTTACCCTCGTGGAAGAGTCATCGAGATCTATGGACCGGAATCCAGCGGTAAGACCACTCTTGCCATCCACGCCATCGCACAGGCACAGAAACAGGGCGGCATCGCCGCAATCATCGACGCAGAGCATGCTTTCGACAGGACATATGCACGTAATCTGGGCGTAGACCTCGAAACTCTGCTTATTTCACAGCCGGACAACGGAGAACAGGCATTGGAGATTGCAGATAACCTCATCCGCTCAGGAGCTATCGACATCATCGTGATCGACTCTGTTGCGGCACTTACTCCAAAGGCCGAAATCGAAGGCGAGATGGGAGATGCGAAGATGGGACTCCAGGCAAGGCTCATGAGCCAGGCCCTCAGAAAACTGACAGCAAACATCAGCAAGACCAATACATGCTGCATCTTCATCAACCAGCTCCGCGACAAGATCGGAGTCATGTTTGGAAATCCAGAGACCACTACCGGTGGTAATGCCCTCAAATTCTACGCTTCTGTCCGCGTAGATGTGCGCCGCACTACTCAGATCAAGGACGGCGACGAGGCTCTCGGTAACCGCACAAAGGTAAAGATCGTAAAGAACAAGATGGCTCCACCTTTCAAGAAGGCTGAGTTCGACATCGTATTCGGAGAAGGTATCTCACGTGTCGGAGAGATCATCGACCTGGGAGTAGAGTTCGGAATCATCAAGAAGAGCGGTTCGTGGTTCAGCTACGGCGAAAGCAAGCTGGCTCAGGGACGTGAAGCTGTAAAGCAGATGCTTACAGACAATATTGAGCTCTGCGAAGAGATCGAAGCAAAGATCAGGGAAGCACTTCTCACAGCAGAAGACTAAAGAAAGACAAAGGCCTGCAGACTGCGGGCCTTTTCTATTTATGGCGATGCTATATGACATCTCGACAAACGGGCGCATTGGTCTGCAGTCAAGATTCCCGCATCACGTAGTCCTTCCACGGTCCATTCTTCCCGTGAGGCATTTTGCCGATAGAGAACGATAGCCCTGGCAGTTTCGAGATTATCAATATAAGGATGCCTGCGAAGGGAATCTGCAGGAAGAGACCATAAGGGATAAGGTCGGATGTATTCGGTAGAGACTGTAATGAGATCACTTAACCCATCAAGCTTTCCCTGATCGAAACGATGGATGTCCAGCAGCTGTTCCTTGTACGAATAGCCTCCCAGAGCCTTCCTATGATCGATCATTTTTTTTGCAAACCACCCTCCGATACCCGGCAAAGCATCAAAATCGGCAGAATCTGCAATATTCAGATCCACCAATGGTATGTCGATGAATTTTTCCAACCGGCTGAACACGCTGTCAGCCACGACATATGACTTTTGAAAATCTTCCTTTCTTCTGAACCTGCCTCCGTTTCTTCGATATTTGTCAATGCTCTCTGCCTGCTTGAGCGTAAACCCTAAGCGGCAAAGTTCTTCTACTGACACAGTATTGGGGTTGAAACGAAAATTCTCCACATCTTTACGTGGAACATTCTTTCTGACAGCCTCGGCCCGAGGCGAATGTGAGGCATTCTTTCTCAGACCGGATGGCTTTTCACTTTGGGAGCTTTGCTGAAATTGTTCCGGAGGACGCTGATATACATATACGGTATCAGGCACATCTCGATCGGCAGTAATCTTTACCACCGCAGCGTTGTGAATCATCAATGCCGTCTGATATCCCACAATCAAAAACACCAGAGCAATGACTCCGGTAATAAAAGACTCTGAAAGTCCCGACTTTTTCTCCCTGCTCATCTTCAAAAGGCTTTCGGCAAAAGTCCACAAACAAAAAGAGCAAAACAATGCTCTCTGCAAAGTTTTGCTCTTTTTTATGTAAGGTTTTTCTCTTTTTTAGGTCTTTTGAATCTTTTTTATGCTTCCTCGTCAGCCTTGCGATAGGATTTTTTCTCCTTTTTCTTTTCAGGAGCACCCGCTACGATGATAACAATCTCGCCTTTGGGCTCGTGCTCCTTATACCAGGCAGCCACATCTGCAAGGGTTCCCCTCTTATGTTCCTCGAATTTCTTGGAGATTTCCCTGGCAACGGAGCATTCTCTTTCGGAACCGAAAAACTCTGCAAACTGTTCCAATGTCTTGACCAAGCGATAAGGTGACTCATAGAATATCAGCGTTCTCTGCTCCTGAGCGAGCTCCATCAATCTGGTCTGGCGTCCTTTCTTCTGCGGAAGGAACCCTTCAAAACAGAAACGGTCACAAGGATATCCGGAAGAAACAAGCGCAGGAACAAATGCTGTAGCACCCGGAAGAGTCTGCACCTCTATCCCCTCTTGAGCACAGGTGCGGACCAGAAGAAATCCGGGATCTGATATTCCGGGAGTTCCGGCATCGCTTATCAAAGCGACATTCAGTCCTGCCAGAATACGTTCCTTTATCATTGAGGCCGTCTTATGTTCATTGAACTTATGATGAGATTCCAGACGTCCTTTGATGTCATAATGCTTGAGCAGAACCGAACTTGTCCTGGTATCCTCAGCGAGAATAAGATCTGCTTCCTTCAGGACCTTGATTGCCCTGAATGTCATATCCTCCAGATTTCCCACCGGAGTCGGTACTATATATAATATACCCGGCATAATCAGTTAACCTTACGGCGTACAGCCATCATAAATCTATAGACAACATCAGAATTAAGATTCCACTGCGGATACTGAGCTGTGACAAAATCCACGACCTCATCAAGAGAAGCCATCGAATTTATGCTCGAAAGTGTATTCACGAAAGCCTGGGCATCCTCGTCAAAAAGATTATTGATGAAAAATACTCTGTCATTGAGTGAAATTGCACTTCTTATATCCTTTACAGGGGAACCAGGCATATCCTTGCGCCATGCCTGATCGGTGGAGTGGGCATCATTGATAGTAGGTTTTGCTGCAGCGGATGCCTTCGCTGCTACGGTAATTGTCTCAGGAACATCGAAGAAGCCCGGAAGGTCATCATCTTCTTCTTCCTGAGGTGCTTCTTCCTTTACAGGTTCCTGTACCGGCTGCGGCTCTGGCTGCAGCTCTTCAGTTGGTTCCTCATCAGAAGCATCCTGTGGTTCTGGCTGCTGCACATCCTCCGGCAGGTCACCGAAAGGAAGATCGTCATCTTCCTCTTTCTGTTCTTCAGTCTGTTCTACAGGAATTTCAGCAGGCACATCAGCCGGAATCTCAGTCTGAGGTTCTTCTGCCGGTGCTTCAGCCTTAAACTCTGCAGGAAGGACTTCAGGGATATCAAGGCCCAAAGGGATTTCCACAATTTCCGTCTCAGCAGGGCGGGCTAACACATCGATATCATCAATAATCACATTGATAGATTCCTTCTGAAAGCCTTCAGGATCCACGGCCTGATGAAACTCAACCATTTTGGCATCCAGCTTTTCCAACTGACTTCTGATGGAAGCCACCATAGATTTTATTTCGGATAAAATCTGCTGCTCTCTATTTTCCATAAAGCAATTATTGTCTATATTTGCATCCCCCGAAAACAGGGAAACTGATTAATCACCGGAGTAATATACAAAGTAAGGAAATGTTTTTAGAAATCGCAAAAAAAGCAGGTTCAATCGAAGTAATCTGCGGTTCAATGTTCTCAGGAAAGACCGAGGAACTTATCAGAAGGATGAAAAGGGCCCAGTTCGCCAAACAGAAAGTGGCGATATACAAGCCCTGCATAGATGTACGATATTCAGAAGACGAGGTTGTATCGCACGATGCACACAGCATTCCTTCCATCCCTATTGACACTCCGGTCAAGATGCTGGATATTTCAAGCGATGTAGAAGTTGTAGGAATTGACGAGGCTCAGTTTTTCGACAATTCGATCATTGAGGTTGTACAGACATTGGCTAACCGCGGCGTAAGAGTAATAATCGCCGGTCTTGATACCGATTTCCTCGGCAAGCCTTTCGGGCCGATGCCTTCTCTCATGGCTGTGGCTGAAGACATACAGAAAGTACATGCTATCTGCGTGAAATGCGGAAGCCCGGCAAACCATTCCCACAGACTTTCAAAGAGCAATGAGCTGGTGGTACTCGGAGAAACAGACATTTACGAACCTCTCTGCAGACATTGCTACAATGCTGCCATAGAAAAAGAAAAGGAATCGCTTTAACGATTCCTTTTCTTTTTATTTCAATGCCTTGAGTACCTTTTATTTCAACGCCTTGAGTACCTTGGCCAGCTGATCCGGGCAAGAAGTACCGCGCTTGCCGCAGGTGATTCCTTCAAGACGCTTTATAGCCTCTTCCACAGTCATATCCTTTATCAGGGCACCTATTCCTTTGGCATTTCCCTCACATCCGCGTGTATATACGACCTTGAGGATTATTCCATCCTTGATCTCGATATCGATCTGCTTAGAACAGACCTTTGCACTTGGTGTAGCCACGATATATCTGACTCCATCCACGATTTCATCTTTTACGATCGCATAGTCTTCTGTGTCTGCCACCTGAATCTGCTGTACATTATCCATGACATTCTGTTGCTGAGCATTGAGAGTCATTCCCATAAAAAAGAGGACGCAAGCTGTAATAATTGTTCTCATATTCATTGTTTAAGTGATTTTCTAGAAAAGCGTAGGATGGTTGTCATCCAGTTCTGAAAGGACTTTCTCCATTATGGCCTCGCGGAAGAGAACAGCCTTGGTACCGACACGGAATCTTTCGCAATATTGTCTTATCGCCGCCATCTCACTGTCATTCAGATAAATGACCTGTCTGTGGCGGCGCACCAGCGCCTCCTTCTGCTTCTTCAGATATTCCGGATCGATATCTGTCTTTCTTATTTTCTTTTTTGCCACGTCTGGATGATTTAGGATTGCAAATAGGAATGAAAATAAATTTTCGTCAAAGTTAGCAATTTTTCAGAAGAATATATATCTTTGTAGGAGTTATGGTCATTTCTAACCAAATATTCGTCCGAATTTAGGAGGGGCTCTCGAAGCATTTCCCTCCCAATTGCAATTGACAATCTCGGTTTGTCTTGCCTTAGGGTCCAGATCGACTCCCTCAATGAGGGCAATCCGTTAAAATACAGAATATTTATGTTCCGCACAGACGGAACTGAATTTATTTGAGCCATGTTTGGCCTGAATTGAAACTTATGGAAATTAATGTAGTGGTGGCTCAGCCGAGTCACGTAGTGTATGCAGATGAGGTCTGCGAGGAAATCCTTATTTCAGCCCGTGAAAGAGGAACGGGTATTGCCAGAAGAACTCCGGAATATATTTCCGAAAAGATATTGGCCGGAAAGGCAGTCATTGCCCTGACAGAAGACGGTCGCTTTGCAGGATTCTCATACATCGAGACCTGGGGTGGCAAGGAGTATGTGGCCAATTCCGGACTTATCGTTGCGCACGGCTTCAGAGGCATGGGTCTGGCGATGAGGATCAAGACCCGCATATTCCAGCTTTCCCGTGAACTTTTCCCTAATGCAAAGATTTTCAGCATCACCACAGGAGCAGCTGTGATGAAGATGAATTACGAGCTGGGCTTCAGGCCGGTGACATTCGCGGCATTGACTGACGATCCTGAATTCTGGAAAGGATGTCAGGGATGCAGGAATTACGGGATTCTCGAATCCAACGAACAAAGAATGTGTCTCTGCACAGGACTTCTGTACGATCCTTCAGAGCATATAAAGGTAAGTGATCCGGCTCATCCGGAACTTGTCAATCTTAAAGATGGAGAACAAAAGAAATAAAGATATGAGCAAGAAAGTCGTACTCGCCTTCAGTGGCGGATTGGACACATCATTCTGTGTCCCATACCTCAAGGAGCAAGGCTATGAGGTACATACAGTCATGGTAAATACAGGTGGATTCTCTGCGGAGGAAGAAGCCGCTATCGAGAAGCGTGCCTTGACACTCGGTGCAGCATCGCACAAGAATGTCAATGCCGTCGACACATACTACAACAAGGGAATCAAATATCTCATATACGGCAATATCCTCAAGAATGCGACATATCCCCTTTCTGTGAGTTCGGAGCGCGTTTTCCAGGCGCTTGAAGTGCTTAAGCACGTAAATGAGCTTGGTGCAGATGCGGTAGCTCACGGAAGCACGGGAGCCGGCAATGACCAGGTACGTTTCGACATTGTATTCGAGGTACTTGCACCGCAGGTAGAGATCATTGCTCCTGTGCGCGACAATTGCTTTACACGTCAGTTCGAGATCGATTTCCTTCAGAAGCACGGATTCGATTTCAGCTGGGAGAAGGCCAAGTACTCTATCAATCAGGGACTTTGGGGAACAAGTATCGGAGGTGTAGAGACATTGTCGTCTGACGGTTACCTTCCGGAAGAGGCTTATCCGACAAAGGTCACCAAGACTGTTCCAGAACATATAAAGATCGGATTCCTCAAAGGTGAGCCGGTTTCATTCAATGGCGTGGAGATGAATCCTGTGGAGGTAATCAAGGCTGTGCGTGACGCAGCTGCTCCATTCGGAATCGGCCGCGACATCCATATCGGAGATACTATCATCGGCATCAAGGGACGCGTGGGCTTCGAGGCTGCGGCTCCGCTTGTGATCGTGAAAGCCCATCATCTGCTCGAGAAGCACACCCTTACTAAGGGACAGCTTTATTGGAAGGAGCAGATCGCTGGCTGGTACGGTCAGCAGATGCACGAGGCGATGTACCTGGATCCGGTATGCAGAGATATGGAGGCGATGATGGACAGCATCGAAAAGAATGTTACAGGAGAGGTGGAAATTGCTCTCATGCCTTATCATTTCTCTGTTCTGGGATGCAAGAGCGACCACGACCTGATGAGTTCCAAGTTCGGAGAGTATGGAGAAGTGAACAAGTCATACACCGGACGCGATGTGGTGGGATTCACGAAGGTGATCGCCAATCCATTGAAGATTTATTATTCAGTTAACGGCTCTGACAATGAATAAGATAAAAGTGGCGATAGCCGGTGGCACCGGATATACAGGCGGGGAGTTGTTCAGGATATTGCTGAACCATCCTGCTGTAGAGATTGTGGCTGCGACTACGACCTCGTCGGAAGGGACACCGGTAGCGTCAGTGCATAGGGATCTGATCGGAGAGACGGATCTTTGTTTCGGAAAGGAGCTGAATGACCCCGATGTGATTTTCCTTTGTCTTGGCCATGGTATTTCAAGGCAGTTCGTTGACACTCATGAAATCAAGCCAGAGTGCAGAATCATCGATCTGGGCAATGATTTCAGACTGGATGGAGATTATGCGGGAAGAAATTTCGTTTATGGTCTATGTGAGAGTGCGCGCGATTCTGTGCGTGAGGCTCACGATGTGGCTAATCCGGGATGCTTTGCTACTGCTATCCAGCTGGCTACATTGCCATTGGCCGCTGCCGGGCTGATAGTTAACGAAATACATGTGACTGCGATCACCGGATCGACTGGAGCGGGAAAGAAGCCTGGTGAGACTACGCATTTCAGTTACAGAAGTGACAATATCTCTATTTACAAATTGTTCAGTCATCAGCATCTGGCGGAGATCAGGCAGAATCTGGTGAGGGTTGCGGAGCAGGCTGCAGCCTCCATTGGCCCCCTCCCACTCTGCGAGTGGGCCCCTCCCCCTACGCGGGGGTGCGAAGATGCCAATTCCGGCTTTCAGCCTGCTCCTTCAGCAAGACAGGCATTAAATCCGGTGGTGAATTTTGTGCCGTTAAGAGGTGATTTTGCCAGGGGAATCTTTGCGAGTGTCTATACCAGGGCCGTAGAAGGTGTTTCTGAGGAGGATTATAGAAAGATTTTTGAGGATTATTATGCTGAGTCGCCATTCGTTTTCCATAGTGCTGAGGGAATTTCGATGAAAGAGGTGGTGAACACTAACAAGGGACTGGTTCATGTGGAGGTTCACGATGGATATGTGCATATTGCTTCGGCGATAGATAATCTGGTGAAAGGTGCAGCAGGACAGGCTGTGCAGAATATGAACCTGATGTTCGGGCTGCCAGAAGACACCGGCCTTCGTCTCAAGCCTTCTGCTTTTTAGCATCGGTTTTTGCTGGCAGAGTGTTCCAGTGCCCCCACCCTTTTGACGGTCGGCCCTGCTGTCGCAGGCTGTTCGCTGCAAAAGCCCACCGGGCTATTTGCTCATTCGCTCACGACCTAGCCGGGGGTGGCAAGATGCCGATTCCGCACTAAAGCCTACCTCCTTTACCGCAGAAGGAGCCTGATACAAAGACCTTAAAAAAACACAAGTGTAATAATATAAGTATAGTTTACCTTAATAGTAACAAGGGCGCATCAGCGCCGTGCCACTCGCGTCAGCGAGATGTTTGTAAAACATCGAAGCAGCGATGGCACCCGATCCGAATGAAATGAGCGATCGGTATGCCCCTGGGGGCTGTCTGAGCAACGCGAAGACTGGGGGTAAACTATACTTCAAATAAATGAAGCATGAATTTATTTGAAGTATATAAGCTTTGGGATATTGAGCCGGTCAGAGGTTTGGACACGACTCTTTGGGATAAGAATGGAGAAGTTTATACCGACCTGTATGGAGGTCATGCAGTGATTTCCGTGGGACATTGCCATCCTCATTATGTCCATATGCTTTCCGAGCAGCTTGGAAAGCTGGGGTTTTATTCAAATGCCGTACAGAATTCGCTGCAAAGGGATCTGGCAGAGAGATTGGGCAGAGTATGCGGGTATGACGATTATTCGCTTTTCCTTTGTAACAGTGGGGCTGAGGCAAACGAGAATGCCTTGAAAATAGCGTCTTTCCATACCGGAAAGGCGAAGGTATTGGCATTCCGCAAGGCATTCCATGGAAGGACATCGGGAGCTGTGGCAGCGACTGACAATCCCAAGATACAGGCTCCGTTCAATGCTACGGACAATATTGTCTTTGCTCCGTTGAATGATCTTGAAGCTGTTGATAATGAGCTTTCAAGGGGAGGTTTTGCGGCTGTAATCATTGAAGGAATCCAGGGAGTGGCCGGCATATATGAGCCTACTGTGGAATTCATCAACGGGCTGCGCCTGCTTTGCGACAAATATGGCTGCCTTCTTATCCTGGATGAGATCCAGTCCGGATATGGACGTACGGGAAAATTCTTTGCTCACCAGCATTATGGAGTCCGCGCGGACATCATGACAATGGCCAAAGGTATGGGCAACGGCTTCCCTATCGGAGGAGTTCTGATCAGTCCTTCCATCAAGGCTTCATACGGTATGCTGGGTACTACTTTCGGTGGCAATCATCTTGCCTGCACAGCAGCGCTCGCTGTATTGGATATAATCGAGAACGAGCATCTTGTAGAGAATGCAGCCAGGATCGGAGATTATTTTGCGAATGCTTTCTGCGATGACAAGGCACTTAAGGAATACCGGGGAAAGGGACTGATGATCGGTCTGGAACTAAAGGACGAATATGTCGGTCTGCGTGACAGACTTCTGTTCGAGAGACATTTCTTCACAGGAGCGGCTGGTGCACAGGTAATCCGCCTGCTTCCGTCATTGACCATCTCACATGAGACTGCAGAATCGTTTGTCAACGCCTGGAGAGAATTGACCGGCCTGTCATGTCGAGCGTAGTCGAGATATGAGCCTGTCATGTCGAGCGTAACCCTGACATCTAACACATTGAATTATGAGACATTTCACATCGATAACACAGCTTACAGACCTGTCCGAGGCTCTGAAAGCAGCAAAATATGTAAAGGAAAACCCCTTCGCCGACCAGGAGCTCGGCAGGAACAAGACATTGCTGATGATATTCTTCAATTCCAGTCTGCGCACACGCCTCAGCACTCAGAAGGCGGCACTGAATCTTGGAATGAATGTAATTGTTCTTGATGTCAATCAAGGCGCCTGGAAGCTGGAGACCGAGAGAGGAGTCATAATGGACAGCGACAAGCCGGAGCATCTTCTGGAAGCGATTCCTGTCATGGGAAGCTACTGCGATGTGATCGGAGTACGCGCTTTCGCCAAGTTGGAGAGCAAGGAAGACGACTATAACGAGGTGATCATCAATCAGTTCATAAAATATTCAGGCAAGCCGGTATTTAGTATGGAGGCTGCCACAAGACACCCTCTACAGACATTTGCAGACTTGATTACCATCGAGGAATACAAGAAAGTAGAGAAGCCGAAGATCGTAATGACATGGGCCCCGCATCCAAAGGCTCTGCCACAGGCAGTTCCGAATTCATTCGCGGAAGGAATCAACATGACTGATTATGAATTCGTGATCACTCATCCTCATGGATACGAGCTTGACCCGGCATTCACAGGTCGTGCACGTATCGAATATGATCAGAGAAAGGCTTTCGAAGGAGCCGATTTCATATATGCAAAGAACTGGTCAGCGTATTCCGGTGAGAATTACGGAAAGATTCTCTGCACAGACCGCGACTGGACAGTGGATGCAGAAAAGATGGCCCTGACCAATAACGCTTTCTTTATGCACTGCCTGCCGGTTCGAAGAAACATGATTGTGACAGATGATGTGATCGAAAGTCCTCAGTCTCTGGTCATCCCTGAGGCAGCGAACCGTGTAGTTTCTGCACAGACAATCCTGAAGGAAATATTGCGTGGACTATAAAGTGCTGACTGACAGCGCTTTGCACAAAACGCCTGCCGCACAACGACAGCAGGCATAATCAGCAATAAATTAAAAATCAAGTAGTTAAGCGACACCATATGATTAAAGTTGTCAAGATAGGAGGAAATGTAGTGGACAATCCCGAACTGCTGAGGGAGTTTATCAAGGATTTTGCCGCAATGCCGGGAATGAAGATCCTGGTGCACGGTGGCGGAGTTATGGCAAGTCAGATGCAGAAGTCAATGGGAATGTCGCCTCGGATGATCGAAGGCAGAAGGGTCACAGATGAAGAAACCCTTAAGGTCGTGACAATGGTTTATGCAGGATGGTGCAACAAGAACATCACCGCTCTGCTTCAGGCTTATGGATGCAATGCAATCGGTCTGACTGGTGCAGACGGAAATGCCATTAAGGCAAGCAAAAGGCCGCCCGTATTTGTCGAGAGCATGGGCGAAGATGTCGATTACGGATATGTGGGTGATGTGACGGCCCAGAGCGTAAATGCGTCATTCATATATTCGCTTATCTCCAGAGGGATCGTTCCTGTATTCAATGCAATAAACCACGATGGAAACGGTAACTTATTGAACACCAATGCGGATACCATTGCATCATCTCTTGCAATCGCCATGGCGAATTATAAATACCGCACACCGAGGGAAGTCTGCTGCCGATGCGAGGAATGTACTCATTGCTGCGATGATGGCAGGCTTGTACATGAGACGGAGCTGATATATTGTTTTGAAAAGGATGGAGTTCTTTATGACAAGGATGATGATGCGAGTGTGATTCCGGAAATCGATAAAGATAAATTTGCCCAGCTGAAGGCAGAAGGGATTGTTGCAGACGGAATGATACCTAAACTGGCCAATTCATTCAAGGCAATCGACAGCGGAGTGGCAAGAGTGGTGATCAAGCATGCGTGCAATCTGCTTAACAATAAAGGAACAATTCTGATATAAAATTATTTTGTCCGTAATATCAACATTATTACGGACAGGGCAGACCTTCTTGCAAGGATTGTCCGTAAAAACATCATATTTACGGATGGGAAATATACTTGATGTAAAATATCTTACTAAGGATGCAGTAAGTCTGCTGAAGGAAATGATTGCGATACCGTCGCCTTCTTTCGAGGAGGATGCGGTGTGCAGCCATATCTGCTCTTGGCTGAGCAGCAAAGAAATTGACTATCGGCGTATTGGAAACAATATAATTGCTGAGCATATCACAGATGCGGACAAGCCGACCCTGATGCTCTGCGCCCATATTGATACGGTAAGCCCGAGTCCGGAATACAGTTTCGACCCGTACAAGCCTGAAAATTGTCCTGAAGATATGGTCCAGGGACTTGGCAGCAATGATGACGGGGCATCTGTAGTTTCAATGATAGCAGCATACAGATACTTCTGCAGTCATTGTGCCGGCGGCAAAGATAATCAAAACAACCCCTCCCAAGCAAGCTTGGGCCCCTCCCCCTGCGGCCAGGGGGGTAGCACGGTCTTGCCAACCTCTGCCACCGGCACAATAGCCACGCAACCCAATTTGATTCTCGTATTGACCTGTGAGGAAGAGCGGTCGGGAACAGGTGGAATGACGGGATTATGGCCGGAACTGGCACCTAAGGTCGACTTCGCTATTGTCGGAGAGCCGACTGGAATGAAGGCAGCGACTTCGGAAAGAGGGCTGCTGGTAATAGATGCGACAGCCCACGGAGTCAGCGGACACGCAGCCAGAAATGAAGGCTGCAATGCTCTCTACAAGGCATTGGAAGATATAGAGAAGCTTCGCAACCATTGTTTCAGCAAGGTTTCTCCGAGGATGGGAAAAGTCAATCTCAACGTCACTCAGATCAATGCAGGCAGCGCACATAATGTGATTCCTGACCGCTGCGACTTTGTAATCGACATACGCCCGACAGAGCAATACAGTAATGAAGAAATACTTGTCGAGCTTCAGAGCATCTGCAGCAGCGAACTCAAGGCACGAAATCTGGCCAATCGTTCAAGTGCCACATTTGAGGATTCCCCTCTTCAGAAAGCGGCAGAGCGACTGGGTATCGAGACATTTTCTTCGCCGACGACATCGGACTGGATGAGAATCGGATGTGATGCGGTAAAGATGGGCCCCGGGGATTCGGCAAGGTCACATAGAAAGGACGAGTTTGTATTTGTCGAAGAAATCAGAAGTGGAATAGAAACATACATTGAATTTATAAATAATCTATGAGCACATTATGGAGTAAAGGAGTTCAGGCAACTGAGCTGGTGGAGGATTTCACAGTAGGAAATGACCGTATTCTGGATATGCGTCTGGCAAAATATGACGTCATAGGTTCGAAGGCACATATCAGGATGCTGGAATCGATAGGGTTGCTGAGTGCTGAAGAACTGGAGATATTGACCAAGGCTCTGGATCAGATTCTTGGCGAGATCAATGCAGGAAAATTCGTTCTGGAAGATGATGTGGAAGACATACATTCACAGGTGGAGCTTCTGCTGACGCGTCGTCTTGGGGATATAGGAAAGAAGATTCATTCGGGACGTTCTCGTAACGACCAGGTACTTGTGGATGTGAAACTCTTCTTGAAAGATGAGGTTCTGACTCTCCGTAATGAGGTCCTTCAGCTTTTCCACACGCTTCAGTCATTGAGTGAAAAGCATAAGGATGTACTTCTCCCGGGTTATACCCACGGCCAGGTGGCGATGCCTTCATCATTCGGCCTATGGTTCGGAGCCTATGCAGAAGCGCTTGCTGATGACATGTATATGCTTCGCGGAGCTTTCAATGTAACAGACCAGAATCCGCTCGGTTCGGCAGCCGGATACGGTAGTTCATTCCCGTTGGACCGTCAGATGACCACATACCTGCTGGACTTCGGAAGCCTTGATTATAATGTCGTGGCCGCTCAGCTGAGCCGCGGAAAATCAGAGCGTGCAGTCGCTTCTGCAATGGGAGCGATAGCATTGACCCTCAACAAGTTTGCATCTGACTGCTGTATGTATATGAGTCCTAATTACGGTTTCATCAAGTTCCCTGACGAACTGACTACCGGATCAAGCATAATGCCTCACAAGAAAAACCCTGATGTATGGGAGATAATGAGGGGCAATTGCAACAGAATCATGGCTACCGAAAGTCAGATTTCTATGCTCTGCAGCAATATGCCACATGGTTACCATCGCGAGTTCCAGCTTCTGAAGGACATCCTCTTCCCTGCCCTGGAACTCATGCACAAGTGTCTGTACATGGCCGACTATATGCTCCAGCATATCAGAATCAATGAAAGCATCCTCGACGCTCCGATTTATGACTATCTTTTTACAGTCGAAGAAGTAAACCGACGCACCCTCGAAGGAATGCCGTTCCGAGATGCATACAAATCCGTCGGCATCGAAGTCAATGAGGGCAAATTCTCATATCAGGGAGCCCCAGGCAAGACTAACGGTCAGCTTACTCCAGCCGACCTGAGACACACCTCGCTCGGAAGTCTCGGAAATCTCTGCACAGAGAAGATCCGCAGCAAAATGGAATCTGCGGCTCAGTTTTAATACTTTTTAATTCCGTACTTGCGCAGGATCTTCAGGATCTTAGGCTGAATGCTTTCAAGCATATATGTAAAGCCGAGATCTGTAGGATGTGATCCGTCGGAAGTGGCGATATGTTCGTGACCGAGGAAGTCATCCGACGGGAGGAAATACAGATGCTTGTCTGTCTTCATCCTTTCACGGATTTCTTCTTCTGCCGCAGCCTGTTTCTTTGCCTCGAAATCTTCGCGCCAAGTATCGAAATTGCGACTTTCGCGACGTTCGGTCTGCATGAAGATAAGCGGAGTCTCAGGATGTGCCTCACGGATGATATCTACGAAACGATCGAAGTTTTCATGAATCACTTCTGCTGAGGGATTCGAAAAGGCATCAAAGATAAAGGCATCGACATCCTCAATATCAGCAAGATAGCGAGCATACTCCTCCTGTAGCTTGGACTTTCCGCTGAAACCCAGATTGAAACAATAGAATCCGTTATCGCGACCGAAACGGGCTGCATAGCTCATTCCCGGACGTGAGGCTGCCAGACCATGAGTGACACTCGATCCTTTTACGACTATACGATATTTGAAAGGATTTTCTATCGGCTCGATATATGAGCCCTCCCCCACACCGATATACAATGAATCCAGGCTGTCATACAAAGGAAGGTAGAGCAGGCACTCCTTCCGTCCTTCTGCCATTGACTTGACGATCGTTCCTTCGTGAGTATCATATGCAGGTCCCTTATCCATTTCCGGCCTGCCGACTCCGGCAAACACCCATTCTCCGTCCTTCCTTATATAAAGATCAAGACCCTTCTGGGCAATTGCAGTCATATTTTCCGATGCATTCTTCTGCGAAGTGACCCATCTGGCCTTGATGAAAGGACTGTCTGTAGCGAAAAGCACGGCAAGACCTGTCGAGTGACATGCATATTCTTCGATCACCTCGTCATTGAACTTATATGCGGATGTGTCGATTCGCGTGAAATCCTTGGATGTCGGGATAGCCTTTCCGATGACATTGAGTCCGGCGGCATTGTAGTAACGGGTTTCCTGGGCAGACACAAGGGCTGAAATTGCAATTGCAGCAAGAGTGAGAATTATCTTTTTCATAGACTTCGAATTTGATAGCAAAGGTAATAAAGTTTGAGAGATTCTCACGTCGCTTCGCTCCTCAGAATGACAAAAGGGGGGCTCAGAATGACAAGAGGGGGGCTCAGAATGACAGAAAATGATTAGATTTGCATCGGATAACACTGAAACATTATATGGAAAGATACGATTTCGACAAGGTGATTGACCGCAGAGGATCAGGAGCGGTAAAGACAGATGCACTGGGCAAAGTCTACGGCAAGGATGATCTGATTCCGCTTTGGGTGGCGGATATGGACTTCGAGACACCGGATTTCATTGTCAACGCATTGAAGGAAAGGCTTGAACATCCAGTCTTCGGTTATACTGTGATTCCCGAGGATTATTGGCAGACTGTTCAGAAATGGATAGCTGACCGTCATGGCTGGGAAACCCGCTGCGAATGGATGACATTCATACCGGGAATCGTCAAGGGAATCGGAATGGCCATCAATGCCCTGCTGGAAAAAGACGAGAAGGTCATAATCCAGCCACCTGTATATCATCCTTTCCGCCTTATACCTCAGAAGAACGGAAGAGAAGTGGTTTTCAATCCATTAAAAGCCTTATCGGACGGTTCATATGAAATGGATTTTGAAAATCTGGAGGCTGTCTGCGATGAAAAATGCCGGATGCTGATATTGTCCAATCCTCACAATCCTGCAGGAATCGTCTGGCCAAGGGAAACCTTGGAAAGATTGGCCGGATTCTGTCATAGCCGCGGGATCATTGTCATTTCAGACGAAATACATTGCGACATGGCTCTGTTCGGAAACAAGCACATCCCCTTTGCCCATGTTTCTGAGAAAGCAGCTCAGTGCAGCATCACTTTCGGAGCCCCTTCCAAGACCTTCAACATCGCCGGAATCGTCAGTTCGTACGCTATTGTCCCGAATCCGGAA
Organism: Candidatus Cryptobacteroides sp.; assembly: GCA_045118995.1. GTDB lineage: Bacteria > Bacteroidota > Bacteroidia > Bacteroidales > UBA932 > Cryptobacteroides. The sequence goes on from JBGVCR010000009.1 coordinate 36,328, forward strand.
CTCCGCGAGAAGTTTTTCAATTGGCTGGAAGCCAGCGAAATGAGCGCTCCGCATCTCTTCGCACCGATTGCGACGATGGCTGCATTCAGACATGGAGAGAACTGGAGAAAACAGATGCTCGGTTATGTGGAAGGCAATATTGAATTCATCGAGGACTTCTGCGCGCAGCATATCCCTCAGATCAGGCCGATCCGCCCGCAGGCATCCTTCCTTGTATGGCTGGACTGCCGTGGTCTGGGCCTTTCGCATGACGAACTGACCGACCTTTTCGTGAACAAGGCCGGTCTGGCACTTAACGACGGAGACATGTTCAGTCCGGGAGGAAACGGTTTTATGAGGCTCAACGTCGGAACATCGCGGTCCACCTTGGAAAAGGCCATGAACCAGCTATTTGATATACTCACTCGGTGAGACTCCGAACTGTTTCTTGAAGCTTGTCGAGAAATGTGACAAAGTACTGAATCCTGTCATATCCGCAATTTCTGAAACATTATACTTGCGTTCGCTCAGGAGCTGGGCGGCTCTATTGAGCTTGTACCTCTTGAAGAATACGCTTGGATTCTCTCCCGTCAATCCCTTCACTTTATAATAGAACTTGGTTCGTGAAATATGAAGCATTTCTGTCATACGCGCAACATCCAGCTCGGAATTTGACAATTCCTTCTCCATCAGTTGGTAAAGTTCCGTCATAAAGGCATTATCCTGAGGTGAAAGCACATTTTCCTCGACATGCTCCATATCTGTCGATTCACCAAGCATTGCACGGAGCTTTTCCCTGTTCTTGAGCTGTGACCCTATAAGCGCGAGAAGATAAGGTGGTTCGAAAGGCTTGGTAACATATGCATCAGCACCGCAACCCAATCCTTCTACCTGATCCTCTACTGTTGCTTTGGCTGTGAGAAGAATCACAGGAATGTGCGATATCTGAATATTTTCCTTGATCTGACGGCAAAGTTCATAACCCGTCTTGCCAGGCATGACCACATCGGATATAAGCACATCCACGGCCTCCTCCTTCATCAGAGTGTATGCAGAATCGGCATTGAAGCGGCTGATCACATCATAATAAGGGGACAACAATTCCTTCATATAATGGATTACATCAGCATCGTCATCCACAACAAGCACCTTCTTCCTATCCTCACAAGGAAGCTCAGCCGGACGTCCCGTATACTTGACGCTCCTGACTTTATACGGACTATTCAGTTCCGTACCCATACGATCTATTTCTGCTTCCGCATAGGAGATTTCAGAGACCGGAAGCACAAGTGTAAACGTCGCACCCGGACCAGTCGTACGGTTACCAGCCTTCAGAAATCCATGGTGCAGGACAGCCAGAGCCCTAGCAAAATACAGTCCGATACCGGTTCCCCAGCTATACTGACCGCAGGCGGTGTTTTCAAGCTGATAATATCTTTCGAATATCTTCTCCAATTTATCCCCCGGGATGCCGGAACCGCTGTCCTTCACCACAATTTTCAGATAGCGGGAATCGACATCCTTATCGCTCAGCTCAAAAAGATGAGAGGTTTCCTCACGGGAAATGACATCCAGGCTGAATTCCACCTTTCCTCCTGCCGGAGTAAACTTCAGGGCATTAGACAAAAGATTAAAGCATATTTTGTCAAGTTTGTCATCATCGGCCCATACCGTCATCGAGTCCTCCAGACCATACGTTCTGAATAAGACTCCCTTCTCCTCAGCAGTAACCTTGAATATGTCCGTAAGATTGACCAGCTGTTCGATTACATCAATAGGCTTGACACGAAGTTTCAATGTATCATTCTCAAGCTTGTTGAAATCCAGCTGCTGATTGACCAGACGCAGCATTCGGCGAATGTTTCTCTGAACTATGTTGAGCAGGCGCTTGTTTTCCTCCGTCATGTCCGGAGAGTCCTGTAACTGGGTCACCGGACCCGAGATCATGGTCAACGGAGTTCGGAACTCATGTGAAATGTTAGCAAAGAAGTCCATATTCATCCTGTTCATCTTCCTTTCCTGCTCCTTCTCCTGCTGAGCCTTAAGTTTATCCGCTTTCTCTTGCAGAATCTGCTGTCGGGCCTTGACAGCCAGCATCACGACTCCAGCCAATGCGGCCAGATATATAAGTATCGCCCAGAAGCTGAGCCACACTGGAGTTTTGACCTTAATCCGTATTTCATTTTCCGCCATCACCTTGGACTGCCCGTTATCAGATACACGGACCTTAAAACGGTACCTGCCCGCCGGGACGTTCGAATAATAGGCCTCCCTATTATTATGGGCATCTATCCAATGATCATCGAATCCTTCGAGCATATAGAAATAATCCAGACGGTCAAATTCACTGTAATCTATGGCCGCAAAAGATATGCTGAAGCTGTTCTGATCATGCTCAAGGACTATCTGAGGATTATACACAAGTGCTTTATCAACACATCCGCCAGGACGTGGACGCACAAGTTCATTATGAATCTTAAGGTCTTCAAAACATAGAGACACTTCACGATGCGAGGTAACATCCAACGGGTTAAATACCGTAAGGCCATGAGTTCCGCCAAAAACGAGAGTACCGTCAGTCATGCGACATGAAGCCCTGTCATAAAACTGGTTACCTCCGATACCGTCACCTGCATACCAGTTTACGAACTTCTCCGAAGAACGGTCATACTTTCCAAGTCCGTATTGAGTGCTGACCCAAAGGTTTCCCTGGAGGTCTTCCTCTATTGAGGCTATATCAAGACATGGAGCACCGGAGATACGAGTCAACACACCAGACTCCATATTATACTTCATCAGACCATTCGCGATTGTTCCCACCCATATATCACCTGCACTGTCCTGATACATGCATGAAGGGACAAAGACGGACCGTCTGATGCAATCCTTCCAAATGGAATCATCTACGGATATCTGTCTCACGTGCCCACGTTCTCCGTCAGCCTCGCAGAAACCATGCTGAAAAGAAGCCGACAGGACATTCCCCCCATCCAGAGGAAGAATGTATGGCGTAAATGTAAAATGCGATGAAACTGCTTTAAGATTATGCAATTGATCATCTTCCGGAGAAATATACACCAAATTTTCTCCCAAAGTACCTATCCATACACGGCCATCCTCATCCTGAGAGAATGACATAGGAAAGAATATAGGCCAGAAGCCATCCGCCGACAACCTGCCATTACGGTAAACACACTTGAAAACACCTCCACCGCCGGTAATCCATACCTTATCTGCAGCATCCACGAAAACCATGAAAAGGTCCGAGTCAGTATTCTCACCATTTGGGAAGACTCCTGCCAGGTCGATCTTATCAAACATCTGCTCCTTAAGATTATACCTATACAATCCATCCATCAAAGTTGATATCCAGAGATTGTCCTGACTGTCGCAATCCACAGAGATGACAGACTTCTTGCCCAAGCTCAACTTGAGCCATCCATCATTATTAAAACGTTCCTGATAGCTGTATACAATATGGTAACCCTGATCATATGTTCCTATCCAAAGATTGCCGTGCACATCAGTATACATACAGGTAATCTTCACATCCGGAACTTGAAACGGAAAACCATTCTCGGACTGATGCTTAAGAGTATTTTCCTCGCTGTCATATACGAACAGTCCATGCTTTTCGGTATTTAAATATATAACCCGAGCAGACGAGAAGTGCGCATATGTAACAACGGCTTCCGAAAAGATAGGATGCGTTTTGAAGACTGAGGGAACATCAATGAAAGATGATGTATTGGTGTCATACAACATGATACCGGAATGAGAACTGCCCCATAGGATTCCGCGCGAGGTCATTCCGAAATAAGTCGGAAATCCTTCTAAGGAAACTGTATGTTCAAGCTGCATCGTAGTCAGATCATAACGTCTTAACGACAATGCTCCTGCAAGTATAAGGTCATTATCAGGAGTAATGAAGCAGGCACTGACCGGTGGCGCATCCTGCCCCACAAGAAGCATCTTCTCCTCGAACACTCCCCTTTCCTCATTGTATTCACACAGAGAAACGGAAGTGTTTATGAAAATCCTTCCGGCATTATCCTCAAGAATCTGCACAGAGTTACGACTCTGCGTCTCCATGGGAATCCTGATAAAATCATCCTTATCGGTATAAAGTGCCATACCGTTGACCGTAGAAATCCAAAGTCTGCCCTTGGAGTCTCTCAGCATACACTGCACCTGATTGTCAGGAAGCGAACATTCTTCATCGGTACAGAAATACTGATGATACTCGTGCACATTATGTCTATTTAGACCTCGGAATGTACCTATCCAGATATGACCGTTGACATCCTCTGCAAAAGAAGACACCTTCTGGTTGGAAAGGTCATTGGCGATCTGCAGCGATTCCGGATCAAAACACACGCCCTCGGAAGATCCTTTGGCGCATCCGGTTAAAGTGACAATGCAGATAATATAAAGCAGTCTTTTCATAAAGTCTTCCATTTAAAATCAAAATTAACCAAAAAAACGACGAAACCTCATTACTTCTAAAAGCATTTGAACATACAGAAAAACATTTAAACAAATACGAAAACACCTCCGTTCATATTGAACGAGTCTGAAAACCAAAAATACGCATTGAAAAACCTCTAAGCGATAATTAAACGAAATTTGTAAAATAATAATCACATACATCACCACATATGAACACCAAAACCCTATTATCCATTGCAATTACAGCCATAGCAACCATAGGTTGCTGCCAAAATAGCGGCATAAAGACGATAGCCTCAGAACTTCTGACCTCGGAAGAGACAACAGTAGTCCAGACTGCGACCGGAAAAGTGGCAGGTTACATCGAACAAGGTATCTACACCTACAAGGGCATCCCATACGCAAAAGCCGAAAGATTCATGGCTCCTCAACCGGCCGACAGCTGGGAAGGGGTAAGAAGCAGCAGAGCCTACGGTCCTACAGCACCTCAGGAGGTAAGAAAAGGATGGGCAAGCGACGAACTTGGATTTTCATTTGCTTGGAACGACGGCTTCCCTGGCGAAGACTGCCTCAGAGCTAACGTATGGACTCCTGGCATCAACGACGGCAAGAAACGCCCGGTCATGGTATGGCTCCACGGAGGAGGATATGCCACAGGTTCAGGCCAGGAGCTGCCATCATATGACGGAGCGAGCCTTGCACGAAAAGGCGATGTTGTAGTCGTGACCGTCAACCACAGACTCAATGTCCTGGGATTCCTCGACCTGTCTTCATTAGGAAAAGAATATGCAGCTTCCAGCAATGCCGGTCTTCTCGACCTGGTAGCGGCTCTCGAATGGGTACGCGATAATGCAGCGGCATTCGGAGGCGACGCCTCAAACGTAACCATCTTCGGTCAGTCAGGAGGCGGCGGAAAAGTATCGACCCTTCTGGCCACCCCGTCTGCCGCAGGACTTTTCCACAAGGCAATCATCCAAAGCGGCTCAATGCTCAGGACTATGGAGAAGCAGTGGTCGTCAAAGATAGGAGAAGCAGTGGTTGCCGAGCTTGGAGGCATCGACGCCGTCTTGACTGCGCCATATGAGCAACTCCTCGCTGCCGGCACAAAGGCTATTGCAAAGGTACGTCCGGAGGCTGAAGCAAACGGATTTGCATCATTCATCTTCGGATGGGCACCTACAGTTGACGGCAACTACCTCCCGGCACAGCCGTTTGAGCCACAGGCACCAGAACAGTCCAAAGACATTCCAGTCATGCTCGGAACAACCATCCACGAATTCTCGATGAGCACATATGTCCCACAGCTGCGCACCGCAACAAAGGAAGCGGCCATGGAATACCTTAGAGCCACCAAGTTCGGAGACAGAACCGATGAGTTCGCTGCGATTTTCGAGAAGACATATCCTGATTACCAGCCAAAGGACCTCTTTGACACAGACATAACCTTCAGACCGGGCACAATCGCCCAGGCGAACGTAAAGGTAGCCCAGCAGGGCGCCCCGGTCTACATGTATATGTTTACATGGGAGTCTCCTGTAATGGACGGCATTCTCCGCAGCACACACTGCATGGAGATACCTTTCGTCTTCAACAACGCTGACCTCCACGCTTCTATGACAGGAGGAGGCAAGGAAGCAGTCGAGCTTGCAGACAAGATGAGCCAGGCGTGGATCAATTTCGCCCGGACAGGAGATCCTAATGCCGGGGGACTTCCTCAGTGGCCGGCATACAACCCGGAGGAAGGCGCAATGATGATCTTTGACAACCGATGCGAAGTCAGATACAACCACGATAAAGAGCTGATGGAATTCGTACGTCAGTTCCCGACACGCGGATTTTAATCCGATATTTCACAAATCACAATACTAAACACTAACCATTAACCATCAAAAACATGAGAACCAATTCAACATTCTCAAGAATGCTGGGCACTGCAATGGCAATGCTTCTCATTCTGGCCGGCTCTCTCACAGTTTCTGCACAGAATCTGGTGAAGGTGACCGGTAAAATCATTGATGAACTGAACAGCCCTATGGTCGGGGTCAGCGTCATCGAGAAAGGAACTCAGAACGGAGTCATGACTGACGGAAACGGTAACTATGAGATTACCGCAGCCGCAGGCTCGACACTCGAGTTCTCGTACATAGGCTATCTTACAGTAGACAAGACAGCCATCAATGGTACAATCAACGTAAACATGGAACCAGACAACGAGATGCTCGAAGAGACAGTCGTTGTAGGTTATGGTGTCCAGAAGAAGAGTTCCCTCACCGGATCTGTATCTCAGGTGAAGTCTCAGGACATCGAGGCTCGTACCATCACCACAGCATCACAGGCTCTTCAGGGTAAGACTTCAGGTGTACAGGTGCTCACTTCATCTGCAAAGCCAGGTGCATCTCCCGCAATCAGAATCCGCGGTATCGGTTCCAATGGTAACAGCGACCCTCTCGTAGTAGTGGACGGACGTATCGGAAGCCTTGCAGGTATCGATCCTAACGACATCGAGTCAATGGAGGTACTCAAGGACGGTGCATCAGCAGCGATCTACGGTGCAGAGGCCGGTAACGGAGTTGTCCTCGTGACTACCAAGAAGGGTAAGGGTAACGGTAAGATCACTTACGACTACCAGTACACTTCACAGAGCCTTGCACGCGTTCCTCAGATGATGAACGCTGAGCAGTATATCGATTATTACTCTGAGGCTGGTCTCATTTCTCTCGAGAACTTCTACAACAACTGGGATTTCGAGACAAACACAGACTGGACAAAGGTCGGCTTCGAAAATTCTGCAATGCAGCGCCACAACATCACATTCTCAGCAGGTGACGCAAGCAAATCAATCTATGTATCAGGATCTTACCTCAACAACGACGGTATCGTTGCAGGTAAAAAGGACTTCTATGAGCGTCTTACCGGCATGATCAACGCAAGCTGGAAGATCAAGCCTTGGCTCGAGATCGGTACCAACAACCAGATCGAGTACTACAAGTCAAGCTCGGTATCTGAAGGTTCAGAGTATGGTTCATACCTTCTCGCAGTCCTCAACCTCGACCCTCTTACAAAGCCTCTCTACGCTATCGACAACCTTCCTAAGCATATGGCTGACATCTATTACGGTGACCACGCTCCTATGCTCGGTGACGGAAAGGGTAATGTATATGGTGTATCTAACTTCAACACATCAGAGAACCAGAACCCTCTCATCATGCGCGATGCAAGCGACAATGACAGCAGAGGTTACAACATCAACGGTACTACCTACATCAACTTCATGCCTATCAAGGGTCTTACTATAACATCACGTTTGGGTTACCGTCTCTCAAGCTCGGAGTCTTACTCGGTAGGACACGACTACTATGCAAATGCAATGCACCACCAGAACTATCTTTCAGTAAGCGCAAGCACATACGCAAGCACATATTGGCAGTGGGAGAACTTCCTTAACTATAATAAGAGCTTCAAGGGTCACGACTTCGGTCTCATGCTCGGTACCAGCTTCACTGAGAGCCGCAACTTCGGCGTAAGCGGTGACAAGCACGGAAGCGACACAGACCTCGGATTCCAGAAGGACGATCCACTTTTCTGGTATTTCGCATACGCAACAGCCAATGCTGAGGACAGCGTAAGCGGTGGTGAGGCTAACTTCTCTAGAAAGAACTCATATTTCGGCCGTATCAATTATGAATATCAGGGCAAATATCTCTTCCAGGCATCTCTCCGTGCTGACGCAGCCGACAGCAGCGTGCTTCCAGTAGAGACAAGATGGGGTTACTTCCCTGCAGTTTCAGCTGGTTGGGTGATCTCTAACGAGAAGTTCATGCAGGATACAAGAAGCTGGCTCTCACACTTGAAGTTCCGTACTTCATGGGGACAGAACGGTTCGCTCTCAAGCCTTGGAGGATACAGATATGCTACAGTTATCGGCGGTACAGGTTCTTATCCTACAGGTAACGGCACTGAGTATATCAACGGTTACGCTCCATCAGCAACAGGTAACAAGGAACTCAAGTGGGAGACTTCAGAGCAGACCAACGTAGGTATCGACACACGTTTCTTCAACAACCGTCTCTCATTCAGCGCAGACTGGTTCAAGAAGGACACAAAGGACCTTATCGTTTCTGGTATCACACCATCTACAGTAGTAGGTAATACAGCTTCTCCTGTAAACGCAGGTAACATCAGCAACACCGGTTTCGAGTTCGAACTCGGATGGCAGGACAATATCGGCGAGTTCAGCTATGGTGTACGCGGTAACCTTTCTACAATCAAGAACACGGTAACTCATATCCACGAGACTCTCGACGCAATCGACGGCCAGACATTCCACACTTACGGAGCCATCACACGCTTCGAGGTAGGCAAGCCGGCCTGGTACTTCTATGGTTATGAATTCGACGGCATCAATCCTGAGACAGGTAACCCTACATTCAAGGATCTCGATAATGACGGTCAGATCACAGACTCTGACAAGACTATGATCGGTAAGGGTTTCGCAGACCTGACTTACGGTATCACACTCACAGCTGCATGGAAGGGCTTCGACCTGATCGTATTCGGTACAGGTGCAGCAGGCGGTGACATCTACAGCTGTCTCAACCGTTCTGACTATACACTCAACAAACTCACTTACTTCACTGAGGACAGATGGAACAAGACAACCAATCCGAACGGAAGCAAGCCAAGAGCAGGTGCAACTGAAATGGATAAGTATTATCTTTCTTCAGCATCTATCTTCAACGGTAATTACTTCAAGATCAAGCAGATCCAGCTCGGTTACACATTCCCTCAGAAGTGGATGAAGACAATCAAGGTTCAGAACCTCCGTGTTTATGCATCACTTGATGATTTCATCACATTCAGCGATTATCCGGGATTTGACCCAGAAGTTACCAATATGGGAGTTGACAAGGGTAGCTTCCCTACCTCAAAGAAGGTTGTTGCCGGTGTAAGCATTACGTTCTAACCATATAAAATAAAGAAGAAATGAAAACAAGATATATAATTTTGGCCTTGACTGCGGCTACTGCCGCATTCAGTTCCTGCAACCACATGCTGGACATTCCTCAGCACGGTGTGCAGAACTATGAGACCTACTATCAGACCGATGAAGAGGCAGAGGCTGCCATCGTTTCCTGCTACATTCAGGTCAAGAACAACGAAATGAACTACGTCCTCGGAAAGAATATGCTTACAGACGACTTCTGGGCTGGCGGCGGCGGACGTAACGACAACGCTGACCTCGAGGGTCTCAACGAGTTTACATTCGGAACTGATCAGGGATACCTCGAAGGTATGTTCACCAGCTACTATGGCATCATTTACAAGGCTAACGTAGTTCTCGGACACGTTCCTGAAGAGTCTGAAATCCAGCTTCGCGCAAGAGCTGAGGCTAAGGTATTCCGTGCTTGGTCATACTTCGAGCTTATCTCTATGTGGGGCAATCCGCCTCTCGTTGACCACGAACTCGAGCCATCTGAGTATCAGATGCCTAACGGAACAACAGAAGAGCTTTGGGCACTCGTTGAGAAGGACCTCACAGAGGCAATCGAGTCTGGCTACCTCACCCAGAAGGCTAATGCTGACGACAAGACATGGAGAGTTACAAAGCAGTTCGCTCAGGCACTCCTCGGCAAGGCTTACCTCTGGCAGAAGAAATATGATGAGGCTGCAAAGACTTTCGATTCAATCATCAACAGCGGTCTCTACAGACTTTACAATGATTATGAGAACGTGATTGCATTCTCTGCAAAGCAGAACTGTGAAAGTATGTTCGAGAGCATTAAGATCAGTGACCCTAACAACGTATGGAACAACTTCACAATGCTTCACCTCATGATCCACTACCGTACCGACAAGCTCGTTGACAACTGCTGTACAAACGCAGGTCTTGCAGGTCTCGGATGGGGCTTCCTCAGTCCTCAGGAGAATCTTTACAATGACTTCGTTGCTGTAGAGGGCGAGAACGGTTACCGTCTCAACGCTACAATGAAGACTTGGGAGCAGATGACCCAGATGGGCATCAATGTCAAGGAAGGAAACACAATCATCAGTGAGGGTTACTTTATGTGGAAGTGGAGAATCACCGCAGAGCAGGTTCCTGCTGCAGGCTCCAACTTCGTTGACGACAGCAACAGACAGTGGATGCGTTATGCTGAAGTTCTTCTCTGCGCTGCTGAGGCTCACGCAGAAAACGGCAATGCTGGCAAGGCTGCCGAGTATATGAACATCATCCGCACAAGAGCTCAGGCTCCTACACAGGGAAGCTACACTATCGATGAGATCCGCAGAGAGAAGAGAATCGAGCTTTGCGGTGAGGGTACACGTTTCCAGGATATGCTCCGTTGGGGCATTGCAGAGGCTAAGATGAAGGATCAGGGTAGCTACTGTCCTCTCCTCAACCATAACGGCCAGGTGGAGAAGAAGGTTTACAACAACGATCCTTCAAAGTTTGGCTTCAAGGCAAAGCACAATCTCCTCCCTTATCCAGGTACAGAGATCCGTCTCAACCCTAACATCAAGCAGAACCCAGGCTGGTAATCAGCCTGACCTTCTGAACGAAGTGAAGAATCTATAACAGATGAATATTATGAAACTAATATATAAAGTTTTTGCTGCAGCTGCCGGAATCCTGGCACTCAGTTCCTGCGTAGAGGATGCTATCCAGCCTCTTACAGGCAAATATGAAAAGCCTGCGACATATGAGCTCAACACTCTTGCGGCACAGTCAGTGGAAAAAGGTGATAAGACGCGCACATTCACAGTAGAGCTCAGTGGCTCCAATGCTACTCTCTCTATGAAGCTTGTTGGTGACAAATATTTCCTTGCAGACGGAAGCTATACTCCTGCTACTGCAGATCAAGCTAAGAAGAACACATATATCGTAGGCAATGGCGGAACTACATTCAACAACATTCCTGTAGAAAGCGGTTCTATCAAGATTGCTCAAGGCACTGGAACATACATTTTCTCAGGTATCCTCTGGCTTGCAGACGAGAGCATCGTTGATTTCAAGTCAACAGTCAACCTCGCATACGAGCCAGATCCGGAGCCAATCAAGCTCACTCAGGTGATAAGCGCTACCAGCAACGTGGCAAACGGTACAAACTCTGTGACAATCAACCTTGGTACAGACGGCATTTCTTCAACTACCGACCCTACTACTTGGCAGACAATATGGACAGGTGAAGGAAACTATCTCGCAGTTGACTTCTACTCAGCTGACGGCTTCCTCTATCCTGGTACTTACAAGCCATCTGCCACTGGTGGAGTAATCGCTGAAGGCGAGTACGGTATCGGTTGGGATCCAGGTGACCTCTGGGGTATCGGTATGGTATTCGAGAACTGGGGTACATGTTGGTGGACCGTTTCTGGCGGTGCAACCAGTGCAGAGAAGATCAGCGAAGGTGACATCATCGTAGAGAAGTCAGGTTCAAAGTACACAATCACTTACAACCACAACGGTCTCTGGATGACATTCAACGGCAAGATTGAAGCTGTAGATCCTGACGGAGGTTCAGGTAACACAGGCGACGACACTGATTATGTTGAGCTTACTTCTCTCATTTCTGCTACCAGCAATGTAGCGAACGGAACTAAGTCACTTACCATCAATGTCGGCCAGGAAGGTCTTTCTTCAACAACTGACCCTACAACTTGGCAGACTGTATGGGAAGGCGAGGGTAACTACCTTGCACTTGACATCTATTCAGAGGATGGAAAGCTTTACACAGGTACATACAATGCATCTGCAGTTGGCGGAACAATCAACGCTGGTGAGTTCGGTATCGGTTGGGATCCAGGCGATCTCTGGGGTATCGGTATGGTATTCGAGAACTGGGGTACTTGCTGGTGGAATGTTGCTGGCGGTGCAGCTGTTGCAGCCGGCAAGGTAACAGACGGTACTGTTCAGGTGCTCGTTGAGGGTACTGACCTTGTAATCAAGCTGAAGTCTACTCTTGTCAATGCTAAATTCACTTATCCGGTAGCACAGTTCGTTGACGGTACTGGCGCTCCTATCGAAGTAGTAAACCTTGGTGGTGGTGAAGAACCTGAATTCGAAGGCACAGAGCTTTCTGTTCTCCTTTCTGCAACAAGCAATGTAGCTAACGGTACAAACTCAGTGACCATCAACCTCGGAGAGGATGGCATTTCTTCAACAACCGATCCTACAACATGGCAGACAGTATGGGAAGGTGAGGGACACTACCTCGCACTTGACGTTTACTCTGCTGACGGTAAACTCGCTCCAGGCACATATACAGCATGCGCGACAGGCGGTCAGATCGCTGAAGGCGAGTTCGGTATCGGCTGGGATCCAGGTGACCTATGGGGTATCGGTATGGTATTCGAGAACTGGGGCACTTGCTGGTGGGCTGTATCTGGTGGCGCAGCCGTAGCAGAGGCAAAGGTACTTGACGGTACACTTACTGTTGCTGTTGACGGTGACACTTACACAATCACTCTCGAGAGCTCTGTAGTAAACGCTCAGTACGTAGGTCCGATGACTCTTTAATAATTAAAGCCATAGTATGCGGTAAGTCTGCATACTATGGCTATTATTTTCTAAAAAACCGCATAAATTAATATGAAACGAATTCTTATCGCCCTTGCATCATTGGCAATGGCCTCCGGTGTACTCTCTGCTCAGGAGCTCACTAACTTCTCTTTCTGGGGACAGAAACCTGTCGTTTCTCCTGAAATCCAGAATGACAGCGTAACTTTCAGATTGAAAGCAGATTACGCAACAGTAGTAAAGCTCAGCGGCTCCTGGATGCCAAACCCTTGGGGCGACACTATCGATATGAAGCGTGGCGAGAACAATGTATGGGAAGTCACCATACCTCTGCCGGAGCCGGAAATCTACACTTACAACTTCGTTGCTGACGGCGTTTCAGTGAACGACCCTCAGAACGTGATGGTTCAGCGTGACGGATCACGTTATCTCAGCATGCTCCTTGTCGATGGAGAGCGCACTGAGAACTACAAGTCCGCAGAGCAGAGAGGCACTGTAAGCCATCCTTGGTATGACAGCAAGATCCTCGGCATCAACCGTCGTCTTACAGTCTACACTCCTTACGGATATGAGGCTAACCCTAAGGCTAAGTACCCTGTTCTTTACCTCCTTCACGGAGCAGGTGGAGACGAGGAGGCATGGAGTTCAATGGGCCGTACGGCTCAGATCCTTGACAACCTCATCGCAAAGGGTCTCGCAAAGCCTATGATCGTGGTCATGCCTAACGGCAACCCTAACCAGCAGGCTGCCCAGACTTTCGGTCTTCCTACAACTGAGTACGATTGGAGAAATCCTGAGAACAGGAACCTCTATGTGAAGAGCCTCGTTGAGGAGATCGTTCCTTTCATCGAGAAGAACTACCGCACAGTGGCAAAGAAGTCTCACAGAGCTATTGCAGGTCTTTCTATGGGTGGCGGTCACACAATCGCAGCTTCTGGCATGTATCCAAATACTTTTGACTATATTTGTCCTTTATCTATGGGTGCAGAGAGAACACCTGAGCTTGACGCACAGCTCCAGGGCATCAAGAAGGCAGGCTACAAGCTTTACTGGCTTGCTTGCGGTAACACAGACTTCCTCTTTGAGAATGCTAATGAGCTCGACAAGGCTCTCACAGCTAACGGACTCGAGCACACTTACTTTGTAAGCGAAGGTGGCCACGTATGGGCTAACTGGAGACTCTATCTCAACACATTCGCTCCACTTCTTTTTAAATAATATGCATGTTATACCGGACGTTAAAGAAAAATCTGCAAAAGATTTATAACTTTGTCCGATTCCATATGGAAATAACACCAAAACAATAAACATGAAGAAAATAATAACAATTGCGGCCGCTCTTTTAGCGGCGGGCAGTGCATTCGCCCAGCAGGCTCTCTGGGGCGGCGCATCAGTAGAGTCACCGGTGGTGAACGAAGACGGAACGGTTACATTCCGCTATCAGGCTCCTAAGGCAGTAAAGGTTACAGTATCAGGTGACTTCCTTCCGACTCAGCAGATCAAATACAACATGAATGGTCAGGAAATGACTTTCGACGCTCCTGGCGTAGCTGAGCTTAAGGAAGGACCACGCGGTGTATGGGAATACACTACAGACTTCAAGGTTGCTCCTGAAATGTACACTTATACATTCAATGTGGACGGCAACACAGTCATCGATAACAACAACATGTGGGTGAACCGTGACGTATCGTCACTTACAAGTGCATTCATCGTTCCTGGTGAGCGCGCTGACCTCTACACCATCCAGGATGTACCTCACGGAACTGTTTCAAAGGTATGGTATGAGAGCGCAACTGCAGGCTTCGACCGCAGACTCTCTGTCTATACTCCAGCCGGATACAACCCTACAGCGAAGACACGCTACCCTGTCCTCTACGTCCTCCACGGAATCGGTGGTGACGAGGACGCATGGATCGCTCAGGGCCGCGCCGCTCAGATCCTCGACAACCTCATCGCTCAGGGCAAGGCTAAGCCAATGATCGTTGTCTTCACTAACGGCAACATCTCTCAGGAGGCTGCTCCAGGTGAGAACTCAACCGGCTACACTCGTCCGACAATGCAGCTTCCTCAGACAATGGAGGGAACATTCGAGACTGCATTCCCAGAGATCGTGAAGTTCATCGACAGCAACTACAAGACTATAGCGAAGAAGCAGAGCCGCGCTATCTGCGGTCTGTCAATGGGTGGCTTCCACACTCTTTACATCAGCCTCAACAATCCTGACATGTTCGGATATTCTGGTATGTTCTCAGCTGCCATCGGAGTAAGCGACGCTTCTGTATCACCTATGTATCAGGACTTCGACAAGAAGCTTGAGACATACTTCAGCAAGAAGCCTGCACTCCTTTGGATCGGTTGCGGCGACACTGACTTCCTCATCCAGGCCAACAGAGACTTCGTAAAGAAACTCCAGGACAACAACTACCCACACGAGTACCTCGAGAACGGCGGCGGTCATATCTGGAGAAACTGGAGGATCTACCTCACTGAGTTCGTCCCTAAACTCTTCTAAAGATTGCCACGGTCCTTCAGACCTCGCAATGACGTATAATATATGTTAAAGAGAATTTCTATACTATTGTCTTCTCTGCTGCTCATATGGGCATGCGGAGGAGACAATAATACTCCGGAAGATCAGATTCCTACAGGATTTGATTTCAATTTGGTGACCATAGAAAACGTATCTGAGCCCACCGAGGAAGGCCTGAGGACAATCGTCCTCAATTTCAAGGACAAGGAAGGCAATGCCCTGAAACTTACTGCCTTGAGCTGGTACTGCCATCTCGAGACAGGTAAATACGAAATAGCCCCTGAGCCTGATTCAAAGCACAAGGCTTCTGTAGAACTTTCACTCGGAAATGCGAAGCTTAATGTCAACGGAGGTTCCATCGCGGTCAGCAAATGGAACTACGAATACGACATCAAGTTCACCATTGAGACCGAAAAGGGGAAGTTCACAGGAATCGCCGACAACAAGAAGATATATTTCGAGACCCAGAAGTACAGTTCGCTTAAAACTGGAGCCAACGAAATCTACCAGAAGGACCTCACCGTCAAAAGTGACCTGATGAATACAAGTGTGAAGTATTCGATCTACCTTCCTGAGAGTTATGACGGCACGAAGAAATATCCGGTGCTTTACATGCTCCATGGATACGGTGGCAACAACAACGACTGGCTTCAGGACAACACAGGCAGCATCTGGGCCGGCGGCGGAACAATGCCGGCATACGCAAGGGAATATGCAGAGAAGACCGGCAAGGAGCTGATCATCGTTGCTCCGGACGGAGGAAACAATTTCTACTGCGACGGATTCAACGGTGGTCCTAAATACATGTCATTCTTCTTCCAGGAGTTCATTCCTTACATCGAGTCGACTTATGCGATCAAGGCCGAGAAGAAGTCGCGCGCGATCGGAGGTCTTTCAATGGGAGGATATGGTTCGCTCTATTATGGCACCCTCCATCCCGAGATGTTCTGCTATGTCTATGCTTGTTCCGCAGCGATAAGTGCAGGAATGGCAGGAGCGGATCCAGCCCAGCTTATAGCCAAAGCTGTGAGCGCAGGCAGAACCGACGAACTGCCAGGATTCACACTCGAGATCGGAACTGAAGATACGACTGTACTTCCGTCCACCAACGATCAGTTTGTCAACATTCTTGCCGGCTATGGCATTCCATTCGAGTACATAACACGCCCAGGTGGACACGACTGGCCGTTCTGGAACGCATGCAGTCCTAAGATCATCCACAAGGTCATGACAATTTTCGAATAAACACAAACAATAACCAATGAAGAAAATCTTTGCAATCGGAGCATTGCTCCTAGGTTCTGTGGCTATGTTTGCACAGCCACAGCTGACAAAAGACAACATCGACGAGGTTGTCGCTGCTATGACACTTGAAGAGAAGGCGACCCTTCTCGTTGGCAGTGGCTGGGGCAGCATGACAGCCGGCAGTATGACAGCATCAGCAACTGCACTTGTACCGGGTGCAGCAGGTACCACACGCTCAATCGAGCGCCTCGGCATTCCTTCTACCGTCCTCGCTGACGGTCCTGCCGGTCTGCGTATCTCACCAAGACGTGACAACGACCCTAATACTTATTTCTGCACTGGTTTCCCTGTAGGTACTGTAATGGCCAGTATGTGGGACACAGAACGAGTACAGGAACTCACTACAGCAATGGGTAACGAGGTTCTCGAGTACGGAGCTGACGTTCTCCTCGCTCCAGGTATGAACCTTCACAGAAACCCTCTCTGCGGACGTAACTTCGAGTACTTCTCAGAGGATCCATTCCTCACAGGTAAGACTGCAGCAGCTTATATCAACGGTATCCAGAGCAATGGCGTGGGTGTCAGCGTAAAGCATTTCGCTGCGAACAGCCAGGAGGTTAACCGTATGGAAAATGACTCACGCGTGAGCCAGAGAGCACTTCGCGAACTATATCTCAAAGGATTCGAGATCGCAGTCAAGGAATCTGATCCATGGACAGTGATGTCATCATATAACAAACTCAACGGCGAGTACACTCAGCAGTCATATGGTCTTCTCACAACTATCCTTCGCGACGAGTGGGGCTTCGACGGCATCGTCATGACAGACTGGGGTACAAAGCAGGGTACAGTGAAGGCTGTAAACGCTGGAAACGACCTTATGGAGCCAGGTATGCAGGTGGAGATCGACCGTATCATCGCTGCTGTAAAGGCTGGTGAAATCTCACAGGAGCAGCTCGACAAGAACGTGCGCAACATGCTCACTTACATCGTGAGAACTCCACGCTTCAACAAATACCAGTATTCAAACAAGCCTGATACAAAGGCACACGCCGAGCTCGTTCGCAAGGCCGCTCCTGAAGGAATGGTACTTCTCGAGAACAATGGTGTCCTTCCTCTCAAGGATGTGAAGAGAGTTGCTCTCTATGGTACAGGTTCATATGACTTCATCGCTGGTGGTACAGGCTCTGGTAACGTAAACAAGCCATACATCCGCAATGTAGCTGAAGGTCTTACAGTAAACGGACTTGAGGTCAACCAGGACATCCAGAAATGGTACGAGCAGTACATCGCATTCGCGAAGACATCGCTCAAGAACAATGGCGGCGCCGGCGGAGTTCTCCTCGGTGACCCTGTAATCTCTGAAATGGAGGTCAGCCGTGACTTCATCGTGAAGATGGAGCCGTCTACTGACATCGCGATCTTCACACTCTCAAGAAACGCCGGCGAGGGCGGTGACCGTTACGCCAAGGACGGTGACTGGACACTCACAGGTCAGGAGCGCGAGCTCATCCAGACTCTTGCTGATGTATATCACGCAGCCGGCAAACAGTTCGTAGTAGTTCTCAACATCGGTGGAGTTATCGAGACTGCATCATGGAAACATATCCCTGACGCTGTCCTCCTCGCTTGGACACCAGGTCAGGAAGGTGGTTACGCAGTAGCTGACATCCTCTGCGGACAGGCAAACCCTTCAGGTAAGCTCCCTATGACATTCCCTGTAAGCTACCTCGATATCCCGTCATCACACAACTTCCCATACTACCACAAGAACGTTCAGAGAGGTGAGTGGGATTTCCTCTGGGGCGGTCCTCAGAAAAAGGCAAAGAATGTGGACGAGACATACTACGAGGAAGGTATCTATGTAGGTTACAGATATTTCCAGACTGCAGACGCCCCTGTATCTTATCCATTCGGATACGGTAAGTCTTACACTACATTCGAGTACAGCAAGCCGGTCGTAAAGGCTACAGCAGACGGTTTCACAGCTACTATCACTGTGAAGAACACTGGTTCAGTAGCAGGTAAGGAAGCTGTTCAGCTTTACGTAGCAGCTCCTGCAGGCGGACTCGAGAAGCCGGTATTCGAGCTCAAGGGCTTCGCAAAGACCAAGGAGCTTGCTCCAGGTGAGGCTCAGACTCTTACAATCAATGTTGACAAGTACACTCTCGCTTCATTCAATGAGGCTACTTCAGCATGGGAGACAGCAGCTGGTACATACAAGGTGATGTTCGGAGCAAATGCAGCCGATATCCGCGGAACCGGCGAGTACAGACTCAAGAAGGCAGAAAGCTGGAAGACAAATAATGTCCTTGCTCCTGCTGCCCCTATCAATGAACTCTCTCTTCAGAAATAAACACAAAATCTATGAAAAAACTTCTAATCATCGCTGCGTCTCTTTTATGGGGCGCAGCTTTGTTTGCACAGCAAGCACTCGGACCGGGTACCGGTATCGTATCACCCGAAATCAATGCAGATAATACCGTCACATTCAGATATTACAATCCCAAGGCTGTAACAGTACAAATCAGCGGAGATTTCCTTCCTACCCAGCAGATAAAATATCAAAGAGACGGACGCGAAATGATCTACGATGCCCCGGGCAGAGCTGATCTTGTGGAGAATAACGGTATGTGGACATTCACTTCGACTCCGCTAGAAGGTGAATTGTATTCATATACCCTGTATGTGGATGGACAGAAGATGATGGACCCTTCCAACATCTACCAGAACCGCGACATCGCCACATGGACCAATATCTTCACAATCAGCACAGAAAAGGGCGACAAGGGATGGTATTATCAGGTAAACGACACACCTCATGGCAATGTATCGAAGGTATGGTATGAGTCCCCTACACTCGGGACACAGAGAAGAATGACAGTATATACCCCTGCCG
Source organism: Candidatus Cryptobacteroides sp. (assembly GCA_045118995.1). Lineage (GTDB taxonomy): Bacteria > Bacteroidota > Bacteroidia > Bacteroidales > UBA932 > Cryptobacteroides. Next base: position 55,945 of record JBGVCR010000009.1, read on the forward strand.
GATATGAGAAGAATACAAAGACAAAGTACCCGGTTCTCTATCTTCTCCACGGATCGGGAGGTGATGAAGACGCTTGGTCAGACCTCGGAAGGGCAGTTCAGATTCTTGACAATCTGATTGCTGAAGGAAAGGCAGAGCCGATGATTCTCGTGATGCCTAACGGTGTATATTTCAATCAGGCCGCTCCAGGAGTTGCTGTCAATATGTTCCAGCCTACAATGACAAACAGCCGCTCACAGTCCACTGTAGAGGTGGAAGAGAGCTTCCCAGACATCATCAAATATATTGAGGCGAACTACCGCGTAAAGAAAGACAAGAACAGCCGTGCCGTGGCAGGACTTTCGATGGGAGGCCGCCAGTCTGCTGCATTATCGCGCAAGTATCCGTCAATGTTCGGTTATGTGGGAATGTTCTCAGGCACAGTTCCACCTAAGGAGAATGACCAGGAACTTGAAGCAGTATTCGCAGCTAAACCAAAACTCTATTGGATAGCATGCGGCAACACAGACGGAGCCATGAGAAACGCACGCCTCCTCAAGGACTACTGCGAAGAAAAGGGATATCCGGTATCATTCTATGAATCAGAAGGCGGCCATATCTGGCGCAACTGGAGAGAATATCTGACTATCTTCGCCCAGAAGATCTTTAAATAAATTCCTTAAGAACATACAGTGCAGGCAATGCACGATGTGATTCATTATCCCAAAGGCCTCGATTGACCCATCCGGTAAGGACTGAGCAGTCGGGGCCGTTTCCATTCTCTTCGGGAAACCACCAGTAAAGGCCGTTTACATTCGGATGTTTCTTGAGTTCTTTGATAAGGTCCTTGGCAAAAGCTGCCTGTCCTTCGGGAGAAACCGGCCATTGAGACGAGAAATCATATTCTATACCCTGTCCCAGTGGCGGCTGCCATTGATAATGATATGCAGTCTCGACGATCTGTACCTTTTTATCGGGAAATTCTTCTGCCAGAAGATCAAGAGACTGAGAAAGGACTGACAGGGAGTTATGCCAGATAGGATAATATGAGAGACCTATGATATCATAATCTACACAGGAGAGACGACTGTATATATCCTTTAGTGCCTTAGGATCACCAGAACGCTCTGTATGAATGATGATTCCTGCTTTCGGGCATACCTCACGGCAAGCCTTTGAAGCCTGCTGAAGGAATCCGATGAAACGGTTCCAGTTTTCTGCTGGAGAATCACTATAGCAGCGATTGACTCTGGAATTACGATTGACATCTACACTCCAGAGCATACCATAAGAGATTTCATTGCCCGGCTGGATGAAATCAGGCGCAGCCCCGGCATCCACCAGTTTCTGAAGACATTCCTTAGTATATGTATATATCTTATTCCAGAGTTCTGTTTCATTCAAGGACGCCCATTGAGCCGGAATCCACTGATTCGACGGATCGGCCCAAGTATCGCTGTAATGAAAATCAAGCATCAAGGCAAATCCCTCATCCTTGATACGCTTGCAAAGACGCACCACATAGTCTATGTCCTGACACACCTGTGCATCTGTTCCTCCGTCAGGATTGACTCGCTTAGGATCCACGAAAAGGCGGACCCTCTGAGCATTCCAGCCAACCTTCTCACCCTTCATATACTTAAGCACATCATCAATCTTATTACCATCAGCATCGTAATAAGGAACCTTTTTATCATCATAACTCTGCAACACAGATATATCTCCTCCAAGGTACATTCCTTCGATTTCCGGACGTTCCTCGGTATCCGGAATATCTGCAGGAGGGACAGGGTCATTATTATTACATGCTGCTGACATGAACACTGTCAGCAGCATGATATAAAGAATTCTTGACATTGAGATTATTATTTATTACCATATTTCCTTACTCGCTCGTCATCAATGCGTCCAGACCAGTTAAGACCGTATGCAAAGTCGTATGCATTGCCTGCGGCATCCACATAACACTCCATATCGAAAGGAACATCTTCCATCTGAAGTTCAACGGTCTTCATATCGGCAGGCAGCTGCATAGGAAGCAGAGCAGACGGTTCAGCAGCACCGCTCACAAGATCGAGGATAGCCTGATTCTGACATCCGAAACATACAAGGACTGCATCAGAATATGGTTCGAACTCAGGAACGAAAGGTTTGCCGGTGTTTACAATAGTGATGACAGGTTTGTCTCCCATTGCCTTCTTTGTGTCAATAACTGTCTGAAGATCTGATTTATTGACAGTCTTTACGCTCTTGCCTTTATATGATCTGTTGGCTGATTTCTCCAGGCGGTCACCACCGGCCAATGATACCTCACGCGCGTGCTCAGCGGTATAATCGCTGTACTGAAGGCTGATCGGAAGGTATCCGTTAGCACCCTTCTTGACATCCTCTGCGCTATAGCCGGTTCCGGAGGTAGGTGCATCGATGACAACGATTGCAAAATCTGCCTCTAAAGGGTCTGTAACAGGCTCATAATATTTCGATAGAAGATCCTCTGCAAATGTATCCTCCCATCTTTCCGGAGTCACCATACCGAAGAAATTCACGATCTGAGGGAAATATCTCTGAGGCACATAAACCTTGAGCTTACCTTCGTCCGCCTTCATAGGAAGAACATTTCCAGAGTTCTTCACCATTACTACAGACTTAAGCTGAGCCTCATAGCCTTTTTCCATAAACTCAGGCTTTCCGACTATCTCTTCTGAAACTGCAGGATCCAGATAAGGATTCTCGAAGAGTCCTGTACGGAATGAATTCAGGAGCAGACGTCTTGCTGAGTCTCTGAATCGTGCATCAGCTGATTCCTGTCCGAATTCCTCCACCCACATTGCATATGCTTCGAGTACCGGACCTTTATCATTATTACCTCCGAACTGATCGATACCAGCCTTGAGGCATTCGTAATGTCTCTGAGCGACAGTCAGTTCCTCTACTCCCCAGCACTTACCGTCGAACTTGTCGATGCCCATATTGTCATATGTGATGTTCCAGTCGGTACATACCACTCCGTCGTAAGCATATTTATCACGGAGAAGATCGGTAATGATATATTTGCTGTAGCTGTTGCCGACATTCTTTCCTGAAGGATCGATGCCGGTAGATATTGTATAATATGGCATTACGGCAGATGCCTTGCCTGTAGCGCCATTGAGCTTGAACGCACCTTCGGTAAACGGCTTGAGGTGAGTTTCGAAAGCTCCGCCAGGATAAACGGCATATTTTCCATAATTGTAATGCGCGTCACGACCTGCTTCCTCTGGTCCGCCGCTCGGCCAATGCTTCACCATTGCATTGACGCTCTTATAGCCCCATCCGTCTGCAATCTCATCTTCACCTGCACTTGTCTGGAAACCATCTACATATGCACGTGCCATATCGGTATCAAGCTCAGGGCTCTCACCGAATGTGCCGTAGAAACGTGTCCAACGTGGTTCTGTTGCAAGGTCGATCTGTGGAGAAAGTGCCGTAGCAATACCAAGCGCACGATATTCCTCTGCCGCAATACGTCCGAACTCCTCTACCAATGCAGGATCGAAAGTAGCAGCAAGACCAAGGGATGTAGGCCAATGAGATATCTCTCCACCGGCGCCGTAATTGTACTCCGCAGTAGCAGATGTCTCATGACGAGGGTCAGATGATGTATTCACTGGAACGCCATGTCCCAGACTCTCTACCAGGGCCTGCATATTATTGTTCCATGCTGCAGCGACAGCAGGCGACTCGACTGTAGTAACCAGCACCGCCCTGAGATTGTCTTCTGTTAGGAACTTCTTCTGCGCGTCGGAAAGGTCTGAAGCAGCTGCACCGCTCTGCGCGTAAGGCTTGCCATTATATGTCGCTCCTCCAAACATTCCTCCTCCTGAAGGTACGGACTGATGCGAACTGTAAAGCATCATTCCTGCAATTTCTTCTATCGGAAGACGCGAAGCCAGATCAGCAGCTCTTTCCTCTGCAGAAAGTCTCCAGTCCTCATACGGCTCAAGACTTCCGTTGCGGTTCATATCCTTGAATGCATATCCGTCCACGGTAAGGATAGTCACTCCGGAACCTGGTGTATAACCAAGTGTCTGACCTTTTTTCTGGGTTACAAGATTATATCCGTTCTCCGTCTGAGTTTCACTCCAACGTGCACCGCATGATGCAAGCATCATAATGGATATTGCAAAAGCAATCTGTCTCTTCATATCCGCTTATTTAATGTTGAATCCGCTGATTTCAATTGCTGGGCGCTCTCCTCTGGTATCCTCATCCTTGAATGTGATGGTTACCTCTTTCTCTTCACCCGGCAGGAGCGAGATATAATTATCAGAATAGAACGCCGGCAGGATGCTCTCGCCTGTCTTCTTTCCATAAACCTTGAGGCGGATCATCAAGGCCGGTACATCAGCATTATTCTTCAGCTGAACTTTTGCCTCCCATCTGTCACCGGACTTCTTCACAGCTGTATCAGCATCGACCTTCACCTGAGGAAGCGAATGCAGCTGCTGCAGATTGCCTTCCTCCTTGCCGAGACAATAGAAATTATCTGCAATCAGTCTGTCGCCCTGAGTGAGCCTTAGCTTGATGTAATAAACATCTGACAGTTCAGGAGAATCAAAGGCAAGACCATAAACAGGAGTTGTAGTATCTTCCTTGGAGTCAAGGTCAGCGCTTGTCTGATAAATGACTTTGCCATCATAATTGACAATCATAGCCTCAGCCTTGAGACCGTTCTGATCCATTGCATTATTATTGACTACTTCTACCTGCTCAGAAACAGGGTTCCACTGGATACGTATAGGTGCAGAGGCTTTCTTTGCTCCGAAATATGCCGCTGTAGGCTCGAAATAATAGTCATAAGTCTGCCATACCATAGAAGGCCAGCAAGAGTGGCTCATCCATATGATCAGACCCTTTCTGTTCCAGCTTCTTGACTCGTACATAGCGCGGTAGCCGTTATAATTGATCCACTGCGCCCACTCGGTAAATTCCTTGAGGTCAGATGCTTCACCGAATGCTGTCTGAATCATGCCATTGAATGTGGCACAGCTCTGGGCATTCTCGAGTGTAAAGTCGTGAACTCCCCACACACTGTTCTGAGGCCACTGATTTTCTTCAGAAAGCATCCTGCTCATGCTCTCATAAGTCATTACATTCGGCATACCTCTCTCGCTGTGGAGACGGTCTTTGCCTCGCTCTGCAGCAAAATACTCCTTGACCGGAAGTGCTCTGTACGGGCCATGACCGCTGACAGGACCTGATGCCGAATTGGAGATATAATGCAGACCAGGATGAAGTTCATATACCAGACGTATCAATTCATTATCCAATGTCTGCGGAGGATTTCCTTCATTACGTCCGCAGTAAAGACCGATAGACGGATGATTACGTATTTTTCTGAGATAATCCTCAGCATTTGCGACAAACATCTTTTCATTGAACGGATCCGGTCCGTCATAAGGGTTGGCAAGCCAGAAGTCCTGCCATATCATCATTCCGTGTCTGTCGCAGGCTTCATAGAATTCCTCGTCACCTGTCATTCCGACCCAGTTACGGATCATGGTGAAATTCATATCTGCATGATATCCTACAGCAATGTCATATTCACGAGCACGGTAGTTGATATTGATTTCCGGGAATCCCCAGTTACCTCCGTTGGCTATGAGCCTTCTTCCATTGACGAAGATATCCAGGATATCATTATCCATAGTATAGGCCATCTCACGCACTCCGCTCTTGACCTTCTTTACATCTGAAGTCTTTCCTTCGGTCTCAAAAGCGACCTCTACATCATAGAGATGAGGCTCACCATATCCGTTCGGCCACCAGAGCTCAGGATTATCAAATCTGACAGGAGTCATTGCAACATCCTTTGTCTGACCTGCCGCCAAAGTCACATCGCTACTGAAAGCGAGAGGACCGTACTTCACCTTGATCGAACCACTTGCCTGAGCATCATTATGATTGGTCAATGTGATAACCGGCTTGATATCAGCATAATTCGTATCAGGGAGAGGAAGGTCTGTATCAAAGAACACATCATCTACAGTAACTCCACCGTCGTGAGAAGTGAGATATACATCATTCCAGATACCTATGTTGCGGCCTCTTACAGTAGGGATCCAGTCCCAGCCGATACTAGCGTGGAATGTAGGATTATCGCCTCCGATTTCTCCACCGTTCACGTCTGCACTATATCTTGTCTGCTCCTTGATGACACCCGGATTGTCATTCTTGTATATCCTGACAGCGAGGGCGTTGGTCTGGCCGGCCTTCACAAGGTCAGTGATGTCAAATTTTCCTCTGGTAAAGGCACCTTCGATTCTACCGGCCTGCTCACCGTTTACATATACATCAGCCTTCCAGTTGATTCCGTCAAAGTTCAGCATCATGGTTCTGCCTGCGAAATCTGCAGGAATCACGAATTCATTGCGATACCAGAAATCTGAATTGAACCATGACTCTGAAATCTGAAGCTGGTCGTCGTCATAACGGATGTCTGCGATAGCTCCTGCATTGTAATACGATGTAGCCACAGTACCTGGAACAGTTGCAGGAAGCCAGCTCTGATCATCAAAGCCTACTGTCGAAAGTTCCTTGCCATCAGCCTCCGCCTGAGGTGCGCGCTGGATCTTCCAGCCACCTCTTGTCAGTATCATCTTTCCACCTTCAGCAGGAGTCTGAGCCTGCGCCCTGAGGGTCACGCCACCTGTTCCGTAAACTTCCATCTCACTGAGAATTATATGCTTGCCATCAGATGCACCATCCAACGAAAGGCGTACATATCTTCCTTTTCCCTTTACAGCAATTTCATCCTCGCCAGCAGGCAGCACAGCTATCTTCTTCCAGTTCTTAGCATCATCAGATGTCTCGATTGAGCCTCCTGCAGGAGGACAGATCCAATGAAGTCTGACCTTGTCGAATTCTGCCTGAGCACCAAGATCCACATATATCCACTCTGCATCTGCAGTCTGGCTCATCCAGGCACTGGTGAAGTTATGAGAAGGGAGAATGCTCACCTCAGCATCTTCCTTGAAGAAATTCACCTCCGACACATTCCATGTCTGTACTGCAGGGGCATCCAGATCGAAAAGGAAATGACTATATGCCTTTCCTCGAGGGATCTCTACTTCGAAATTAAAGTTCCTGCGGCTCTCCATCATACGTATATATTCTTTCATCTCTGCAGTCATCTGGGTATTTTTCAGACCGGATGCCACAGCGACATTCTGAGATCCACCTCCGGAATTCCTCGCCACACGTGCCTCTCCAGGAAGATCCGCTCCCCCGAATGAATCAAGTACATCCCATGAAAGTCCATCAGCAGAAGCCAGTACCTTTACAGTCCATCCTTTGGGAGCATCGAGATCACACATCGCGGTACCGTTCAATGCGAGCATATCCGCATCTGCAGCGTCACCATTGATCTGAACAAGAAGATATGCGCCATTGCCACCCTCTACACTGATATTGGTAGTATTATCATCGAATATCCTTTCCTTGTCCCGCTTTTCGACCGTCCCCTTGTGAGTGAGCACATCGATATGATAAGGCATCCTATCAAGAACAATTCCATCTGTGGCAAGATGTCCTGTAAGGTTGTAATCATAACTTGAAGAGTGGTAAGCCGCGCGGTGAAGAGCAAGATTTCTATACTCTCCTCCAGCTACCACCTCCGGACCGGCAAAGTCATCTGTCTTTCCGGGATACTCTCCGATGCCCCTTGTGTAATCCACAGACGTATTTCCTGCACATCCGCAAATTCCAAGAAAGATAATCAAAGATGAAAAAAGATTTGTTCTCATATTTGGGTCAGTTTATCGTGTCTACCGCGAAATTAGGCATTTTTCGTCATATACATTTGCTGATTCTATCATTTTATTTCCAATTTGTTTAAATAAACAGCAATAGGATTCGTAAATTATAAATTCTGCTTATATTTACATTGATTTACTATGAATCAATCGATATTTTATTAAAATAAATCTATGAAACGTTCAACTTCTTCAATCATCCTTGCAGGCTTCATGGCAATCGCCGTAGCTACAGGATGCTGCAACAGTATGTCTCCACAGGACAGACTTACTGTCAATGACAAAAAGATCAACGAGATCATCGCCCAGATGACTCTTGAGGAAAAAGTAGAAATGCTCCACAGCAAGACAAACATGTCTTCAGAGGGAGTTCCACGTCTTGGAATCCAGGACATCAAGTACACAGACGGTCCTTTCGGTATCCGTGAAGAGAACGGCGACGGTTTCCGTTCACTCGGATGGACTCTTGACTCAGCCACTTACTTCCCTACCGGTTCTGCACTTGCTGCTACCTGGTCAAAGGAAATGGCCTACAAGAACGGATGGGCAATGGGTAAGGAAGGCCGTCTCAGAGGAAAGGATATCATCCTCGGCCCTGCTATCAACATCCAGCGTCTCCCTGTAGGCGGTCGTACTTACGAGTACCTCTCTGAGGATCCTGTTCTTGCAGCGAGACTTTCAGTAGAGTACACCAAGGGTTCACAGGACGCAGGTACAGCTGTATGTCTCAAGCACTACGCACTCAACAATCAGGAAACCAACCGTGGTAGTGTAGACGTGATAGCCGACGAAAGAACAATGCGCGAGATCTACCTCAAGCCATTCGAGGCTGCTGTTAAAGAAGGTGGCGCGATGTGTGTCATGCCAGCTTACAACAAAGTAAACGGCTACTACTGTTCAGAGAACGCACACCTTAACAACGAGATCCTCCGCGGCGAGTGGGGCTTCAAGGGAATGACAGTTTCTGACTGGGGTGGAACTCACAGCACAATGGGTGCAGCTCTCGGCGGACTCTGCGTACAGATGACAGGTGACAACTACTTCGGCCAGGCACTTATCGACTCTGTAAGAAACGGTGCTCTCGACGAGTCTGTCGTTGACGCTAAGGTTCGTGAGATCCTCCGTCTCCGTTTTGCTATCGAGCCTGTTCCAGAGGATGTAGCAAACACAATCATGACTTCACAGCCAGAGACTCAGAAGATCGCTTATGAAATCGCTCAGAAGTCAATTGTCCTCCTCAAGAACGAGGGTAACCTCCCTATCTCAAAGGAAGTTAAGAAGATTGCTGTAATCGGTCAGAACGCTGTCCTCACTACTGCAGCCGGCGGTATCGGTGCAGGTGTGAAGACTCTCTACGAGATCTCACCTCTCGAAGGTATTCAGGCAAGAGCTGCCGAGGCTGGCGTAGAGGTAGTTTACGCACCTGGTTACAAGAACTATCAGATGAGAATGTGGGGCCGCGGACCTGCAGCTGTTGATCCGCTCGTAGCTAACTCACCAGCTGAGCCAGCTGATCCAGCTCTTCTTGCTGAAGCAGTAGCTCTCGCAAAGGAGGCTGACATGGTTATCTTCTTCGGAGGTACAAACAAGTCAATCGAGACTGAGGGTAGCGACAGAAAGAACATCGACCTTCCTAACGGACAGAACGAGGTTATCAAGGCTCTCTACGAGGCTAACCCTAACGTGGCTACAGTCCTCATCTCAGGTGGTCCTACAGACCTTCGTTTCCTTGAGCCTTACTCTCCAGCAATCGTTCAGGGATGGTGGAACGGTCTTGAGGGCGGTACAGCACTCGCTGAGGTTCTCTTCGGTGACATCGCTCCTTCAGGAAAGCTTCCATTCACATTCCCACTCAAGCTCGAGGATTCACCTGCATATGCACTCGGCGTATTCCCAGGCAAGAGCGCAGGCGAGGACCTCTTCACACTCCGCTACCGTCTCGACGCTACCGGTTACACTCCAGAGCAGATCCAGGAGTACATCGCTAATCTTCCTAAGCCGGTTTCTGAATACAAAGAAGGTATCTTCGTAGGTTACAGATGGTTCGAGACTAAGGAAGTTCCTGTAATGTACGCATTCGGCCACGGTCTTTCATATGTTGACTTCGAGTACGGAGCACTCAGCTGCAAGCGCAAGAAGGACAACATGATCGTAACATTCGACCTCAAGAACCTCGGAAACATGGAGGCCGACGAGGTGGCTCAGCTTTACGTGAAGAGAATTGATTCTAAGGTAGAGCGTCCTCTCAAGGAGCTCGAGGCATTCGACAGAATCACTCTCAAGGGTGGCGAGACCAAGACTGTAACTCTCGAGTTCCCTGTAAGCGAGCTTGCACACTGGGATATGGAGACAAACGGATGGGTTCTCGAGCCAGGCAAGATCGAGATCCTCGTAGGTTCTGCATCTAACGACATCCGTCAGACCATCCAGACTGAGATCAAATAGTGACGCACAGCACATTGTGCATCAGCGGTTTAAACAATATGCCTGCTGCATCCTTGCAGCAGGCATATTTCTTATATCCATGAGAGCCAACCACTTACGATTCATCAGAAACTTCATCCATCCGGAATTACCACAAAGTGATTCTCCAGGAACAACGTAGTGCAGATTATTTGAAAAGTCTTGGTGCAAGATCATACAGATTCCGCCTCCAGGCTGTCCAGCTATGACCGCCAGGTACTTCATTGTACTCGTACTTGATTCCAGCCTCGTCGAAAAGTTTGAGAGTTTCCTTGCAATTGTTGTAAGCGATGTCTGACGGACCTCCCTGAGTGAAGACCAAAAGCTTGAAATTCTTATTATAGCGCTCAGCCTCTCTCTTCAGACGGCCACGCTCATACTCGTAAACCTCCTTATTACCAGGAGCAAAGCTTGAGCTGAGCACCCATACATAGCTGAACATTTCAGGATTGTTCAGAGTCACTTCAAGAGTCTCCATACCTCCCATTGAGAGTCCTGCCATTGCTCTGTTTGCCTGATCAGTGCAAACTCTGTAATTATCTTCGATGAAAGGAATGATACTGGTGATCATATCCTTGGCAAAAAGAGGAACCTCTGCCATCATATCTCCTCCAGGGACCTCGATTGTTCCGTTAGGCATGACTACAAGCATCGGCTTCATCTTGCCTTCCGCCATAAGATTGTCAAGAATAAGACCTGCCGCACCTACACCTGGCCATGAATTATCGGTATCTCCTCCCCCGTGAACGAGGTAAAGAACCGGAAGGGTATCAGTAGATTTTTCATATCCTGCAGGAGTCCACACATGGAGACGACGCATCGCTCCGAGGGTCTCGGACCAATAATATCTTTCTGCGACCGCACCATGCGGCACATTTTTCATTGCAAAGAACTCGTCACCCTTTGGAGCCACGGTAAGAAGCGCAGATGTCTCACCTGCTGCAGGAGCCTTTGGATCATAGACATTCATACCATCTATCATGAATCTGTAGCGATAGACACCCTCATCCATCTTAGTCAGTCTACCTTTCCATACTCCATTGTCCTCTTTAGTGAAGACTGCCGGCTTGTCCCATGGGAGGTCACCCATAACTGCGACTTTCTCAGCATTTGGTGCATAGATCTGAAAAACCACAGAATTATCCGGCAGGATGACTGTCGAACGAAGAGTATCGTTCGGAGTCGGCTGACGGAACCATCCCTGTGCATGGGATACAGCTGCAAATGAAAAGGTTGCAGCTATAAAAAGAATGATCTTTTTCATAAGATTGTTATTAGCTTGTGTTTAAATATCCATACAGATTCTTCGTTGAACTCCGGATGGCAAAACAAGAGAACAACGATATGCGACAAAATTAAGAAAAACGCCCTTGGGATGCATTACACTATCGTTCATTTATGTTTTCTATTTGTTCACCTTTGAAATTTCTGCCACAAATGATGCTGAAGGTATAAGAAAAAGCGTATATTTGGGTATCTAACCGATAAAAATATGAAACATCTGAAGATCTTCACTGCCGCTGCCTTGTTCATGGCCGGCATATCAGTACAAGCCCAGGATCTGGTCATCAGAATCGATGACATGGGAGCATTCCATTCTGTCAATAATGCCAGCATCGACACCTACAGGAACGGAATAGCCACATCCGTGGAGGTTCTCGCCGTGGGTGGGTGGTTTCCGGAAGCCGTAAAGATGCTGAAGGAAAATCCCGGCCTGGATGTGGGAATCCACCTTGCACTTACCAGCGAATGGGAAAATGTAAAATGGAGACCGCTGACACATTGTCCTTCCCTTGTGGATGAAAACGGATATTTCTTCCCTATGATGGGTCCGAATCCGGCATACCCGGGTCAGTCTGTAATGGAGAATGCTTCAAAGTTTGACCTCAAGGAGATCGAGCAGGAGTTCCGCGCCCAGATCGAACTTGCCTTGAAGAATATCCCTCAGATAACACATATTTCCGGACATATGATGTCCACAGGATTCAGTCCTGAGGTTCTTGAACTCGTTCAGAAACTTTCCGAAGAATACGGACTTCCTTCGATAGACAGAGCCGGTGCAGGAGAACAATACGACTTCACATATGTAGGATTTACCGGGCCTAAAGCCACCGCAGAGGAGAAGATAGCAAGCTTCATCAAGACCCTGGACCAGATGGAAGAAGGCAAGCGATATCTGTTCGTGGAGCATCCTGCATATGACGACTCGGAAATGCAGACCGTTATGCACATCGGATACGAAGATGTAGCCATTGACCGACAGGGAGTTACAGACCTTCTGAAAAGCCCTGAGGTAAAGAAGGCAATCGAAGAAAAAGGAATCAATCTCATCGACTTCAACTATCTTACAAAGCAGCTTCCGCGTGCTGAGGCATCCGCAAAAATGCAGAAAGCAGCTGACAAATACCTTGCTGCAGTAGCAAAGGCCGGCCAGGACCTTCACAGCATAATGATCGTCCAGAACGGCAATGTAATTTATGAAAACTGGATGAGCGAAGGCAAGGAAAACGAGCCGCACATCCTGAACTCTGTCAGCAAGACATTCACTTCAATGGCAGTAGGTTTCGCCATCTCAGAAGGCCACTTCAAACTCGAGGACAAGGTGGCGGATATTTTCCCAGAATATCTTCCGGAGAACCCTGACGAGAACCTCCTTGCAATGACCGTAAAGGACCTTCTCACAATGAATTGCGGCCACAGCACAGACCCTACACGTCTTGCCTGGTCATCAGAGGACGACTGGAGAAAGGTCTTCCTCTCACACCCGGTAACACATAAGCCGGGAACAATCTATTGCTATAACAGCCTCGGAACATACATGCTTTCTGCCATCGTACAGAAATATACAGGCGAAAAACTCACCGACTACCTCTACCCAAGACTGTTCAGACCTCTTGGAATCAATAACGTAAGCTGGGCAGAAAGCGCTCAGGGCATCAACACCGGCGGATGGGGACTTTATCTGAAGACCGAGGATCTGGCCAAGATGGGTCAGATGCTGCTCCAGAAAGGAGAATTCAATGGCAGAAAGGTGGTTCCAGAGTGGTGGATAGAAGAAGCATCAAAGGCTCAGGTTCAGAGCGTTATGGCTGGTATCAATTCTGACATGATCCCGCAGCTCCCTAAAAACTTCGCCAAGACAAGCGATTGGCTTCAAGGCTACGGCTACCAGATGTGGAGATGCCGCTACAACGCTTTCCGTGCAGACGGAGCCAATGGTCAATATATCATAATGATACCTGATAAAAATGCAGTAGTGGTTACTACTGCAGACATCTCGGATATGCAGGAGGAGATCAATCTGATCTGGAAACATATCCTTCCGGCACTATAATGACCGGCAAGCCTTTTTTATTACGCCACGACAGCATACATGCCTGATCGTGGCGTATTTTCATTTACATCAGACATCACCATAGCCTCATACAGATGGAATTCCGGCGATGCCATTTCTTTATATATCTGTTGCTGGTCGAATGAGTCAAAGCTGAATTTGCGGTCAGCACGCTCTCGTGCCGATGAGATAGCCTGTGATGGATTCTGAAGATAATCCTCGATGAAATTGCTCATTGCAGTCATTTTTAAGGGTTGATATTATTCTTATGAATTGCCCCTTTTCATATGACGTGCCAAACCTCACTGTATCTGCAATAATTTTAGAGAATGATATACCTGCATGACATCTATAGCAATTTAAGCATATGAGTGCTGCATGTTTTAATGCAAACAGGTATATCAATCCCTATTTTTATTATATTTGTAAGATTATGGATACAAGAGTTAAAGAGACCCTTATCGAATGGGCTGAAGAGTATAACGATCCTAAGTATTTCCAGGAGGATCCTATCATCTTCCCGACACAATTCGCCCGGAAACTGGAAGCCGGGCAGGCGTCACTGGCCGACGTGGAGATTGCAGCATTGCTTTCCGCTCATCTGGCTTGGGGCAGAAGGGCTATGATCGTGCGCGACTGCACAAGAATGTTCGACGAAATGTGCTGGAGACCATACGATTATGTAATGAACGGAGAGTACAGGAACGAGAATGTCAGTCTTCACAGGACGGTAAAGTGGAGCGAGTTCGCGGCCATCTGCACCAGAATGCAGAAGATATATTCCGAAAAAGGCAGTCTGGAAGGTCTGACTGACCAGGAGATACGCACTCAGATTTTCGGTCAGAAGGAAGACAGGAAGGCTCCGAACAAGAAGATCAGCATGATGAGAAGATGGATGGTGAGGGATGACGGAAAGGTGGATCTAGGACTCTGGAAATCATCGGACAAGAAGGAACTGATTCTGCCTCTGGATGTACATGTTTACGACCAGGCAACTGCATTGGGACTAACGTCACGGAGTCAGAAAGATATTGTTACCGCCCGGGAGATCACTGACGCCTTCAAGGAGATATGGCCCGACGACCCTTGCAAAGGCGACTTTGCCCTGTTCGGATACGGAGTTACACACCAGCAATAAACCGAAAGCACAAAAACGACCAATTTTGTTCTTTCACCAACCAAAATACGGTTCCAAAGCACAAAAACAGCCAATTTCGTTCTTTCGAAGCCAATTTCCCAAACCGAAAGCACAAAAATGACCAATTTTGTTCTTTCACCAACCAGAATACGGTCCCAAAGCACAAAAACAGCCCCAAACGTGCTTTCGACCGACCCCCCAACAAAAATTTCAAAAATTGCGCGAGAGCAAAACGAAAACAGAAAACTATAACAACCCACCGTTCACGTCAAATTTCAGAAATTGAGTAAAACACAAAATTCACAACAACAAAAATTTCAGAAATTGCGCGAGAGCAAAACGAAAACAGAAAACAACACCAACTAACCCACCGTTCACGTCAAATTTCAGAAATTGAGTAAACGCAACCAATAAAAATTTCAGAAATTGCGCGAGAGCAAGGCGCGCGAGACGAGTGAACCGGAGCAACCTTCCGGTTGTGAGGATTCAAGAGGCGAGCTGCAACGCAGCTATCGCACAATTTATAAATTTTTAGACTATGCCAAGGATGTACATAATATCAGGCTGCAACGGCGCCGGCAAGACCACAGCCTCCTACTCCCTTCTGCCGGAAATGCTAGACTGCAGGGAATTTGTCAATTCTGACGAATTCGCAAAAGGATTGTCTCCATTTGATCCTTCAAAGGCAGCAATACAGGCCAGCAAGTATATGATATTGAAATTCAGATATCTTCTGAAGAAGCAGAAGGACTTCGCTGTGGAGACAACATTGGCTACCAGGACATTGCTCAAGACTGTGAAGATGGCACAAGATGCAGGTTACACAGTGACCTTATTATATTTCTGGCTTAATTCACCTGAGATGGCGATAGAAAGAGTAAAAGCGAGAGTGGCAGCCGGAGGACACGATATACCGGAAGACACGATCCGAAGAAGATACAGCGTCGGCATATATTATTTCTTCAACTCATATGCTCCCATCTGCGAAAGATGGATTCTGGCAGACAATTCGCAGATCCCTTTCCGCGTAATCGCTGAAGGTTCCAAGAATGATGTGATCAACATCAAGGATGAAGCTACATTTGAGAAGATAAAGGCCATCTCGGACGAGAGACAGAAACTGGCAGAAGAAAACGGTAAAATCTTATCGCTGTAATGTTTACAAAAAATTATTATACAGACCTGTTCAAGGTAACAGAAGCCCAGCTGCAGGAGCTCACTGCAACAGCCCTCAAGCACGGAGGCGACTACTGTGACTTATACTTCGAGCATACTACGTTCTTCAATCTCCTGCTGAAAGACAGCATTGTGTCTTCCGGGGGCTTCCACACCGACTTCGGAGTCGGAATCAGAGTCCTTAAAGGAGAAAAGACAGGATATGCATATTCGGAAAACACGGAAATGAAGGATATGCTGGGTGCTGCCAAAGCTGCCTCAGCAATCGCTAACGGTTCCTCTTCTGCACGGAGAGAATACAATCCTGTCGATAGCAGACAGCATGACCTCTACCCTATGAAGGAAAACTGGAGAGATAAGGGTGCCAACGCCTTCCTCCCATTTCTCACCAACCTCGAAAAGGCAATTCTGGCAAAGGACAATAGAATCGTAAAGGTGATCATCAGGCTTTCCGACTCGGTTTCCGACGTAATGATGTTCAATTCGCTCGGTGAGCTTACCTTTGATACCAGACCAATGGGAAGTGTCAGCGTCACGACAGTATTCCAGCAGGATGGCAAGACAGAAAACAAGAGCGTTTCCAGAAGTTTCAGGATCGGCGCGGAATTCATCGGGCAAGCCCTGCTCGATGAAATCGCTGAAGAGGCAGTGAAAGGTATTGACCAGAGATTTGAGGCAATCAGGCCAAAGGGCGGACAAATGAGCGTGGTGATGGGTGCCGGTGCATCCGGAATCCTGCTTCATGAGGCAATGGGACATGCCTTCGAAGCCGATTTCAACAGAAAAGGTCAATCTATCTTCTCAGACAAATCAGGACAGCAGGTTTGTCCGAAAGGAGTCAATGTCGTAGATGACGGAACATTGGCATATAACAGAGGATCCGGCAATTACGACGACGAGGGAGTTCCTGCAGAGAAGACATACATGGTCGAGGACGGTGTACTTTGCTCTTATCTTCACGACCGCATCAGTGCCAGCTGGTATGGCGTGAAGCCTACCGGAAACGGACGAAGGGAAAATTTCCGATATAATCCGATCCCGAGAATGAGGGCTACATATATGGAAAGCGGGAATGCCGATCCGGAAGGAATCATCGCATCGGTAAAGAACGGAATCTATGTAGATGAGTTCTCCAACGGCCAGGTAAAGATCGGAGAAGGAGATTTCACTTTCTTCGTCAAGAGCGGTTTCCTGATCGAGAACGGACATCTCACTGCCCCTGTAAAGGATATCAACATCATAGGTAACGGTCCTCAGGCTCTGGCTGACATACTTGCAGTAGGCAATGACCTGAAGATAGACAACGGCACGTGGACCTGCGGCAAGGAACAAAGCGTTCCTGTTTCCTGCGGAATGCCGACAGTACTCATCAGCAGCCTGACCGTAGGAGGAGAATAATATGATAACACCACACGAAATATCACTTGCACAGCACTGCATCAGACATGCAGTCAGCAGCGGAGCATCAGCAGCCAGAGTCTCTCTCAACAAGACAGTCACCGACTCATATACCATCCTTAACGGGGAACTCGACAAGGTAAGCCACTCCGCAGACAGATCCATCTACATCTATCTGTTTGTTGACGGACGCTACGGTACATTCTCCACAAACCGTCTCGAGCAGAGCGAATTGGAAGAATTTGTCGTAAAGGCCATCGAAATGGTCAGGATGCTCGGAGAGGACAATTGCAGAAGGCTTCCTGATCCTGATAGAACTGCCAAAGACGCCATCACTGGACGGGAACTGGGACTCTTTGATGACAGATATTACAGCCTGGATTCCGAAGAAAGGCTATCCAACGCCATGAAACTCAGCAAATATGCCAGCCTCAGAGAGCGGGAGCAAGGCTTCAGGCTCATATCCGAGGAATGTGAATATTCCTGCACTGCCGACGACAATTATGTAGCAGACTCCAATGGTTTCGAAGGCAGACACAGCGAGACCACCTTCGGCACTTTCTCTGAAATGACCATTGAAGATCCGGAAGGAAACAAATTCAGCGGATATTGGTGGCAGACCTGTTCAAGATATGATGAAACCGACTATGCAATCGGAGAAAAGGCCCTGCAAAGAGCTGTAAGTCAGATCGGTCCGAAGAAAAGGCGCAGCGGAATCTACAGGATGGTAGTGGACAGCACAGTCTCTTCAAGACTTACTTCTCCCCTCTTCACGGCATTGAATGCTTCATCAATCCAGCAGAAAATGTCTTTCCTGGAAGACAGTATGGGGAAACAATTGTTCCCTGAAGGAATGACCCTTATGGATCTTGCCAGAACCCCGGGCAAGAACGGATCGAGACTCTTCGACACTGAAGGAACTGCGACAAAGGACACCCCAATCATTGAAAAAGGTGTTATAAAGCAATATTTTGTCAATACATACCATTCCGAAAAAATGGGTATTCCGGCAACTGTCGAAGATATATCCAGACCATGTCTTATGCCTTTTATAAAAGGAAGAGACTTGCAGGACGCTGAAAAAGAAGTATCTTTGGAAGATATTTTGAAGCTCGCTCAGAATGGAATTCTTGTGACTGGTTTCAATGGAGGAAACTGCAATCCTGTCACAGGTGATTTCTCATACGGAATAGAGGGATTTGCCTTCAGCAAGGGCAGAATCACCCATCCTGTACGAGAAATGCTCATAACAGGAAACATACTGGAGCTATGGAACAGTCTGATGGCCGCCGGCACAGACGCACGTCCAAGTTCCCGCTGGCAGATACCGACATTAGCCTTCGAAGGCGTGGCCTTCTCAGCCTGATGCCGGTACTATCTACCCCAGTCGCTGCTCGGCAGTCCCGGTGGGGCATATGAAAATTATAATTTAAGATAAAACGTTGAAAATATGAAAATCGCACAGAATGCAGTAGTGGAATTCTGCTACGAACTTGAGGTCGACGGACAGGTTGTCGACCACACAACAAAGGAAAGACCTCTTGACTATATTCACGGAACAGGCAGCCTTCTGCCAAAGCTCGAAGCTCACATCGAAGGCATGGAGCCAGGATGCAAGTTCGATGTAACTCTTTCACCAGCTGACGGATACGGAGAAATTGACCCTCAGAGGATCATTGACCTGCCTAAAGCAGCATTCGAAGTGAACGGGGAGGTTCGCGAGGATCTTCTCGTACCTGGCAATACAATTCCTATGATCAGCCCTATGGGCGGTGTGATTCCGGGTGTAGTGCTCGAAGTAAGCGCAGACAGCGTCAAGATGGACCTCAACCACCAGATGGCCGGCAAGACCCTTCATTTCACAGGTGAGGTACTTACAGTACGTGAAGCGACAGAGAAGGAACTTACCGAAGGACTTCATGGCGAGTTCGTTCACAGTTGCGGATGCGGCGGATGCCACGGTCACGGAGGAGATTGCGGCGGATGCGAGGGCGGTCATTGCGGTGAAGAACACGGCGAGGACTGCGGTTGCGGCTGCCATTAGGATATGAAGACTGCTGTAGTCATATTGAACTGGAACACGGAAGGATTTCTCAAGGAATTCCTTCCGGGTCTCCTGCATTCGGTCGGGAAGGTTGACGGGGCAGAAGTCATCGTTGCTGACAACGCTTCCACAGACGGATCCCTGAAAGTAATGCAGGAGTTATTTCCCCTGGTCAGGACTATAGCATTTGAAAAGAATTACGGATTTACCGGAGGATATAACAAAGCCTTTGAGCAGATAGACTCGGAATACTTCGTGCTGATCAATTCGGATATCGAAGTTACCGAAAACTGGCTTTCTCCTCTGGTGGATTGGATGGACACTCATCCCGAATGCGGAGCCTGCGCCCCGAAGCTGCACAGCTGGCAGGAAAGAGATAAATTCGAATATGCGGGAGCTGCCGGAGGATATATTGACAGGTTCGGTTATCCATTCTGCAGAGGCCGCGTACTGAAACGTCTGGAAACGGACAATGGCCAATACGACAATCCCAAAGATGTATTCTGGGCAACGGGAGCCTGCCTTATGGTCAGAAGCAGTCTTTACAGAAAGCTCGGAGGTCTGGATGAAAGATTCTTCGCGCACATGGAAGAGATCGACCTTTGCTGGAGGATGCAGCTGGATGGATACAAGGTAAGCGTGGTTCCGCAATCGATTGTATATCATGTCGGCGGAGGTACTTTGCCCGCCACTTCGCCATTCAAGCTGTACCTTAATTTCAGGAACAATATCCTGATGCTGGAGAACAATCTTGCCAAGACGTTCGCACTCGGATATAAAAAGCTGCCGGCAGAAGAGGCCGCAGTCAAAGGCTTCAGAAAAGCAGAAAGACGGATATTTATACGGAAAATTCTGGATGGGATGTCTGCCGCAGTATATCTGCTGACACTGAAGACCGATTGTTTCAAGGCGGTATTGAAGGCGCATAAAGACGCGGCGGGAATGCTCAGGAGGCCTTCGAAAGAAGATATCATGGCATTTATCACAGAAGGCAAAGGACGAGTGACAGGAATTTACAGGAAATGGATAATCACTTCATCCATTCTGAAAGGAGACAGGATATTCTCAAGTATCAAGGATAAGGACTTTTATAATTTCTAAGCTATGAAAATCATTATAGCGGGAGCCGGTGAGGTAGGTTCGCACTTGGCAAAGATGCTCAGCAATGAAGCCAACGACATCACCGTAATAGACGAAAGACTGGAAAGACTGGAAGCGCTTGCCGCTACGACAGACGTCGTGACTGTCGAGGGTAATCCTTCCGCTATCCAGACTCTTCAAGATGCCGGGGCAGCAACAGCTGACCTTTTCATTGCTGTGAATCCGTCTGAGTCTCAGGATGTGAACATAGTAAGCGCAATGCTTGCCAAGAAATTGGGAAGCAAGAAAGCTACAGCCAGAATCAATAACGAGGAATATCTGTCGTACGAAAACAAGTATCTGTTCACCGAAATGGGTATCGATCTGATGTTCTACCCAGAAAAGATTGCTGCCGGAGAGATTGTCGAGCTCCTTAAAAGGACAGCATCGACCGATTCGATGGATTTTGCCAGAGGAAAGCTGCAGGTCGGCGTGTTCAAGCTGGAAGAGGATTCTCCGCTGATTGGAATGAACATGATAGAGTTCAGCCAGGTAGCCGCTGCGGACGGGTTGAAGTTCCGCGTGGTGGCGATATCTCGCGGAAGTGATACGATCATTCCTAAATTCGACACGAAATTCAAATATCACGACCTCGTGTTCATCATTTCCAAGCGCGAGGGAATGGATATGCTGATGAAGTATATCGGAAAGAGAAACATCGAGGTGAACAGCGTGATGATCCTTGGCGGCAGCCCGATCGGCGAGATGGTGGCAAAGCAGATGGCCAAGGTGCTGGATTCCGTGAAACTCATAGAGATGAACAAGGCAAAGTGTCTTGCTTTGTCGGAGAGTCTTCCAAGCAATGTGATCGTTGTAAATGGTGACGGCCGTAATTCGGATATGCTCCTGGAGGAATCCATAAAGGAGTATGATGCTTTTGTGGCTGTGACAAATAATTCAGAGACCAACATCCTTGCCTGCGTGGCGGCAAAGAGTCTTGGAATCGCAAGGGTTATCGCAGAGGTAGAGAATATCGAGTACATACGCCTGGCTGAGAGTATGGGTGTGGATGCAGTGATCAACAAGAAGCTTATCACTGCAAGCCGCATATTCAAGTTCACGCTTAGCAACAAGGTGAGGTTCATCAAGTATATGAGCGGTACAAATGCCGAGGTGCTGGAGTATATCGTTGCTCCGGATACGGCTATCACGAAGAAGCCGCTCAAGGATATGAATTTTCCTAAGAATGCCATCATTGGCGGAGTCATCAGGGGCAATGAGTCGTATATTGCCGTGGGTGATACTCACATTCAGGAATATGACAGGGTGGCGGTGTTTGCGTTGCCTGATGCGGTAAAGGAAGTGGATAAATTCTTTAAGTAGCTCAGATTGGTGAAATAATTTATATGGCAAGTTATCTCCAGATAGAGAATATTTCGAAGAGTTATGGTCCGAAGGTGCTGTTCGAGCGGATCGGATTCAATATAAACGAGGGCGACAAGATCGCTCTCATTGCTCCCAATGGAACGGGAAAGACATCGCTGATGAGGATATTGGCCGGAAAGGACAAGTCTGATTCGGGCGGAAAGATCATGTTCCTCAAGGACATCAAGATCGCCTTTCTGGAACAGGAGTACGAATTCGATCCGGAAAAGGGAATTTTCGATCAGATAATGTCATCGAGTGCTGAGTTTACCAAAGGGCTCGACCAGGAGCATTATTGGGAATACGAACGCAGGGTTCTGAAATTCCTGACCAATTTCAATCTGACAGATCCGGACCAAAAGATGAAGGAGCTCTCCGGAGGTGAGGTCAAGCGTGTAGCTATCACTCAGATGCTGGCCACTGAAGCAGAGTTCCTGATAATGGACGAGCCAACCAACCATCTGGACATCGACGCCATCGAGTTCCTCGAGGGCTATCTCAGTCGTTCGCGCTGTACCCTTCTGATGGTGACCCACGACCGGTATTTTCTTGACAGGGTCTGCAATATCGTGATGGAGATGGATCACGGTGCCGTCTATACATACAAAGGCAATTACGCCAATTTCCTCGAGAAACGAGAGGAGAGAATCGCCAATTACAATGCCGAGACCGACAAGGTCAGGAATATCCTTCGTCGTGAGCTCGAATGGATACGAAGCACCCCTTGCGCCCGTACTGGTAAGGCAAGATATAGGATCAATGCATTTTACGACCTGAAAGACAGGGCTTCGCAGGTATATACCCAGAAGCAGGTAAGTATGGAGGCGATGAAAGGCTCGGCCAGACTGGGAACAAAGATCATCAACTGCAAGGATCTGAGTTTCTATTACGGGGATCAGTGCTACCTGGACGGATTCACTTACAATTTCCAGAGATACGAAAAGGTCGGAATCGTAGGACGTAACGGCGCCGGAAAATCCACTTTCCTGAACATCATTACCGGACGAATGTTTGAAGACGATCCGGGCGTATTGACAGGCGTAATCGAGCGCGGAGAGTCATTGAAAATCGGATATTATCATCAGAGCGGAATGTCATTCAACCCTCAGGATACCGTTCTGGACATCGTGAACGATACCTGGCTCCTGAACCGTTTCCTCTTCCCTCACGAAATGCTTAACAACAAGATCGAAAAGCTTAGTGGAGGTGAGAAACGTCGTCTTTATCTGCTCACCATACTGATGCAGCAGCCTAATCTGCTCATCCTCGACGAGCCGACCAATGATCTGGACATCGTGACATTGAACATCCTCGAGGAATATCTTCAGGAGTTCGGAGGCTCGCTGATAATCGTATCCCACGACCGTCATTTCCTGGATAAGCTTGTGGACCATCTGTTCATATTCTGCGGAAACGGACTTGTGAAGGACTTCATAGGAAGCTACAGCGAGTATAGGGAATATATCAAGGAATTTGAGGCTGAGCAAAGATCGATTGCACGTGCAGAAGAAAAGGCTGCAAAAGAGAAAGCTGCCAAGGAAGCAGCAAAGAATGCCCCTGCAGAAGCACCTGCAAAGAAAAAGAAACTCAGCTACAAAGAGCAGAAAGAGCTGGAACAATTGGAAAAAGATCTGGAAGCCCTCTCAGCAGAAAAGGCTGACCTGGAGACCAAGCTCAGCAGTGGTAACCTACCTTTTGACCAGCTTCAGGCTGCTTCCGAGAGAATCGGTCAGATAATGGAGCTTACAGACGAAAAAGAGCTCCGTTGGCTGGAGCTCTCTGAAAATCTGTAATTATCTGTGTGCCGGGATAACATATCCTCTAGTCTGCTGAAGTACTCTGTCTGGATAGTTTGAGATGATGGCATCCACCTTCAGATCAAGTATTCTGGTAATATCCTCTGGCTTATCCACTGTCCAAGGAACTATCTTCATTCCCTTCTCACGGCATTTCTGGACGAGAGCCTCATCTGTAATGGAGAAATGAGGGCTGAGCCACTGTGGAGTGAACTTGAGTTTAGCCATAAATGCGTCGAACTCCCCTGCCTTTGCATCCACCAGATATGAAAGGATGAACTCAGGGTATTTCTCATGCATATAGTTGAGGGCTCTCACATCAAAGCTCTGTACCACAAGTCTGTCTCCAAGATGCTTTGAATGCAGGAACTTGCAGCACTCGCTTACAAATCTGTCATATGTAGGCCAGTTCTGTCCTTCACCCTTTGCATCCTTTGATTTGATCTCGATATTGTATCTTACTGGAGAAAGTCCGTTTTCCTTCACATAATTCTCCACGAAGTCAATAAGGTCTGAAGCAAGTGGCTTGACAGTCTTGACACAAGCCTTCTCTGGCCAGACCTCGCTCGGACGGCTTCCTACGTCATACTTCACAACCTCGCTGTAAGGCATTGTATAGATATACTCCTTCGGATCTTCCTTCTGAATATGGCTTCCGTCAGGGCGGATGGCATAACGATGATGGAAATAAGGGTCGTGAGATACTACGATCTGGCCGTCCTGACTTATCTGGAGGTCAAGCTCAAGAGTATTGACTCCAAGATCCAGAGCATGCTTCATTGCCTCGATGGTATTCTCCGGCATAAGGCCAGCACCTCCTCGATGAGCCTGGACATCCACATAATCTGTCATATCCACATCATATACCCAGGTCTGTCCGAAAGGATTTGTCACCGATACGGTTACTGTCTTGGCATACTGGCTTGGAGTAGCCGCAAAATAATGTTCAGCTGCCTTGGTGCCCTTCCATGAAGACGGTTCCTGTCCGAGAGCTTCATATTTAGCCTTCATCTCGGCAATATGCAATGGAGAGTATTCCCTCACCTTATCCATTCTGCCCATCGGCTTGCCATCCTCATACCACTCGATCTTCCAGTCAGGATTCCAGTCCCAGACATTTGCGATCACGCTGTTCGGATGCTTGAGAGTCTGTCCAGGCTTGAATATTTCCACCTGGAAATTCTTATCGTGGCCGATTGCCTTATAATACCAGGTAAGCTTTCCTGCTTCCTTTGTATAGATCTTATATCCTCTCGGAGTTCCGTCCGCACAATGGTATGCATCCCACCATGTTCCGCAGATAGCCGCTATATTATGCTCTGTGACATCCTTGCCATAAGTATAAGGCTTGCTCTGATGATTATGTCCCGACAAGAAAAGCGTTTTGTGTCCTTCGAGCAGGTTGAGCATATCGGAAGTGCCGAGGATTCTCTTTCCATTGTCACGTCCTGCAAGAGGAGAATGCTGTGCTACATAAATTTCTGCATCAGCAGGTACATATTTCATCACTCCCCTTACGAATGCGAGGACGTGATCGGCATATCCCTCATTATAACCCTTGTCTGCTGTGAAGATTATATTGTCAACAGAGAAGAAGACATCCTTTCCAATGAAGAAGGCATAGTTCTCAGGACCTATTCTCTTTCTATACTCGGCAGAACTCTGAAGGTCACCACCCTGCTTGCCCACATGGTCATGGTTTCCAATCACAGGATAGAACGGAATGCCTGTACGGACGATCTCACGTTTCCAGTCATCCATACGGGCAGGCTGATCCCAGCTGATATCTCCAAGGGCCACTCCGATAGCAGAAAGGCCGATTGACCTTGTGGTCTGCGACAGATCCTCGAGAGGCTCACCGGCGAACTGACTGAAATGTTCCTCAGAATATGGCTGAGGGTCACCGACTGCAATGATCTTGTAATCTCCCTTAGTATCAGTCTTTACAAGATCGAAAGTAAACTTTGATACTCCTTCAGCTCTTTTGAAGAATGCAGGAACACCTTCAGACCAGTCTCCTGCGTATCCTGCCGGAGTCACGATATAGACAAACTGAGCATCATCCTTGATTTCGAAAGAGAATTTGCCGTTCTTATTGGTCTGGGTGAAATTGGTTCCGTCAGTGACAATCACTCCGGAAAGCTTCTCCTCCCCGGAAATGACATTTCCGCTGACTTTTCGTGCTTCTGCGCAGAAGCATACTGCTCCATAGGCCAGGAGCGTTAGTAAAATCTTCTTCATATTGTATTACATTTTGTATATTCCTGTATCCTTCAGCATCTGAGCAGCATTTTCGGGCAAGTCTTCCCGAACCATCTTCTCAGCCTTGACATCCTTATACTTGGTCATATCCACATCACACTCCCACTTCTGGCCGAAGCGTCCTGTAACGACAATCTTCACATTCTGAGCATCCTTGCCCGGAACAGCAGAGAAATAATGCCAGTTAAGACGTGGCAGCTTGTAATCCGGAATCTTCTTTCCCTTGAATGCAGCATTGATATCCTTGATATAGTTTGGAGAAAGATCGAACACTGGTTCAAGAACCCCCATCGGCTTTCCATCCTGGAACCACTCTACCTTCCAGGCAGAATCCCAATCCCAGACATTTGCCACGATTCCCTCAGGGTTAAGCGGTGTCTCACCTGGCATGAAGAACTCCACCTGATAGTCCTTATCCTTGCCCAATGACTTATAGTACCACTCTATCTGGCCGTCCTTGGATGTAAAGACCTTGTATCCGCAGGGGGTTCCGTCTGTACAATAATATGTGTCCCACCATGATGCGCAGATAGCTGCGACATTGTGCTCTACTATATTATCACCATAAATCATATTGTTTGAAATATGAGTATGACCGGATATGAAGCTCACTTTATGCCCGCCTACGATATCGAAGAATTCTTCCGTAGCTACAATCCACGGTTCTTCAGGAGTAAACCATCTGAAAACGGTTCCGTGCTGTATGACATAGAGGTCAGCCTCCTGAGGTACGAATTCCATGAATCCCTTGACCCATGCAAGTACATGTGGTGCATAACCCTCCTTATACTTTTTCTGGGTGTCATAGATGATATTGTCAAGACAGATAACGGCATCCTTGCCGAGGAAGAACGCATAATTTTCAGGTCCCATCGCCTTTCTATAGGCAGCAGTAGTCTCAAGGTCGCCTTTCAATGCCAGTTCGTGATCGTGATTGCCAACTACCGGATAGAACGGAATTCCGGCACGCACGATCTCTTTCTTGTAATCCTCAAGAAGCTCGAGAGAGTCCCAGCAGATATCTCCAAGAATCACTCCGGCAACAGCTCCTTCAAGTTTGCCGGCAGTCTCGGTCAATTCCTGCATCGGCAGGGCTGAAAACTGGGAGAAATGCTTCTTGCTCTTGGTCTGGGGGTCACTGACAGCGATGATAGAATAGTCTCCGGAATTGTCTGTCTTGATTAGATCAAAGACGAAATTGTCCTTTCCTTCAGCTCGCTGATAGAATGCCGGCACACCGGAAGACCAGTCTGCCGCATATCCCGCAGGAGTCACAATATACACGAACTCCGCATCATCATTGATTTCGAATGAGAATTTACCGCTCTTTTTGGTCTGGGTGAAATGCTCACCGTCTGTTACGATGACACCTTTGAGATTTTCCTTTCCGGAAAACACTTTTCCGGTCACCTTTCTGGCCTCGGCAATGCCGGATACAGCCAGGAAAGACAATAAAACAAATATAATCTTCTTCATAACCTGTTACTTTACTCCCGCTTTCTTGATTTCTGACACATATTTCACCGGATAGTCGAGTTTATCGGGATCGAGTACGAACACCTGATATTCCTTACCGCCCTCATAGACTCTGACCACAATATGTCCCCATGGCTTGAAATGGGACCATAATTCCTCGCTGAGCTTCTCACGGGCCTTGTCCACTGTGATGTAGAACTCACCCATGTCAGGCCATACGAGAGGGTCTGTCATTCTTGTCATTGTAGAAGGGACAGGATGATTGTTGCTTCTTGCGTCGATCACCACCACCTCTGGAGACAAGGTATTGAGGAAGAATCCGTTGCAGGTATCATAATAACCGTGATGATTGGCCTTGATAACATCCACATTGCCGCAGACTCTTGCCACACCGGATTCCATATCTCTCTCATCGGATTTGTAGCTTGGCCAGTTTCCGCCGCTTAGGTCACCACCGTTGTAATATCTGAAATCACCGTAAGTGATCACAATTGCTGTAGAATTCACGTTCTCGTCAAAGAGTTTCGGATCGCCCTTGTACTGCTTCAGCGCCTCGGTTCCTTTTCCGGTCCATACCTCTCCGTTAGCAGCAAGGTTACGGATTTCAAAGTTCTTAGCATATTTCTTAGGGCTGTGGAGCATCTTTATCTGGTTCAATCCACCGACCTGGAACTTCTCCATTTTCATTCCCTTGCTCATCTGATACTTGACGAACTTATGATACTCCGGCATAAATCCCTTGTTAGCTCCTTCAATCTTCTTCTTGGATGGAAAATCGTAGTCAGGATATGCTCGGTCAATAAGCTTGTTATAACCGACGAGTTCTCCGACAAGAGTGATTCCGGAAAGTCCATAGCCATTCTCTCCCGGCAGCATCTGACGGACACAGCCCATATGGTCATCATGGAAGTGAGTGATCATCGCATAATCCACTTTTGTCTTGTTCGGAAGATCTTCCATCACCTTCTTCATATAGATTGCCTGCCACTCTCCCGCTCTCTTTGTTGTATCCGGATGCTGCGGATCCTTTATCTTTCCATTGTCACCGGCATCGATCATCAATGTCGTTCCGTCAGGCATCACAATGAAAGTCGCGTCTCCTCTTCCGGTAGCGATGGTGTGGATGTCCATATAACCTTCCTGCCACTTGGGAAGGTATTCCTGCGCTGTTGCAAGCTGGAAAAATGCAGCGAATGCCGCAAATGTCAAGAGTAATCTTCTCATCGAGTATCAATTTAGTGTTAAATCCTACAAATATAACCAATAATCATATATGGTCGGCGCTAAACACAAAAAAAGTCCGATGCTTTTGCACCGGACTTTAATCTTAAACTATATAATGTTAGTACATTACAATTACTGGACTCATAGCTGCACCTTTGATACGGATAGTACCTCCGTTAGGAGCTGCGAGAGGTCCCTTGCCACTTGCCTGAGTGTTGACAAGACAAGTCTCACGGATATGGAACTCTGACATATCCACAGTTGTAGTTACAGCGAACTGGATGTGGAATTCAGTTGTGTTGTTGTGGTTCACGTTGTAAGTGATTGTCTGGCCCTCGATTTCCTCAGTTACAGTCGGCATCGCAGGCTTCCACGTGTCACCATCAAGATACTCTACAAGCCAGTACTTCATTCCTGTACCAGATGTTCTTGAATAGAAAGAAGCTGCTACGATAGAACCGGCAGGGATAGAGTGCTGAGCTGTAAGATTCCAGCTGTCACCAGGCCACTGACCTTCTACATAAGGCTCACCGGTAGAACCGCAGACATTTCTTGCCTTACCATCAACATCGATTTCATTCTTATCGATCTGAACATAAGTAAGCTTACCGTTTCCACCTGCGTTTGCAGCAACATACAATCCGCCATCACCGGCATCTTTACGGTATGTACCAGGATCAACGCCACCCCAAGTATCAGCATAAGAAGCCATGCCCTCCTTAGAGAGATCCCAGGCTGCGAGTACTGTAGCCTTTGCCTTAGCTACCTTGATATTGTCGAGATACCAACGATAATAAGTCTTGGTTGCATCAACTTCACCAGTGTATGCAGAAGGTTTGATAATGATTCTTGTATTATCATCCACTCCAGAAAGATAATACCTCTGAGTCTGCCATTCCCAATTTCCAGCTGTGTGAGGAATTGGCTCAGCGACTACTGTTCCATTTCCTTCAAGCTCAACAACAATCTCTACAGCATCGGCTCCGCCGCCACCAACGTGTACACCCCAATCGAATGAAAGAACTACATCAGTAGTCTCTCCATACATAATTGCAGGAAGCTTGATTCCGTTAGTATTGGAAGTCTTAGAGAACTTAAGATAATTTGTCTGGAGATAAATTGTATTTGTTCCAGGAAGGAGGTCTTCGTAACCCTGAGCTGCAAGAGCATCTGCAAAGCCTTCAACTGCTGTATATGCATTCTTTGCATTGTCATCCTTATCATTACCCATAGAGTCACCAGCACCAGCAGCTACAGCAAGGTCAGATATCCAGTCAAATGTATCCATAAAGTAAACACCTGACTCATAAGCAGCCTGAGTGAGAGTATATACAGACTCGATGTTAAGGTCTGAGTTGAATACACGGATGCGTGCAGTTCTTGGCTGATCAGCTGAGTTAGCCTCGAAGTTAACTACGATCTCTGAAGTCTCAACGATAGCCTTAGTCTCCACAGCTGCAGTTGTTACCCAAGCTGCGTCAGTCTCTACCTGATAAGCCACATTGGACTGAATACCGAGCTTGAATGAACCTGCGTCGAAACCTGTGTTACCGCTGTTACCGCCGATGATGCTGATGAGCGGCTCGAGCTCTCCACCAGCTGCAGACTGAACGACATGGATAGTCTTTCTTGTATCAGCAGATGCGAGAGTGATGGTACCCTTGCGGAGAGTGTTGAGTGTGCTTGGCTGGCAAGTTACCTTAACGGTAGTCTCCTCACCTGCAAGACCCTCGAGTACGTCGATGCTGAACCACTCTGTTTCAAAGCCCTTTGTAAGAGTCCAGTCGTAGTCAGAATTGATCTTGAGTTCAACCGGTGCAAGAGGAGTACCCTCGAATGTCACGATTTCTTCAGAAACTGTAACGTTTGCATATACAGGATCCTTGTAAGGAATATCAGAGTCTGAAACCTTGACATTGTCCAGGTGCCAACGCTGCTGGTCTGGAGTTGCTGATGCAAACTCGAGAGGACGGATCATTACTCTTGTAGTATTGTTCACACCCTTGAGAAGAACAGTCACATGATGCCAGTTGAGGTCACCCTTCTCGAGTGAGTGTGGGAACGGATCACTGATCTTTGTTCCGTTATCGAAGAATCCGGCACCTTCAAGCTCTACAACGACAGAAACCTTGTCGATGTTACCAGAACCTGTCATATGTGGAGACCAGTCGAAGTCGAGCTCAGCATTGATAAGCTCGCCACCCTCAAGTTCCATTGCAGGAAGCTTGATACCTCCGTGGTTGCTGGTCTTACCGAACTTCCAGTAGTAAGCCTGTGGATAGATAACCTTTGCATCTGGGTTGAGATCCTCGTAACCACGAGCGTAGAACTCTTCCATAAGCATTGCGAGGCCACCGTTGGTCTTGAGGTTAGGAGCCTCGGCACTTGAATTGTCTGTTCCGACAGCATCACCTACAGGAGTAGATGTCTCTGCATATACATCAAGGAAAGGCTTCATCCATGAGAAGTCATCGAAGAAGTAAGCCTTGAGGTCATCATTGAGTCCGAGGTCCTCTACATTTGTGACAACGAGATTTACAGTAGTACCGTTAAGACCTACAAAATAAGCCTCAAGCTTCACATTGTGCATATTCACTGCATCGAGGTCAACACCGCCGGCTGCAGGATCGAGAAGAGTCACTGATACAGGAACAGATGTCTCGAACTGGAGATTGCGGCCGAGAAGACCGGCCTGTACAGTCACATAAAGCACCTTGTCTGCATTTGCAGGATCGAGGTTTGCGAGGAGGTCGATAGGTGAAGGATGCGAAACCTCTGCAGAAGAGAGGATATCCACCTGACCGGCAATTACAGAAGCTATTCCGCCATTGGTCACCTTCTCACCAGCGATGAACACCTTGTCACCCACCTTTACTTCTCCCTTGTATGTCACGAACATAAGGGCAGAAGCATCCTTTACAACGATTCCGTCAGCAGCTGCAGCAACAACCTGAGCCTCAGGGATCTTCACGAACTTGCCATCCTCGAGAACAGCAGCGTCAGCGATAGACATCTCCTTTGCGTCACGATAGTTGTCACCCTTCTGATATACTATAAGTTCACCCTGTCTTTCGATGTACTTACCACGGAAGATTACATTTGCCTGACGTGGTGCAGCCACTGTACCGTCAGAAGCAAGGTTATCTGTTACAGAGACTGTCACATCCACTGCACCGTTACCTGACATAGGTGAAATGGTCACCCAGTCAGCCTCGCAGTCAGCAACCCATTCACCGTCAGCATAGACAGGAACGACCTGCTCAGGAGCATTTGTAGCGGCAAACGTAACGCTCGGACTTTCTGTCGCAACTGCGTTTGCTGCCGGATCGATCTCCTCCTTACAGCCCACAAGTGCAGCTGAAGCGAGGAAAAGGCCCAATGCAATATTCTTGATTGTATTGATTTTCATAACTCGAATTATTATTCTTCTGTTTCTGTTTCTTCAAGACCGTCGGCCCAGTTTGGATTCTGAGTAAGGTTAGGATTCAACGAACGCTCAGTAGTAGGGATACCGTAGAGGTAATCTCTGCTCTCATCGAATACGTGAGCATTTGCCGGATTCTCCTGTGGCTGTGGATTGATATAACCCATTGTACCATCTGTAAGCATAACACCTGTAAGTACACCTACCTCGAATGCAGCGACACCTGCCTTGTCAGCCGGCTTCTTGCCCTCGTAGATAACGATGTCAGCCTTCTTGTCACCTGTAAGGTCATACTCGCCAAGACCTGGGAAGTACTGTCCGTGCATGTCCTGATTGATGCAGAGACCTTCCTTCCATCTCATAAGGTCATCCCAACGGAATCCCTCCTGGAAGAGCTCGATAGCACGCTCACGACGAATCTCAAGGATCACACCCTCATTCTGGCCAGATACATTGCGGTATCCGTACTCCTCTGACTTGAGGTACCAGTCTGGATTGGCATTAGCTTCTGCCATGTTCATGTGAGGCATACCTACGCGGTCACGAAGAAGGTTCACAGAAATATCAAGGTCACCCTGAGTAAGCTTTCCGTTCTCAGCAAGAGCCTCGGCATAGATAAGGTACATCTCTGCGATTCTGTAAACTGGAATATCATTGTAAGACATATCCACACGGTTTACCTGTGGAAGAGTCTCATCCATAACCCACTTTACAAGCTGGTAACCAGTAGATGAAGAACCGAGATCCGGTGCAGAAACAGTTGTAGCACCAAGTCTGATATAACCAGGAGTTACAGTCGAAGCTGCAAGACGTGGGTCACGGTCAGACATCTGCTCTACAAACTGCATTGTAGCCCATCCTTCCTTGTCAGTGAATCTTGAGCCGTCCTTCATAAGGTAGCTGTCCACGAACTTCTTTGTAAGACCTGGGCAACCCTGTGTAGGCATTGTCGCATATGCAGTAGAGTTGTTGTAGATCTGAAGGCTGAGGTCATTCTTGATAGCAAAGATGTATTCCTTGGCATCTGCTTCATCTGCAGCGAAAAGATTTCTGTAATCCGGTGCCAATGAATAGAGACCGCAATCCATGACTTCCTTAGCTGCCTTGGCTGCAAGGTCAAGATAGTAAGTATAAGGCTGAGCATCTTCAGGAAGAGCCAGGTCACCTGCCAATGTAACATGGCCTTCATGATACTTTCTGAATGTACCCTCATAGAGACAGAACTCTGCCTTAAGAGCGAGGGCTGCATACTTATTCACGCGGAAAGTAGATACTGATGCTGGAAGATTCTCAATAGCGTAGTCGATATCCTCGATCATCTTCTGCATTACAAACTCTCTTGAGTCTCTTGGAGCATAAAGCTGCTCATCCTCTGAACCAAGCTCCACCTCTACCCAAGGAACGTTTCCGAAAGCCTTCACCTTCTCGAAATAGAAGAAAGCTCTGAAGAATCTTGCCACAGCGTTGTAGTGTGCTACAGCAGCCTCGTCCTGGCAGTTAGATGAATACGCAAGGAAAGTGTTGATACGTCTGAGGTTACCCCAGTTCCAGCCAACACCGTTATTAACAGTTCTGAAAGTACCTCCGTGAAGCTCCTTGGTAAGGTTGATCTCGACACAGTGATCACTCTGCTGTTCGTATGCAAGCTTATCAAGAAGGTTATTATAGAGAGGGTTAGTAAACAGCTGGAGGTCTGTTTCAGTCTTGAAATAGCTCTCCGGGCTGAGTCGGTCCTGTGGAACCTCATTGAGGAAATCACACGAAGTTACGCAAAGCAGGACAAACAAAGATGCAATTATCGTTTTCTTCATTTTATTTTCCTCCATTATTAGAATGTAATATCAATACCGAACATCATTGTCTTCTGCCAAGTATAGCTCATATGGTTGTTGACGTCAGAGCTTCTAGAGAATGCAGACTCTGGGTCGACATAGAGACAGTTCTTCTTGAGTGGTGACCAGTAGTAGAGGTTCTCTCCTGTGAAATAAACACGGATCTTATCTACATTGATCTTGTCAAGCCATCTCTTAGGAAGAGTGTAACCTACAGTAAGGTTCTTGAATCTGAGGTATCTAACGTTCTGGAGATACATGCTGTTCACCTTGCTGAGCTCACCACCTGTAGCTGAATATGAACGAGGTCTTGGGAAGTATGCATCAGGATTCTCCTCAGACCAGCATCTCTGGATGAAGTCTCTCTGGAGGAATGATACATATGAGTATGAGTAGCAACCCCAGAAGTTCATGTTGAATCCGTGTGGATACCAGTAGTGGTTACCTGTACCCTGGAAGAATGCTGAAACATCGAAACCGAGGTAATCGAATGCTACGGTAAATCCATACTGGAGGCTTGCGAGGCTGTTACCGAGAATCTTGCGGTCACCAGGCTTGTCTACTGTGTTTGCACCGATACCGAGGACACCGTCACCGTCAAGGTCGACGAACTTAAGGTCACCGGCAAGGAATCCGCCTGTCATACGACCGTTGATGTAGCTGCAGTCGAGTACCTCTGAAGTATACTGTTTTGCTTCCTCGTCAGTTGCGAAAAGACCTGCAACCTCGAATCCCCAGATGTCACCGATACGCATACCCTCATAATAAGACTTTGCAAATGTATAGTAAGGGTTGTCGAACTTGGTGATGTGGCTTCGGAAGTCACTGAGGGATCCTCTTACGCTGTAACCGAACGGATGTCCGCCGAGATCGAACTGGTCTCTCCAGCTGAGTGAGAGCTCGTAACCCTTTGTACGGAGGTCTGCTGAGTTAGCCTTAGGAGGGTCTGCACCGAAGATACCTGGAAGCGCGTCACCGTCAGTAAGCATGTTCTTGGTGTCACGGATGTAAGCCTCGGCAGTGAACTCGAGTCTGTTGTTGAGCATTGCCACATCGAGACCGACATTGTACTGCTGTGAGGTTTCCCATGTCAGACCGTCAGAAATAGGATTTGAAAGGGATGTATACTTAGGCATTGTAGAACCTTCGCCGAAAGTATAGTTGCTGAAATAGCTTGAGCTGATAGTTCTCAGATGTGAGTAATAACCTACGTTCTGGTTACCAAGGCTACCGTATGATGCACGGAGCTTGAGGTTGTTCACATGCTTCTTCGCATTTGCAAAGAATGGCTCCTCTGAGATTCTCCATCCGAGTGATCCTGAAGGGAAGATACCCCAGCGGCTGCCTGCAGCGAAACGTGATGTACCATCATAACGAGCAGATGCCTCGAAGAGATAACGGCCCTTGTAGTCATAGTTCACACGACCGAAGAAACCGAGGAGAGAGTAAGCATTCTGGCCTCCGCCGACCTCTGTAAGTACGTTACCAGTAGCGTCAGGAGCGATGAGGTTAAGGTCATTGAGAGTCTCGCTGAGGAGGTTCTTACCTGTTGCCTTGAGGTTCTTGTTGTAATAAGTCTCGGCATTTGCACCGGCCATTACAGTAAGATGATGAGCATCCTTCCAAGTCTCCTCGAATGTAGCGAAGATATTACCTGAGAGGTAGTTGTATCTCTTTACAGTCTCGTCGAGTCTGTCCTCACCAGCACCTGAAGTATAATACTCGATAGGGCCATCAGGATAGATACGGTAGTCGAACTTTGTCTGACGGTTTGTATAAGAAGTCGAGTAGTTTCTGTAAGTGAAGTTCGCTGTGATGTTGAACTGCTTGATCGGAGTGAACTTGAGTTCAGTAGTATTAGCGAAATCATTGTACTTGTCCATGTTGTAGTTGTTGCCGTTACCGTAAACGATATGACGACCGTTAGCTACATTATATGAACCTGAGATGAGTGGAGTCGAATAGAGCCATGATCCGTCAGGGTTCTTCTGCGGGAATGATGCCAATGCGTGACGTGCAGCATATGCAAATGCATTCTCGACACTACCTACACCTGGGAATGAATAGCTTGAAGTGAAGTAAGATGTATTGTTGGACATCTTGAACCACTTGTTGATATTGAAGTCGATCTTCGAACGGAGATTGTACTTCTGATATACGTCAGGGTTCTGCTTGATCAGACCCACCTGCTTGTCGTAGCTTCCTGAGAGGAAATACTTCACATCCTTGTTACCACCGCTGATTGATACAGAGTGCTTCTGTACAGGGTGCTGATCCTGGAAGAGTTCGTGGTACCAGTCGGTATTCGCATAGTAAACCCACTGCTTCTTACCGTTACGGATTTCCTCTACTGCCCAAGGACGGTCTGGATGCTCGGTCTTATCGTTGATACGTGCAAGCATCTGAGCCATATCATGGTCATTATAAGTAGTATACTTCTTACCAGCGTCAGCCTGCCAGAACTTATCCACTGTATAAACAGACCAGTAACCTCTTGTCTCATAGTCAGTAGAAGTTGTAGGCTCTTCCCATCCGAACTTACCGCTGTATCGTACAGTAGCCTTTCCATCCTTGTCGCCACCACTCTTTGTAGTGATAAGGATCACACCGTATGCAGCACGTGCACCGTAAACGGCAGCTGCAGCAGCATCCTTGATGACAGAGATTGAAGCCACGTCATTAGGGTTCACGCGGTCAAGGTCACCGATAGCACCGTCGATCACAACGATAGGCTCAGCATCATTGATAGATGTGACACCACGGATGTTGATCGATCCAGATGAACCAGGAGTACCTGATGAAGTCGTGATGTTAAGACCAGGAACAGAACCCTGGAGCATGTTGGTAAGTGAGTGCGAAGTTCTGTTTTCGAGCTCTTCGCTGTCCACAGTCGTAATGGCACCGGTAAGGTTTACCTTCTTCTGTGTACCATAACCTACTACTACAGTCTCCTCGATCAACATTGTATCCTCATCGAGTACAATTGTTATCTTAGACTGAAGATCAGAAACAGTCACCTGCTTTGACACGTAGCCAAGACAAGTAACATCGAGAGTGACGTTGCCAGACGGAACATTCAGACTGAAGTTACCGTCGATGTCAGTCACCGCACCCACATTGCCACCACCAGTCAGCATGACTGCGGCACCAATAATCGGCTGCTGAGTCGCATCGAGAACTGTTCCCGATACTTCTCTTGTCTGAGCGAAAAGCGAAACGAATCCGCTGAGCATCAGAACCAGAGAAACAGCAATTGGTTTAATGATTCTCATAAAATTGGTTTTGGTTAATAATAGTTTGGTTGTATTTATTATTTATAAATATCAAACGAGAAAGCTTTCGGTCTGCTCATTGTCTCGGTATAGACATTTCCGAAACGGTCTGTCACCTTGATATCAAGAGTAGAAGTGGCACTTGAAGCCTGTACACGGAACAAGTGTTTGGTTGTAGATGTTCCGAAACCGCCCGAAGGACTCTTTCCGTTATACGCAATCAGATGGAGAGGGTCCTTGCCTGAAACACGCTCCACTTTCAGAGATGTACCGTTTTCCTTAACCTCGATTGTCCATTGTGGATCGTAATTCCATACATTTATATATACATAGTTCGCGCTGCTCGCCTCTTTCCAGTCTTTTGCCTCATCCTCGAATTTCTTCTTGTCAGACGCGCTCTTGCCTGAATCCACGAAAAGATCGGAAGTAAGAGTCATGCTGTTACGGTCATATGTTCTGAACTGATGGTTTACATCATGGTATGTGCTCTTGAACTGCCATTTGAACTCAGTACCCTGAACGTCCATGATCGTATATCCTCCCGGAGCACCGTCCTGAGCAATATGGATACCCTGCGTCCAGTTTCCGGTCCACCACCATGTAGCGCAGACTGCACCGGCATTATGCTCGAAGATATTCTTGGTGGCAAGCTTGTCCACATTGTACATCTTATGCGTATGACCGGTCCATACATGAACTTCCGAATGATGCTTGATTATATCCTCAAATGCGGCAGCATTGTTAAGGCTGGCATTATCTGAGTCATTATAAAGAGGTGCATGCATAGTGATCACCAAAGGTGTGGCCTTGGAAACAAAAGCCAGATCCTTCTTGAGCCATTCGAGCTGTTCCTGCACCACTGCATCATTGTACTGACGGCTGGCGGCATCACCCTTTCCGGTATTGGTACATTCGATATCATCGATCACCACATAATGTACATTACCTATATTAAATGAATAATATGTAGGAGCGATGGTCTTCTTGTATCTTGCCACAGTGCTGAAATCACCCTTGAGTCCTTCAGCCATCTCATGGTCATGGTTACCGATGGTATTGAACACCTGGATACCTTTTATCTTATTGATATCCCTCTTATACTCATCGAAAGCATATTTGTTAGATACCCAGTAAAGTTCCCAGGTCATATCTCCCATAGTCATGGCATATGTCTTTCTTCCGGCATATGAAGCAAGATACTCGTTCACATCTGCAGTAAAGTCAGAGAACTGTCTCGCATCGGAAGTTCTGTTGGCCATATGCATGTCACCGAAGATAAGCATTGTGTGATTTTCCTGGCCTGGAGCCTGCACGAGCGGGAAGTCAACCCTCTCTACCTGATCCTTGGACTTGGCGAGCTGCTGATGGATCATCGGGAACACACCCTCCGACACGGCCTCATAACCACTTGGCACAGAAATAAACACATAGCCGTGATACTTATCCGACTTGAACTGATACACACCGTCTGAATCTGTCTGCACCACCTCATAACCGTCAGAAACGACTACTCCGGCTACTCCCTTTCCATCACAGGAAACCACGCCATAGACATTGTTTCCTTCCTTTACGACAATCTCCTTGTCATCCTCGGTTGGCGGAGTCGTATAAGAGACCGTAAGGTCCATCGTACCCATCAGCTTCTTTGAATTGCCTCTCTGGATATATACATTGTACAGTCCGGATACGATACCTTTATATAATGCAATCGTAAAATTCTTTTCAGTCACAGATGTGATCTTGCAGGTCTTGAGTTCTCCAGTCGGATCTCCGAATACAATGACATCTGTCATCAACGGAGCTTTACCGAACTGAACTCTGAAGCTCATCTCAGTATCTGCATAATTCACTGTAGCCTCAGCGGGAACACTGAACTGGACATCAAAATTTCCGTTATCCGGCTTTTCGGTACAAGATACCGCGCCAAGAGAAATAACGACAGATAGAATAAAAAACAGAATCTTTTTCACGTTATAAGTTTATTAGTTCTTTTCTGACTTAAGGGTAAGTACACAGAGGAGGATACCGAGTGCAGCACCGATAACCATTGTAAAGTTCGCCATATCCCAGCTCTTGTCTGCGATACCTCCCACGATGATCTTCGAAAGAAGGGAGTCACCGATGAGATATCCTGAAAGGCCTACGAAACCGGCTGCCGTACCCGCTGCGTTCTTAGGCACGAGGTTCAATGCCTGGATGCTGACGAGGGCTACAGGGCCATAGATGCAGAATCCGATGAGGATGAGGGCGATATATACCCATACCTTTGCAGAGATGCCGGTAGCGACAGCAAGCGCAGGCACCTGCCAATAGATGAGACATCCGATAAGCACCAGACCCATAAAGATGATATTTGGAGGAGCACACTTGCCTTTGAAGAATTTTGCTGAGATCCATCCGCAGACGATCGTACCGACAGCTCCGACATAATTGTGGATAGAGAATGCCATCTTACTTTCTGCACCTGTCATAATGCCGGTTTCCTGAAGGTATGTCGGTGACCAGTCACCCACACCATATCTTACCATATATACAAATGCGTTTGCAAGGGCGATCATCCAGATCCACTTGTTCTTGAGTACATAATCAAAGAGCTGAGTCTTGAAAGGCACCTTTTCACCGACCTTCTCCTTGGTCTTTACACCGGAGTGGTCGTTTCTCCAATCTGCCACTGAAGGAAGTCCGCAAGACTCGGGAGTATCACGTAGAGACCACCAGCAGAAAACTGCAAGAAGAAGCGCAAAGGCTGAAGGAACAATAAAGTTCGCTCTCCAGGTCTGAGCTATTCCCAGGTCAGCGAAGAGACCTACACCGAAAATGGCAAGGATACCAAGAGTACCGGCTCCGATTGTATGAGAAGTGTTCCAGAGCGACATTTTGAAGCTTCGCTCGTTATTCGAGAACCAATATGCCATCATTCGTCCGCAAGGAGGCCATCCCATTCCGGAAAGAACACCAACGAAGAGCATGACGACGAAAAGCATCGCCACATTGAATGCCGGATTTGCAGCCGAATACGGGAGAAGTCCCATAGCCATCATCACAAGGGAAGCTACAACCAATCCTACTGTGAGGAATTTTCTCGCATCAGAACGGTCAGACAACATACCCATTCCGAACTTGCTGAATGCATACGCGATCGAGAGAGCTGAAGCTGCTACTCCAATACCGAATTTATCTGCCAATCCCTCGGCAATCATATCAGGAGCTGCAAGTGACAGGTTCTTTCTCACAAGATAATAAGCTGCATATCCAAGGAAGGAACCCATAAAGACCTTGAATCTCATCGACTTATAAACAGAATCAATCTTCTCCTTCGGAAGAAGTGGCTTCGCCTGTGGCGGATCGAAGAATTTTGCCATATTTTTACGGTTATGGTTTTTATTGTTTAAATTGTGCAAATTTAGTCAAAAAATCCTTATTCCGTTGATAAATCTTTAGATTTATTCACAATCCACATAGAGTTGCTTAAAAACTTTAATAACTCAGTATGACTTAAGCATCACTATATTCTCATCGTCTTGAGCTGGCAGCATGCTATCCGATGGCTGCAGGAGAGTGAAGTATATGACATTCTGGTAAGGCGAATCAGATGTTCCCGGCCTTTTTCTGCCATATTGTCAGTATTTTTCAAGTGGCAGATTATTTGTATCTTTGCCGGTCGTTTTGAAGAAATAACGAACTGAACAAGACGATAAGATGCTTATAACTATGGTTATTGCGACGATTGTCGCATTACTTTTCGGCAAGGTAACAATTAAGGAGATAAAGGAATATGTCAGAAAACACACAAAAGACTCAGGAAGCTCTGAATCAGGAGGAAACCACACAGGAAACTCCGATACAGGAAGCGCAGCCTAAGGAAGAAGCCGCGCAGGAAAAGAAGGGATTCCTGAAGAAGGGCAATAAGGACAAGGCGAAGATAGAGGAACTTGAAAAGAAGGTAGCCCAGCTGGAGGAAAAGACAGCA
This sequence comes from Candidatus Cryptobacteroides sp., assembly GCA_045118995.1. Taxonomy (GTDB): domain Bacteria; phylum Bacteroidota; class Bacteroidia; order Bacteroidales; family UBA932; genus Cryptobacteroides. Next base: position 97,031 of record JBGVCR010000009.1, read on the forward strand.
AAAGACAAGGATGACTACATAAGACTGATGGCGGAATTTGACAATTTCCGCAGACGTACCTCACAGGAAAAGCTGGAGCTGGTAAGTATGGCTTCCACTGAAACCATCAAGGGACTTCTCCCTGTTCTGGATGACTGTGAAAGAGCCCTGAAGGTGCTTCTCGAATCGGACGACAGCGATGCAGCAAAAGAAGGTACAGAGCTGATCTACAGCAAGTTGATGAGCTATCTTAAAGGTAAGGGACTTGCTGTAATAGAGGCAGTTGACCAGCCTTTCGACACCGACCTTCACGAGGCTGTCGCACAGTTCCCCGTGCAGGAAGAAGACAAAAAGGGAAAGGTATTTGATGTTGTACAGACAGGATACACGCTTAACGGGAAAGTGATCCGTTTTGCGAAAGTGGTAGTCGGAATCTAAGACCTCATTCATATGGCTAAGAGAGATTATTATGAAGTGCTGGGCGTCGACAAAAACGCATCGGCCGATGAGATAAAGAAGGCATACAGAAAACTGGCTGTCAAATATCATCCGGACAAAAACCCGGGTGACAAGGAAGCTGAGGAAAAGTTCAAGGAAGCTGCTGAAGCCTACTCTATCCTGAGTGATGCTGACAAGAAAGCAAAATATGACCAGTTCGGCCACGCAGGAGTAGACGGAGCAGGCCCAGACTTCAGCGGTGGCTTCGGCAACCTCAACGACATTCTGAACGACTTGTTCGGTGGAGCCTTCGGCGGCGGATTCGGTGGATTCAGCGGATTCGGCGGCGGCTTTGGAGGAGGACGTGGAGGTCAGCGACAGCAGAGGGTTTACAGAGGACGCGACATACGCGTACGCGTGAAACTCACCCTGGAAGAGATCGCCAAAGGAGTGGAGAAGGAAATCAGCATCGAAAAAAGCGTTCCATGCTCTGAGTGCGGCGGAAGGGGCGCCAAGAACAGCTCTGACATAAAGACATGTTCAGCATGCGGCGGAACCGGCCAGGTGCAGAGAGTGGTAAACTCACTCTTTGGACAGACCGTCACCTACTCTACCTGCCAGCAGTGCGGTGGCGAAGGAAAGGTAATAACAAATCCATGTCGCAGCTGCGGAGGCAGCGGCCTTGTACGCAAGCGCGAGACAATAAAGGTAAAGATCCCTGCAGGAGTGGAAGCTGGCATGCAGCTCACCATCGCAGGAGAAGGACACGCAGCCAAGAATAATGGAATCAACGGCGACCTTCTCGTCGTAATAGAAGAACAGGAGCATCCAGACTTCAAGCGCGAGGGCAATAACCTTTATTATACAAAGATCGTTTCCCTGCCGGAAGCAATCCTCGGCGCCGAAGTGGAGATTCCATGTCTGGACGGACCAAGAAGGATAAAGATCGATGCAGGAACACAGTCAGGCACGGTGACCAGAATCAACGGCAAAGGACTCCCTACCGTTAACGGATACGGTGGAACCGGTGACCTTTACGTAAAGATCGCTGTATGGATTCCTAAGAAACTCGATAAAGAAGACAAAGCGGTGATAGAATCTCTACGCGACAAAGAGGCATTCAAGCCGAATCCGACCAAAGAAGACAGAAGTTTCTTTGAAAAACTTAAGGATTGGTTCGACTAAAAGAGACGTTTCAGGGTATTTCAGGGGTAAAAACGAGAAAAATTGCATTTTTTAGCAAAATTTCTTCAAAAAAGTTTGGAGGTTAAAATTTTATTCCTACCTTTGCAATCCCAAAATCAAAGCAACCTCTTGCGAAGGGTGAAAAATAATCGCAATGTTGCCAAAATTTAAATTTAATACAGAAATGGATCTTATTAAAGTAGTAGAGCAGGCATTTGCTAACGAGGCAGTAGCCAGCTACCCAAAATTCAAAGCCGGTGATACTATCACTGTTACATACAGAATCAAGGAGGGTGACAAGGAGCGTCTCCAGAAGTTCAGAGGAACTGTAATCCAGCTTCGCGGAGCTTCAGCAAACACAAGAACTTTCACAGTTCGCAAGGTTGCTTCAGGAGTAGGTGTTGAGAGAATTTTCCCATTTGCATCTCCGTTCATTGAGTCAATTGAATTTAACAAAGCTGGTAAAGTTCGTAGAGCAAGAATTTTCTACCTTAGAAATCTAACTGGTAAGAAAGCTCGTATCAAAGAGAGAACTTTCGTAGCTAAAAAAGCTGAGTAATCAGCTTACATATCGGCCCCGTAGCTCAACTGAATAGAGCATTTGACTACGGATCAAAAGGTTACAGGTTTGAATCCTGTCGGGGTCACGAAGCCCTCTGCAGAAATGCAGGGGGCTTTTTTATTGCATACAGGACGGAAGTTTGTTCTCAAGCAAAGGCAGGAATGTTATTAAACATAGGCCGCAA
>JBGVCR010000010.1:0-21092 GCA_045118995.1 Candidatus Cryptobacteroides sp.
CAACGCTGCAATGGTGGATCGATTTATTGCAATGTCCGGAAAATCTCCGAACATGCGATTAAATAACACTGATTTCAAAGAACTTTTATTCTACGGCGTTCGCGCCGCGGTGTAACTTTTATAATTTTACCGAACTATTGAAATAATAAACAAATACTTAATGATGACTAAAAAAACTATCACCGCTTCATTAAAATACCAAAATAATAGTATTGCCGCCCCAAAAATTAATCCATACCTTTGCGTTTACTGATGTTAAGAAAAGTTTTCATATCGATGCTGTGGCTTCTCGTGGCGTTTTCAGATCTTTTGTCCGCCCCGAGAGACAATCAGGTGCGTGGAGACGAGGCAAAGACGTGGTCGGTCAGCGGCAGGATTCTGGAGGCCGGATCAGGCGATCCGGTCATCGGAGCTGTTGTCAGAATCGGAACCGACTACCTCTGGGCGAGCACTGATATTGAAGGAGAATTCACTTTCGAAAATGTCGAGTCTGGAAAGCACGAACTTGAGGCTTCCTGTCTGGGTTATGTGAGCGTCCTTATGGAAATCGATGTCAACAAAGACATTGAAAATCTCGAAATCAAGCTGCACGAAAGTTCACTCGCATTGGACGAGGTCGTAGTGACGGCGCAGAAGGCCAAGGATGGCCTTGGAACTACTCACAATCTCGGCCGTGATGCGCTCAACCATCTGCAGATGTCCAACATGACCGACGTCGCAGCCCTTCTTCCGGGAGGAAAGACCGTCAATCCTGACCTTACCACCGAAAATTCATTCTCCATCCGTGAGGGAGGCTCCAACAGCGGAAACTCTGCCTTCGGAACAGCAGTGGAAGTGGATGGAGTGAGACTCGGGAACAATGCTTCATTCGGAGAAATGGGCGGAGTCGATACCAGAAGTGTGGCCGTGGAAAACATCGAATCCATCGAGGTCATCACCGGAGTGCCTTCTGCAGAATATGGTGACATGGGCAGCGGAATGGTCAGAATCAATACCCGCAAGGGCCGCACTCCGACCAATGTCACATTCTCTGTCAATCCGCGTACATACCAGGCTTCTGTTTCAAAAGGCATTGACCTTCAGGAAAATAACGGAGTATTGAACCTCAGTGCGGAATGGGCGAGAGCCATAAAGAAACTCATCTCTCCTTACGAATCCTACACCAGGACCGCCATCACACTCGGCTACAGCAACACCTTCGCCAAAGGCCTTCGTTTCGAAGCCGGATTCACCGGAAACATAGGAGGAATGAACACGAAGGACGACCCGGATGCATTCACCGGAGAGTTCAAGAAAGAAAGGGACAATGCCTTCAGGGGCAATACATCCCTGACCTGGCAGCTGAACAAGCCGGGCATCACGAATCTGAAATTCGACGCATCGGTCAATTTCAATGACAACCTATACCATTACCACAAATACGAATCCTACGCTTCGAACCAGCCTGCCGTACACGCAGAGCAGGAAGGCTATTTCATTGCAGACAGGCTTCCTCTGACGTTCTTCTCGGACCAGATCATAGACTCCAAGGAACTAGACCTGGCGGCATCGGTAAAATACAACTGGCACAAGCATTGGGACGATATCAAAAGCCAGCTCAAGGCCGGAGTACAATGGAAGGCGAACGGAAATGTGGGAGAAGGAGAGTATTATCAGGATCCGTCTCTCGCTGCCAACGGATACAGGCCAAGACCTTATACCGACTACCCGTTCATGCACAATCTCTCGGTCTATGCCGAGGAGCACCTGACTCTTCCGGTAGCAGGCACCAAGCTTGAAGTGACTGCCGGAATCCGCTTGGAAAATGTATTCATTCAGGGTTCGCTCTATAACAAGAAAGCTACCCTCTCGCCTCGTTTCAACATTAAATGGCAGCTTGCAGAAGGTCTTGCTGTCAGGGGAGGATGGGGAATCACCGAAAAACTGCCTTCATACTACATCCTCTACCCCAAGCAGGAGTACCGCGACATCCAGACCTTCGGCTTCCCGCACGGTGACCAGACCAGTTATATCTATTATACCCAGCCATACACGGTAACATACAATCCCAACCTCCACTGGCAGCGCAACAACAGCTCCGAGCTGGGACTGGAAGCCTCATTCTTCGGTACAAAGATCTCATTGACAGGATTTTACAATATCACCAAGGGACCATACAATTTCATTGATGTATATGAGCCATATTCCTACAATATACTTCAACGTCCGGAAGGATTCAGCATTCCTGCAGATCCTCAGATCAAGGTGGACAGCCAGACCGGAATGTTGTATGTACGAGGCGGAAATGAGGATTACTGGACCCCGATGGACATAAAGGTCACAGACCGCACCTTCGCTAAATCGACCAAGCAGAACAACGGAGCCGATGTAAAAAGGGCCGGAGCGGAACTTGTGATAGACTTCCCTGAAATCAAGCCAGTCAGAACATCATTCCGACTGGATGCATCATATACTTTCACAAAGTACCTGAACGATCAGCTTGCGGCATATTATCAGAACGGCTGGTCACACACCTCGCTTGCGAACCGTTCATACCAATATGTCGGAATCTATGCCAACGGGACAGGAGGCAATTCTGTGGCCAACGGAAAGATAACCCATAATCTGGACGCCAATCTCACTGCCATCACCCACATCCCACAGGCACGTCTGATCATCACCTGCAGACTGGAAATGAGCCTTCTCAGACGAAGCAGGAACCTGTCGATGTACAATGGCAGCCAATACGCTTTCACAGTAAGCGAGGCCGACAAGACTCCGACCGGCGGCGACATTTACAACGGAAACTCATACACTGCCATCCGTCCTGTCTCATATATGGATCTGGACGGAAATGTGTACCCTTTCACAGATGCCCAGGCGGCAGACCCTGCATTTGCAAACCTGATACTCAAATCGGCCAATGCCTATACTTTCGCTCAAGACGGATATGGGGCCTATATGTCTGCCAACCTGAGTATTACAAAGGAGATAGGAGATCATGTATCACTCTCTTTCTTTGCCAATAACTTTACCAATTCAAGGCCATACGTAGTGTCGATGGCTACTGGAGTGGGGGCGATCTTCACCCCGGCCTTCTACTACGGACTGACCTGCCGATTGAAATTTTAACATTGTCATTCTGAGGAACAGGCCTATTTGTCATTCTGAGGAACGAAGTGACGTGAGAATCTTATGAAAAGGATACTATACATATTGACCATAGTTCTGACTGCTTCCTGCGCAGGCACAAAGGACCCCTACAAAGGATCCCTCCACCTGCTGTCGGTAACAGCCCAGTACCCTTCCGGCCATGAAGGCTTCGACCTGGAAGGCTCCGATGCCTTGGTGGAAGAGATCAACACCGGAAGCAGATACACCACCCTCACAGATGCCTCAGGAAGTTTCGCAATGACTCTTCCCGACGGAATCTACAGAGTCAATATCAGCAGACGCTCCGGCTCCGACGTATTCAACGGAGCAGCAGACAAGGTGGTCCTCTCAGGGGCCGATCTGAATCTGAAACTGCCTCTGTCTTACTCGAAGGCAGGTTCGATCGTCATAAAGGAAATATATTGCGGAGGCTGCAAGAAGCTGCCTCAGGAAGGAGATTATCAGGGTGACCAGTATTTCATCCTGCATAATAACGACTATAATGTCCAGTACCTTGACAGTCTTTGTTTCGGAACATTGTCACCGAACAACGCCACAGCTTCAAACCCTTGGGTATCAAAGGATCCAGCCACTGGAGAAAGCATATTCCCGGACTTCCTTCCGATTATACAGGCAGTATGGCAGTTCCCTGGTGACGGTGATGATTTTCCTCTCCAGCCTGGCGAGGATGCCGTGATCTGTCTCAGAGGTGCCATTGACCATAGTCTTCAGTATCCTCTCTCGGTAAATCTGAACAAGCCGGAGTATTTCGTCTGCTATAACCTGACATATTTCTGGAACACCCAGTATCATCCGGCACCGGGCAATCTGATTTCAGAGGACAGGATCATAGACGTAGTCATCAAGACCGGCCAGGCAAATGCATATACATTCTCGTTGAGTTCGCCTACCCTCGTGCTTTGGAAGGCAAAGGGAATGACCATCCAGGAATTCGTAAGCATACAGGACAATATCACTCCGGTTCCGGGAAGCAGCATCGACAATGTCGTCAAGGTTCCGTATGAATGGGTATATGACGCAGTGGAAGTATTCGATGCCCGTTCGGCCAATAATTCAAAGAGGCTCGCCCCGTCTGCAGACGCGGGATATGCATTGCAGACAGATGTCTTCCTTGGACACAGCCTGATCAGGCATGTCGACAAGGAAGCAAGCGCGGCTTCCGGATATGAGGTGCTCACAGACACCAACAATTCCCTCAACGATTTCTATGAATCCGAAAAACAGTCTCTCCATGAGTAAGCTCAGAAACATATCGGCATTGGCGCTGCTTCTGTGCGGACTGACTGTCTCGGCACAGAGGTACGAAAGGGTCGTGAAGGACAATTTCTGGAACAGTTCAAGAAATGTATCCGGTATACGTCAGGACAGCGTATCACGCTCGTATGCAGAGGCTTATGGCAAATATGAGGGTGGTGGATTCCGCGACACATGGCAGGCAGAGGAAGGATGGAGTGTGGGTGCAGCCACGGCCAGCATCAGGCATCTGGAAAGATTGTCACTTAAGGGATCATTCTCTTTCGAACAGACAGAAGGATACGGTATGTGCGGATCGATGTTCATTGACCCGGGATTCTATCCTGTGGCTGTACTGGAGTTCACTCCGGGACGAAAGAGCTTGCAGACCTATGCCTTCGACGGAGGATTTTCATATGATCTGACCTCGGAATGGAGGATCGGAGCGTCAATGGATTTCACCTCTGCCAATATGGCCAAGAGGAAGGATCTCAGACATACGAACTGGAAGCTGGATATGACGGTAGCGCCGGGATTCATGTACCACAGCGGGGACTTCGCTATCGGCGGAAGCTATATTTTCCGCAAGACCAGCGAAAGCATCAAGGCCGAGCAGGTGGGAACTTCAGAATCATCGTACTACGCCTTCCTGGACAAGGGACTGATGTACGGAGTCTATTCTGTCTGGAGCGGTAGCGGACTCCATCTTTCGGAGGCCGGAGTGAACGGATTCCCGGTAAAGGATTTCAGCAATGGAGCCGCCCTTCAGCTGCAGTACAAAGGCTTTTTCGCAGAAGCGGAATACCTCCGTACCAATGGAACAATCGGAGAGAAGGAATATATATGGTTCCGTTTTCCGGGAGATGAGATCGGTGCCGTATTTGGATATAAGCATATCGGAGAAGGGTTCAGACATTATGCCCGTATCGGTTTCGGATGGAAGGGTCTCGCACTGGACGAAAGCATCTTGGAAAAGGTGAGCGAGAACGGAGTCACCATCGTCCACAATTACGGAAGCAATCGGATACTGACACAGGAAACAATATCATTATCTCCTGAGTATGAATTGATTGGGGAAAATATAGAGATTCTTGTCGGAGTAGATCTGAAATGGAAGAACGGCCTGTCTTCGCAGATGTATCCGTTCGTATTTACCCAGGGTATGATGAACTGGAAGGCCGGAGCCGAGGCTCTGGTGCATTTAAGCCGGTTCGATCTTGGAGCAGGATTGGCCTTCGGAGGTGGTTCTGTCAAGGAATCCTCCGACAAGGTCACTCATGACAGCGGAGTGCAGACTTCACCTTTCAGACTTGAGGAATGGTACTCCCGCCAGATGGAATTCCTCACGGCCACCAGGTCGGAGGCCCTTTTATCGCTGAGATACAATTTCCGCAAGGGTATCTATCTGCAGGCCGAAGGCTTCTGGATCCATGGTATCGATCTTCCGCAGAACACCGGTTCAGACCGATTCACCACCGCCCTCCGCCTTGGATTGTCATTCTGAAATTATTGAATGTTGATTGTCATTCCGATGAGCCCGACTGTCATTCCGAGTGTCCCATTATCATTCCGAGTGTCCCATTGCCATTCCGAGCGCCCCATTGTCATTCCGAGCGTCCCTTTGTCATTCCGAGCTTGTCGAGGAATCTCCAAACGAATTATTAAAAACAAAATTTATAAAACTATGAAACGTTATCTATCCATCTCTCTCGCAGTGCTTGCAATAGCGGCCTGCCAGAAACCGGTCCAGCCTGAGGCAGCCCCGGGAAAGGTTCAGATCGAACCCGTAATCACCAAAGCTACCGAAGTCAACTTCGAAAACGGTGACAAGATCGGACTCACCATCGCAAAGGTGAACGACACCCAGAAATATGCAGACAATGCCCTTCTGACATACGACGGAAGTGTATTCAGCAGCGAGCTGATGTGGTATGCAGATGCTTACTCAGAAGCTGATGTCTACGCATATTATCCATATTCGGAAAGCGGTACTCCTGCGTCATATTTTGCTATTGAAGATCAGACAGAAGGCATAGCCAAGGCAGACCTTATGGCAGCCTCGAAGACAGGCGTCCTCCCTACTCCAAATGCCATCACAATGGTATTCAAGCACTTGATGACCAAGATTGTAGTCAATATTGACAATCAGTCAGGAGCAACCGTGGATGAAGTAGGACTCGCTGGCAGCCGCCCTGCTGCTGACATTGATATTGCCACAATGGCTGTGTCTGAATACAGTGCTCCTCTTCCTGATGTGGAACTTGATCCTATCAAGGCATTCGAGGCAACTGCAGGCAAGGTATGGAAAGCCATCATCATCCCTGGCACCACAAAACTCGAACTTGTGGTAAGTCTCTCCAACGGCAAGAAGATTTCCCAGCCACTCGCAGAGATGACCCTCAAGTCAGGCGGTCAGTACACCATCAACGCCCGTCTCCTTCAGGACAATATGATCGTAAGCGCAACAGGCGAGATCGAGAACTGGACTGACGAAGGAGACATCAAATTTGACGGAGAAGGAACCACTGAAGATACCCCTGTGGAATTCACTGAATATGAGGGATATTTCGTTTATGACGGTGTGGAATACAAGACCGTAACCCTCGCTGACGGAAACACATGGATGGCAGAAAATCTCCGTTTCATCCCACGCGGAATGACCGTTTCAAGCGATCCTGTAGAGGATGCCGGCATCTGGTATCCGGCTGCAAATGCAGACAAGGTTGCAGATCCGGCCCTTGCCGAGACACTTGGTCTTCTTTACGACGCCGCAACTGCTTTCTCAGTCGAGGAAATTACAGCCGACAACGCCGGCACATTCGAAGGCACCCAGGGTATCTGCCCTGAAGGCTGGCACATCCCTACAGTTTCAGAACTGACCGGACTTGTAGGTCAATGCTCAAACAGCGCGCTCACCAATCCTGACGGTGCATACTTCGACCCTGCCATCAAGGGAGCAAGCCTCACAGTCCTCAAGGAAGCCGGATGGGAATGGCAGTTCGCAGGAGCCCGCAATAAAGCCAACACAGCAGGCAAAGGCTCATACCTCGTGACCAGCTACAACGACATCTACGGAGTAATGTCATACGTAATGGGCTCTACAATGTATCAGCATACCACAAACGAAGACGGTTCCCTCAAGAATGTCCAGTACTACTACCTGATGACCACCTACAATGCTTCCAACGAAAAGGTAACCGTAGCCTACGGCAACTTCCTCGCCGGAGCATCAATACGTTGTGTGAAGAATAAGTAATCAATTATTATTCAACCTCTTACAGAAAATCACCTGCGCCAGATGGAGCAGGTGATTTTGCATAATACCCTAACAGACAGCCTGTTACTCATTTCATCTTTGTCTCGTCCTGACTCGATCACAAGCATAAAGCAGGCAGAGCAGCCCCTGGGCTGAGGTGCGGCGCCTGCTTTAAGCTGCCGAATCTCGTATATTTCGGCTGCGGTGCAGCTTATTAGTTCAAGAAACATCCTACCGATGCGGAATATCTATCATGTTTATGTAGAACCTCCGTGGAACAATTTGTCTGATTTTTCATAAAAATGCGACAAATTTTATCGACAAAATTTAGCCAACAAGTACCCAGAAAGCCGTTTTCATCAAATAGCCGTATACTTTTTGATTATACGGATAATGCTCCGGAACTTTGCAAGATAAAGAATAACGCTATGAAAGAAGAAATAGAACCTAAAACTCCCGGTATTGATAATGCTATCCAACAGGAAGTAAAGAAGAAAATCATATGTATCAGACACCAGGAGGTAATATGCGATGCTGATGTTGCAGAACTTTATGGAGTAGAAACTAAAAGAGTAAATGAAGCCGTAAGGAACAATCCCGATAAGTTTCCAGCGGATTATATGTTCACGATGACTTCTGAGGAATTGAGAGATTTGCGGTCGAAATTTTCGTCCACAAAAATATCTACAAAAAGCAGAGTGAACCCTAAAGTATTCACAGAAAAAGGATTATATATGCTTGCAACTATCCTGAAAAGCAAATCTGCTCAAAATGTCACTTTTGCAATTATCGAAACTTTCACAAAAGTCCGGTATCTGAAAAGGGAAATAGTGAACCTTCATAATGAAACTGATAAGAAAAAACAGACTTCGAGACTGGAGCGTTTCGCAGAAGTGATTTCCGACATTGTTATGCCAGACCTGGAAACAGATGAAACGGAATCATCACTGGAACTGAATTTTATCATAGGTAAGATCAAGCATACAGTGAAACGTAGCAAGAAAAACAAATAAAAAACGAGCAATACATCATGCTACCGGACACATCTGAGGCTGTGAGAGAAGAACTTAAAAATATGGCAACTGTCGCAAATTTTGCGACACTTCAAAAAGAGGGAAGCCGTTATGTCGAGCGCAATATCGAACATTACAATCTGGATATGATACTATCAGTAGGATATCGTGTAAAATCCGAGCGAGGAATAATGTTCCGTCAATGGGCCAATACGGTCTTGAAAGAATTTCTGCTCCGAGGCTATGCCGTCAATCATAGGATTGATGCCATCGAGGCTTCCCTGCATAGACACGATCATCTATTGGAAGAACACGAACGGAAGATAGACTTTTTCGTCCGCACCTCACTGCCTCCCATCGAAGGAATCTTTTATGACGGACAGATTTTCGAAGCATATGTTTTTGTCAGTAACCTGATCAAATCTGCTCGTAAACGACTGATATTGATCGATAACTATGTGGACGAATTTCAGGTATCGCACAACACACTACTACTCAATAACTTACGTAAAATGCCTGCTGCATCTGCACAGCAGGCATTTTATATAAACCATTGATAATCAAGGCTCTGGACGCCACCCATCAGAATTCTTTACTTATCATTCACAACAATCTGCCCGTCACGGACGTCGATCAGGATGGTGGAGTCGCGGTGGACGTGACCGTCGAGGATGGACTTTGCGAGGATATTGATCAGCTCCTTCTGCATGAGTCGTTTGATCGGACGGGCTCCGTATGCTGGCTCGTATCCCTTGGTGGTCATATATTCTTCGAAGCCTTCGGTGAATTCGATGGAGACTCCGTTTTCCGAGAGTTTCTCCTGAAGGTCTCGCATCTGCATCCTGAGGATGTCACGGATGTCGGTCTGTGAGAGAGGCTCGAACATTATGACCTCGTCGATTCTGTTCAGGAATTCCGGACGGACCGTACGCTTGAGCACTTCAAGGACTTCATTGCGACAGTCAGCCAGCATCCTTGTACGTTCCTCTCCCTCCATAGGAAGATGCTCCATAAATGTCTGGATGATGTCAGCGCCGACATTGGAAGTCATGATGAGGATCGTGTTCTTGAAATCCACCGTACGGCCTTTGTTGTCGGTCAGACGGCCGTCGTCCAGCACCTGAAGGAGAGTATTGAACACATCAGGATGGGCCTTTTCGATCTCATCCAGAAGAACCACCGAATAAGGCTTGCGTCGCACCGCTTCGGTCAATTGTCCTCCTTCATCGTATCCGACATATCCCGGAGGCGCTCCGACCAGTCGGCTTACAGAATGACGCTCCTGATACTCGCTCATGTCGATGCGGGTCATCATATTCTCATCATTGAAAAGGAACTCGGCGAGTGCCTTGGCCAGCTCGGTCTTTCCCACACCTGTAGTACCCATGAAAAGGAACGATCCGATAGGGCGTTTTTCATTCTGAAGACCGGCACGCGAACGACGGACGGCATCAGCTACAGCTTCGATCGCGGTATTCTGTCCCACTACCCTCTTATGGAGTTCCGCTTCCATACGAAGAAGCTTCTCCCTTTCGCTCTCCAGCATCCTGCGCACCGGAATACCGGTCCATTTGGCCACCACTTCCGCGATATCCTCAGGAGTCACGGCCTCGGTGATGATCGGTTCCTGGATCGCAGCCTGACGTGCTGTAAGTTCATCTATACGTGCCTGGGCCTCGGCCATCCTGGCATAACGGATTTCAGCCACCTTGCCATAGTCACCGGCCCTTTCCGCATTGTGAGCCTGGATCTTATAATCCTCCATCTTCTGACGCTGGCTCTGAAGTTCGGAAAGAATCTTCTTTTCCTCGTCCCAACGCTTGCGCAGTTCATCTCTCTCGGCATTCAATGTCTTGAGTTCCTCCTTGATCTTGTCCATCTTGAGAGACACGCCCTCACGCTTGATGGCCTCACGCTCGATCTCCAACTGGCGGATGCGGCTGTCAAGTTCGGCAATAGGCTCCGGCACGGAATTCATCTCCAGACGAAGCTTCGACGCTGCCTCATCCACAAGGTCAATTGCCTTGTCAGGGAGAAAGCGGTTAGTGATATATCTATGAGACAATTCGACTGCCGCTATCAAGGCATCATCCTCGATCCGCACCTTATGATGATTCTCATATCTTTCTTTAAGGCCTCGCATTATGGAAATGGATGCGGCCGGGGATGGCTCATCGACCATTACCATCTGGAAACGCCTCTCAAGGGCCTTGTCAGCCTCAAAATACTTCTGATACTCGTCCAAGGTAGTAGAGCCGATGGTACGGAGTTCACCTCGCGCAAGAGCCGGCTTCAAGATATTCGAGGCATCCATCGCTCCTGACGTCCTTCCCGCACCCACCAAAGTATGGATCTCGTCAATGAAGAGGATGACTTCTCCCTCACTGTCCACAACTTCTTTCACGACTCCCTTGAGTCTTTCCTCGAATTCACCCTGATACTTGGCTCCTGCGATAAGGGCTCCCAGGTCGAGGGAATAAATCTTTCTGCTCTTCAGGTTCTCGGGCACATCCCCATCAACAATCTTCTGCGCGATACCCTCTGAGATAGCCGTCTTACCTACACCCGGTTCTCCGACCAGTATAGGATTGTTCTTTGTCCTTCTGCTGAGAATCTGAAGAACTCTTCTGATCTCCTCATCTCTGCCGATTACGGGATCGAGCTTGCCCTGAGCCGCCTTTTCATTAAGATTGACGGCAAATCTGCTCAAATTTTCAAATTTGTTTTCTGCCATATCATGTCCGTTTTAATGTTCAATACCAAATCTTCATCACGGCAGAAAGCACAATAAGCCGTCTGCTCCGAAGAACAGACGGCTATAGGTCAAAATGTATTCCAATCCTGTCTTTCTGACAATTTGTCAGTCAGACCGGCGACTCAAAATTACTCAGCTACAGTCTCAGCCTCTACAGCCGGTGCCTCCTGAACAGCCTCTGGGAATACAGGAGCAGCTGCCTCAGTCTCGAGCTTTTCAGTGTAGTCAACATCTACTGCCTTGTTGCCAAGTGAGAATGTTGTTACAATTGAAAGCACGAAGATGAATACAACGAGTCCCCAAGTGATCTTCTCGAGGATGTCAGCTGTCTGGCGTACACCGAAAGTCTGGTTACCTGCAGTAAAGTTGCTAGCGAGTCCGCCTCCCTTACCGTTCTGGAGAAGGACGATGAGTGTAATGAGAACGCTTGCAATGAGAACAAGCACTGTCAAAACTGTAAAAAGTGCATTCATATCGTTAATACTGATTTAATTCGTCAATTTTTTGAATAAGGGCTGCAAAGTAAGCATTTTTTTCTGGATATGCCAAAATTAGTTTTGAATAAATGCTTTTTGCCTGCTCCGGATAGCCCTGTTCCAGATAAATACGGGCTAATGTCTCCGTATAAAGGTCAAATTGGAGATCATGAGCTTCTTCAGGCGAAGGCTTGCCCTGACGAGCCTTGGCTGCATATCGCGAAAACACATTGTCATCAGCCTTACGGACCTGGTCGTATTCATCCTGAGAGAAATAGTCACCGACTCCGGCATACACCTTCCTGCCTGGAACCTCTGCAGGAGTATTGTCCTCCTTCTTTTCAGCAATATAGGATTTCAGAAGCTTCTCGACATCGGCATCCTCCCAATCAGAACGACGTGCGGCCCTCATCATATCGGAAAGCTTGCCTCTGGCTGCGATATACATTGCGGCATCGGCATATTGGGCCTCACCCCATCCGTCGCCTCCCATCCTGCTCATCCTCTCGCACAGTTCCTTCCTGGCACCGCCGAACCAAGGATAGAGATTCACGACACCGGTAAGTTCATCGAGAGTAAGTTTCTTTATGTCAATATATCCGCTCATACTACCAGTTCGCTACAGTTCCGTTGAATATGTCTTCGCAGAGCTGCTCCACTATGTCCTCGCACAAAGTGGCCTCCACAGCATCCAGAGACTGGGTGGCATCAAAATCCTGATATGCAGAGAATGATTTGTTCTCAAGGCTCTCCTCAGGGAATTTCCTGTTTATGAATTCAATCTTGACTGTCACTGTCAGACGGTTCTGAGCTGCCTGTTCATTGGCGGTGATGGCTGTAGCCTTCACATCATATCCGGTCACAGCACCTATGATTTCAAGATCTCCGTCAATATCCACCAGTTCAAGCTTGGTGAGTTTGATGAATTTCTCCTGCATCTGTTCGGTAAGCATATTGCTCAGGGAAGGATTCACCTTAGGAGCAAGATATTCGAAATAATTCACAGTCACGGTCTTGACCTCAGGAGCAATAGAGGTTCCCGTGAAGGAATATATACCGCAGGAATGAAGCAGCGGCATCACCGCTGCCAACGCAAGCGCTGCACAGAGGCTTGCCCATATTGTTCTTTTCACTTTCATTTTCCAAACTGTTTTATCTTCCTGTAGAGAGTTCTCTCCGATATGCCGAGTTCAGCAGCCGCAGCCTTTCTGTTACCGCCATGCTTGCGGAGAACCTTCTCGATCAGTTCCATATTTGAAGTCTTGATGGACATATCCTCCGGCTCACGGACATCATATTCCTGATCCTCGGGATCATCATCATAAGCATATATGTCTTCTGTAATGCCCTGAGGCTGGGACTGTTCAGGTGCAGCAATCACCGGAGTCTGCCCCTTTGCAAGTCCTGCCTCCATAACTATTTTCTTGAGATACTCCACATCCTGCTTGAGCTGAAATATCGACCTGATTATAGCCTCCCTTTCAGCCGCACTCTCCGGAGTATCCTGATGTGACGGGCTAGTTGCCGGCAGCAGACTAGGCTGCTCACGAGGAATGTAACGCGACAGCACGTCCATATCGATCAGACATCTGTCGGAACCAGGAGACAATCTGCTTGACTCCAGGGCGGAAATAGTCTCGGCTACATTCTTCAGCTGCCTGATATTGCCCGGCCATCTGTACTTGCTCAACATTATGGAAGCATCCTCGGTCAATGACACCCTTGCATAACCGTACTTGGCTGAAAAATCTGAAGAGAACTTACGGAAAAGAAGATTGATATCATCCTGTCTTTCACGAAGCGCCGGCATCGTAATGGTGACAGCGCAAAGTCTGTAGTACAGATCCTCACGGAATTTTCCCTTCGACACGGCGTGAAAAAGATCCACATTGGTCGCAGCTATCACGCGGACATCGGTCTTGAGCACCTTTGAAGATCCCACTCTGATGAACTCTCCGGACTGAAGCACCCTCAGAAGCTTGGCCTGGGATGCCATCGGGAGCTCACCGATCTCATCCAGAAATATAGTACCTCCGTCGGCCTCCTCAAAATACCCCCTGCGCATCTCATGGGCTCCGGTAAATGAACCTTTTTCGTGACCGAAAAGCTCCGAATCTATAGTTCCTTCAGGAATGGCTCCGCAGTTGATAGCGAAGTATTTGCCTCTCTTGCGAGGACTGTTCTGATGAATAATCTTAGGTATGTTTTCCTTACCGACTCCACTTTCTCCGGTAACAAGGACAGTGATATCGGTAGGAGCGACAGCCACAGCCACCTCGAGCGCACGGTTCAAGGCGGGATTATTGCCGATTATATCGTATCTGTTTTTAAGACTCTGTAATTCCTGATTCGTCATAACGTGGCAAAGTTACGAAAAGGCTTTAAAATAATTAAATATAATATAAAATTTATATTATCTTTGCGACGATTATGCCCTTTTGTAAATCACTGGGGATTGAAGTTGAAAACCAAAAACCAAATTAAAACCATAAAAAATGAAGAAAATCACTAAAATGCTGTCTGTTGCTGCTCTCAGCATCGCAGCTGTAGCCTGCGGCTCACCTGAGAAGATGGCCAAGATGGCAGAGAATGTAACCGTAAAGTGCAACCCTGCAGTTCTTGAGGTTGTAGGTGGAGAAATCGTTGCTGATGTAACAGTAACTTATCCGGAAGATTACTTCCATCCTAAGGCTATCCTTGAGGTAGTACCTGTAATCGTTTACGAAGGTGGAGAAGTTGCCATGGAGTCTTTCATGTTCCAGGGCGAGAAGGTAAAGGATAACTTCCAGGTAGTTCCATCTGACGGAGCGACTATCACAAAGAAGGTGAAGTTCCAGTATGTTCCAGGTATGGAGAAGTGCTACCTCGAGCTTCGCGGCACAGTAAGCCACAAGGCAAAGTATGCTGACCTCCCTACAAAGAAGGTTGCTGACGGAGCCAACACTACTTACATGCTCGTATGCCAGAAGGGCAAGGTAGATCTCAAGGCTGACGGATACCAGGAGATCATCAAGCAGACTGCTGAGGGACAGATCCTCTATCAGATCAACAGCTCAAACGTAAGAAACAGCCAGCTTACTTCACAGTCTATCAAGGACTTCCAGGCTGCTCTTGACGAGATCAAGGCTAACGAGCGCAAGACCCTCACAGGTACTGACATCGTTGCTTACGCTTCTCCAGACGGAAAGGAGAACGAGAATGCAAAGCTCTCAGACAAGCGTTCTGCATCTGCTGAGAAGGCATTCGGCAAGGTGACAAAGAAGCATCCGGTTGACGGTCCTGTAAATGTTTCAAGCATCGCTGAGGACTGGGAAGGCTTCCAGGAGCTCGTTGCTGCTTCAGACATCGAGGACAAGGAGCTTATCATCCGCGTTCTTTCTATGTACAGCGACCCTGCTGTCCGCGAGAAGGAGATCAAGAACATGTCATCTATCTTCAAGACTCTTGCAAAGGAGGTTCTTCCTGAGCTCCGTCGCGCAAGATTCATCGCTAACGTAGAGTACCAGAACTATACAAATGACGAGCTTCTCGAGCTCATCGAGGAGAACATCGACGTCCTCGACGAGACTGCTCTTCTCCGCGCCGCTACACTCGTGAAGGAGAACGACCAGAAGATCGAGCTCTACAAGAAGGCTGCTGACAAGTTCGACAGCAACGCTGCACAGTACAATCTCGCAGTAGTTTACCTCAACATGGACGAGAACGACAAGGCTAAGAGAGCTCTCGACAAATGTGAGAAGGACGCTGACTGGAACAATGCAATGGGTGTCATCGCTCTCCGCAAGGGTGAGACTGCACAGGCTGCCAAGTATTTCGCTGCTGCCGGCACTGAGACTGCAAAGGAGAACCTCGCAGTTATCGACGTTCTTAACGGCAAGTACAGCGACGCTGCTGCGAAGCTTGCAGGCAAGACAGGATACAACGCTGCTCTCGTAGCTCTCCTCAACGGAAACAACGCTCCTGCTGCCGCTCTCAAGTGCGAGTGCCCACAGGCTGCTTACCTCCGCGCAGTTGCTGCTGCACGCCAGGGCAACGCTGCTGCTGTAGCATCTAACCTTGAGGCTGCAAAGGCTTGCGAGAAGCTTGCTGCAAGAGCTGCAAAGGATATCGAGTTCGCTCAGTACAGATAATTCCTGACTGAAAAATTAAAACTCCTGATGTTCGGAAACCGTGCATCAGGAGTTTTTTTATTACTTATTTCTATTGGCTATAATGTAATCAATCACCTTGACCAGGTCACCGATCTCATTCCAATCGATTTTTTCTGACTTAAGGAAAGCTTTCAGCGCTTTCTTATCCAAACCGCTCAGAGAAGCCACGCTCTTCTTGTCTGCCGGAATCTGATCCATTCCTATGACAATATACAGATTCTTACGTACGGGCAGTTTTTCGGCGTCATCTCTCATCGCAAGGAGATCCTTATAGACATCCGTCATAAGATAGCCATTGTATTGGTTGATGGCATTTTCATTATATAAGAATGTCTTGGTGGTGGTACTGTTGAGTGCGGTAGTACCGTATGCTCCATCATTCCTGACGACAGCCGAATATGTAGCTCTTGTTTCTTCTACAATATAGCCACCCTGAGCCCTGGCCAGGACCTTAAGCATCTTGCCTGCGACATTACGGAAAACATCATTTCCTATGACAAGAGTCGTCGCATTCAGAACATTGGCTTCCTTTATCCTGCCATCCTCGACATAATGCAATGCGCCCAGATCAAGATGAATATTGAACAAAGCCTTTTCAGTCTTTGAGCGCACATTCAGCTCCCCTTCCTTGAATTCAGGGTACAGATAGGGCCAATTGGTTGTGGGTTCCTGAGCAAACGCTGCCACAGCCACCAATGTGCCGGCACACATGAACAGAAACTTCTTCATGCTTTTTATTTAGAGGCAGTTATATAATCAATTACCTTCACCAGATCTTCAGGGTCCTTCCACTTGATATCGTTGGACTTCAGAAAAGCAGAAAACGCCTTCTTATCCACACCGGTCATATCGATTACGGTACTCTTATTGGCGAAAATCATCTGATGACCTATCACAATAAAGATCTTTCTGGTCACTGGAACCTTATCGGAATCATCCTTTATGGCAATCAGATCCTTATAATTGTCGGTAACAAGATATCCGTTGAAACTTCCATTATTCTCCTGGTGAGAGAATGTCTTGTCTCTGTTAGCCACAGCACCGCCATAGGCTCCGTCTCTGCTTATTATACCGGTGAAATTGGCCAAAGTCTCCATCACTACAAAACCTCCTTCTGTCTGAGCCAGCACCTTAAGCATCTTGCCTCCGACATTACGGTAAACGTCATCGCCGATTGTCATAGACTTGACTCCGACGGTAGGATGTTCCTTGATAGTGCCGTCATTGAGATAATGCAAGGCTCCTACATTGAGATGAATATTATATCTGCCTTTTTCGATCTGAGCACCCATCTTCTCCATTTCTCCCTCCACAAAGTCAGGATACATATAAGGCCAATTTACTGTCGGTGAAACATTCTGAGCTACAGCGACAGCTGCCGACAATGCGGCAATACAAATGAGCAGTAATCTTTTCATAGCATTTATTCTTTATGCTCAGCCTTTGATTCAAGGAAGAGCTCGTCCATCTGTTCCTGGTCGATATATGAAGGAGAATCGATCATGACGTCGCGACCCTGATTGTTCTTAGGGAATGCGATGTAGTCACGGATTGTCTCCTGACCTCCAAAGAGCGAGCAGACACGGTCGAATCCGAATGCGAGGCCGCCGTGAGGAGGTGCACCGAACTTGAATGCATTGATGATGAAGCCGAACTTGTATTCAGCGTCCTCCTTGCTGATGCCGAGAACCTCGAACATACGCTCCTGCATTGCAGCCTCGTGGATACGGATAGATCCTCCACCGAGCTCAGTACCGTTGAGAACGAAGTCATAAGCATTGGCGCAGACCTTCTCGAGATCTTCCTTCTTGTCGCTATAGAAAAGTTCGAGATGCTCCGGCTTAGGAGCTGTGAAAGGATGGTGCATTGCATAGAAACGCTGTGTCTCGTCATCCCACTCCACAAGAGGGAAATCCACCACCCAAAGAGGTGCGAAATTGAACGGATCACGGAGGCCGAGGCGGTTACCCATCTCGATACGGAGTACTCCGAGCATGTTCTGAGTCTTTCTCTTGGCACCGCAGAGCACGAGCATCATATCACCCTTCTTTGCCCCGAGACGGTCTGCAACTGCCTGAAGCTGCTCAGGAGTGTAGAACTTGTCGATAGAAGACTTGATGGAGCCATCCTCGTTGAGCTTGATGTAAACGAGTCCCTTGGCACCCACCTGAGGTCTCTTGACCCACTCTGTGAGTTCATCGATCTGCTTGCGGGTATAGTTTGCTGTGCCTTCCACGTTGATGGCACCGATGTAATCTACGCTGTCAAACACTGAGAATCCGCATCCCTTCACGAGGTCTGTGATCTCATGAATCTTCATATCGAATCGGATATCAGGCTTGTCTGATCCATAGAAATCCATTGCATCGTACCAGCTCATACGCGGAATACGCTCTGCAATCTCCACGTTGAGAACATTCTTGAAGAGGGTTCTCATCATGCCCTCGAATGTGTTGAGCACGTCCTCCTGCTCCACGAATGACATCTCGCAGTCGATCTGAGTGAACTCCGGCTGGCGGTCAGCACGAAGGTCCTCGTCACGGAAGCAGCGTACGATCTGGAAATAACGGTCATAACCGGCTACCATAAGGAGCTGCTTGAAAGTCTGAGGAGACTGCGGAAGAGCATAGAACTGACCTGGGTTCATTCTTGAAGGAACCACGAAGTCACGAGCTCCCTCCGGAGTGGATTTGATCAGATATGGAGTCTCGATCTCAAGGAAGTTCTGAGCATCGAGATAGTTGCGGACCTCGTGAGCGATCTGGTGACGGATCTTGAGTGCTCTCTGAAGAGGACCACGACGAAGGTCAAGGTAACGATATTTCGCACGGAGTTCCTCACCACCGTCACTGTCCTCCTCGATGGTGAATGGAGGTGTATTGGCTTTATTGAGGACCTTGATTTCGCTGAGGCTGATCTCGATATCACCGGTAGGCATCTTAGGATTCTTGCTCTGGCGCTCGATAACCTCACCTGTAACCTGGATAACCCACTCACGACCAAGGCTTGAAGCTGTCTCGACAAGCTCTGCCGCAGCATGTGCATCCACAACAAGCTGAGTGATGCCGTAACGGTCTCTGAGGTCTACGAATGTCATTCCGCCAAGCTTTCTTGACTTCTGCACCCATCCTGCCAGTGTAACTGTCTGGCCTGCGTTTTCAATGCGGAGTTCTCCGCAGGTATGTGTTCTGTACATATTGTGTTGTTTTTATATTTTCGTAATAACTTACAAAAATACGAAATAAATAATAATTGTAATACATTTGCAGGCGTAAAATGCATTTGCACTATGTGGTTGATACTTGCTTTCTTCTCGGCAGCAATGCTCGGGTTCTACGATGCCTCGAAAAAGGCTTCGCTGAAGGACAATGCGGTCCTTCCCGTACTGCTTCTGAATACGATATTCTCGACTGTGATCTTTTCACCATTTCTGCTGGACTATCTCGGCGGATTCGGATGGTTCTCTGAAATCGATTGGCTGAACCCGTCCACGGTTTATATTGACTCTCAGGCACTTACGCAAAATGCCTGCTGCACAGATACAGCAGGCATATCACAGAACAGCCTGATTGTCAATAGTTTGCCGGGACACCACCCGATCATCCTGGCCCATCTGATGGTAGTCCTGAAGGCCTTCATCGTGCTTTCGTCATGGATCTGCGGATATTTCGGCCTGAAGCACCTGCCGCTTACCATCGTCGGCCCGATCAATGCGACAAGGCCGGTGCTGGTGCTGCTGGGAGCCTTGCTGCTCTTCGGAGAAAGGCTCAATATCCTCCAATGGACCGGCGTGCTGCTGGCTCTGGCATCAATCTTCCTGATGAGCCGTGCAGGGAAGAAGGAAGATATTGATTTCAAGAGCAATAAATGGATATGGTGCGTGGCGGCGGCGACCCTGATGGGAGCAATAAGCGGACTTTATGACAAGTTCATAATGAAGGCACTCAGTCCGTTGTTCGTGCAGAGCTGGTTCAATTTCTATCAGATGATCATAATGACTGTCATCTGCGGTCTGATCTGGTATCCGTCCCGCCATAAGACGACCCCTTTCCGCTGGAGCTGGGCCATCCCATTGATTTCTGTATTCATCTGCATCGGTGATTTCGCATATTTCACATCACTCAGTGAACCGGATTCGATGATATCCGTCGTTTCTCTGGTGAGACGCAGTTCGGTGATCATTTCATTTCTTTGCGGCGTGATCATCTTCAAGGAAAGGAACATCAGGGCAAAGCTGGTGGACCTGGGGCTTATCCTGCTGGGAATGGCGTTCATCTGGATGGGCACACGATAATGCACCGCACTATATATTTATATCGCTGAACATCAACGAATTGCAAAAAACTGTGGTTATTTAGAAGGAAAGAGATTATATTTGTATAAATTTTGACATTACCATATGGAAGTTAGAGCAAAGAAGGCCCTGGGCCAGCATTTTTTGACAGATCTGTCAATCGCACAGAGAATCGCAGAGGCACTTATCGTTCCTTGTCCGGGTATCGAGACAGTTCACGATGCAGGAAATCCTATGCCGGCACTCGAGGTGGGACCTGGTATGGGAGTACTCACGCAATATGTGCTGCAGAGGCCGGAAGTAGACCTTCGCATGGTGGAAATCGACACAGAATCAGTGGATTACCTCTTGGTTCATTTTCCTCAGGTAAACGGCAAGCTCATCGAAGCTGACTTCCTGAAACTGAAACTTGAAACATTCTTCTCCGGTCAGTTCTGCGTCATCGGAAACTTCCCGTACAACATCTCATCCCAGATTTTCTTCAAGGTGCTCGACTATAAGGAACAGGTACCGCAGGTGGTGTGCATGATCCAGAAGGAAGTGGCGGAACGCATCGCGGAAAAGCCCGGAACAAAGACATACGGCATACTTTCCGTTCTGCTGCAGGCGTGGTATGATATCGAATATCTTTTCACCGTCGGCGAAGGGGCATTCAATCCGCCACCAAAGGTAAAATCTGCTGTCATCAGACTTGTGCGAAACTCCCGTACCGAACTAGGATGCGACGAGGCTTTGTTCAAGACAGTCGTAAAGACCGGGTT
>JBGVCR010000011.1:0-36192 GCA_045118995.1 Candidatus Cryptobacteroides sp.
TTTTCCTGTGAACATGGACAGAAGGATAAATTGGTCAGCCCAAAGTTACGATTCAAGTCGTGTACACGAAAAAACCTTTGTAATTAACTAAAAATTAAACAATTATAAACTTTTAACAGTCCCTTAACGGGACACTAGTGACTTCATTTATATTCAATAAATTAAAAAATCATTATTGTCTTTGTTCTTGTAAACCAAACTGCGGTTTTATCATATTTTATGTAAACCGTAGTGTAAACTGATTACGAGAATGAAGAGTTCTTTACCGACGGTTACCGTCATTCTGTATAAGTCCAAGACGTTGGCTAATGGTGAACATCCCATTATGCTGAGGTTATGTTATAACGGACAGAGGAAGTATAAGAGTTTCGGTTTGTCTTGCTCCGAGAAGATGTGGAATGAGAAGAAGGAGGAAGTCCGTTCTTCTCATCCTTACGCTAAGAGTATGAATACTCTAATTCGTGCTGAGGTAGATAAGGCGAATAAGAGGATAATGGAACTCGAACGTGACAAGAAGGACTATTCTGTTACCACTCTTGTGAAGGACTTGTCTAAGTCTGCCACGACGACTACATCCTTGTTTGATATGTTCGAGGAACGTATCTCCTTTTTCAAGAGTACCCATTCTCACAATACCGCAACGGGGTATCGTACCTTGCTTAATGCTATCAAGCGTTATACGGAGGAAACTGACTATGAATTATTCGAGGTTGATACTGAATGGATACGTGCCTTCGAGGTGTGGCTTCGTGACAATTACAAGGATACCAGTATCAAGAAGTTCTTTGACTGCTTCAAGGCGGTTATGAACCGTGCTGTGGAGTTAGGGCATATCAAGGTGTCTCCGTTCGATGATTATAAGTTGATACGTCCTCTTGATACCAAGACGCAGAAACGTGCGTTGAGCGTCGATGAGATGATGACGTTGATGCGTTACTATATGAAAACGTACGGGTTTGGCAAACCGAAACCTAATCTCGAAAAGACTAAGAAACACTATTGGAATGCTAAGTTCCATAGACGTGCCCATACGAAATTAACTCCCATTGACGCAGAGCAGTTGTCGTTGGCTCTATTCATTTGTTCCTATATGTTTCAAGGTTTAGCCCTTGTGGACTTGGCAAATTTGAAGTGGGGTGACATTCGTGACATTGAGGTGATTGACAAGGAGAAGTATGCGAAGGATAGCGGGGAGTACGGCATTGACTATGCTAATGAACATAAGGAAGTTATGGAGTATTATGAGATAAACGTTGCTCGTTCCAAGACTAATAAGCCCGTACGTATCATTGTTGAGCAGATGAATGTTATGCCTTATCTTCTCCCGTTTGCTGAGGCAAGAAAGGGCGTTTCTGATGATGAGGTGGATGATATGTATGTGTTCCCTATATATTCCGAATTGGATGACACCCCTGAAAAGAGGTTCGGTCGTATGACGTATGCTAACTACCTTGTTAATGTTAATCTGAAACGTATAGCGGAGCGTTTGGGGATGAAACCTTTGACATTCTACTCTGCAAGGCATACCTATGCATCGGCATTGTATCACGCTAATGTTCCTATGGGACTGATTGCTCAGAATATGGGTAGGAACCCAGCTGAGATAGAGACGTATCTGAAAGACTTCGATAGAGATAGTGTGATAGATGCTAATCAGCACTTGTATGTTACCTCAACGGATGCTTATAAGGAAGGTAAGGAAGCGAAGCTTGAACGTAGGCGTGCTGAAAGACAGGACCAGGAACGTGATGATGCTTCTAAAGAATAGAAATGTTTGCAGGTGTCGAAAAAGTTCGTATATTTGCGATGTAAAATGGTGCCGAAAGGCAATAGGAAACTACGGATAAGGTGTTCAGCCCTCACTGAATGCCTTTTTCTTTTCTCTGACAGACTCTAAGCCGAGGGATGTAGTTCTCGATACAAGTGTTCTTTACAAGATTTCCTATTAAACCATTTTACAATGAAAGAAACACTTAGGATTTCGCTGAAACTTCATATCGAAGTCAGTACACAAAAGGTTGTCAAGGTAAAGGCGTACAAACGTGTTACCAATGGCAAGATAGTGAAAGTCCGTTCACACTACCGTACTATTGAGGGATAGTCCGATAGGTAACTGACGGAGAACCGCTTCCTTGCGGTGCTTCTTCCCCTCGGTGTTCATAGCAAAGACACTGCTGATCCAGCAGTGTCTTTGTCTCTTTAAGAGAAATTCGTATTGAATTTTCTATGATTGGTTTCTTAGCAATTGAGATGAGTATATTAAAGTATTCTGATAATTCTTTGATAAAAATGAATACAATATAAGCATTAAAAAAGTGTATTCAAATTGATTTTTCTGAATACACTTAATTTATGAATACATTATTTTACTCTCTTGAATGAGTGTTGGTTATTGTTCTTATCGTATATAGTGAATGTTTTACCGTCAATATATCCTTCTGCTGAATAGTAGTCACCGTCTTCTCTCCATTCTATATATACGTTAGGATTTTCATATTCATATACTCCACTTCCCTTAGTATCCTTGAAACTTGTCCATAGGAAGCCTGTTTCTGATGTGAATTCAATACTTTTTAAGTAAGTTGAATATGACGATGATTCCCATTTAGTACCCTTTAAGGTTTCTGAAATTTTATCGCACGAAACAAGATATAGTGCACATATAGCGATGCAGAGTGCTTTTATTATCTTCATATGTTTATATGTTTGATGATTTTCAACAAAGGTATATATTATATGTTAAACAAGCAAGCTTCTCCACCTTGGTAATATAGTGGGTTAGTGAGTTGTTTTGATAATCAAGTCTCGCAATCATATAAGTATCAGTGACTTCATTAACCTTAAACGGGGTGGTTTCTGTGTCAGAGGATAGGCATAGGACAGTTCGTTACGAAAAGTTTACCCATTATCTTGACTTTTTCTATGTTAGACTATATTTATTATAAAGACTACATTGAGTATTCCTCACTGGTAGCATAGAATAATTACTAATAACTGATAATGAATATGGTACAACCGAAGAAAAGACTTTACAGAAACGACGTGTCGGCAGAGACACGTGAGAAACAGAGCATTGCTCACCAAGGACGAAAGCACTCGAACGACACCAAGCAGAAGATAAGCAAAGCGATGTGCGACTATTGGGCGAAACTCCCGATGAAACCGATTAGCAATAACGAAACCTCAACGACTGATACCTATGGCAAAGAGAATTGATTGGGCGGTGAACGTAGATAAACTGCGAGTGTGTTTCACGATGCCTGAGTATCTATATGGATACCTCAACGAACATTATACCCGTCGTGATGAACTTACTGATGCCCGTATCTTAGATGAAGATACGTTCTCATTGGTATTCATTGAGGAGGATGAGGTGAAGATGACTGCTGTTCTCAATGTCAGAGACGTTGAGGGGTATTACCGACTTGGCACGTTCACGTTTTCTAATAGTGCTAAGTATGCTGGTAAGGCGTTCTTCTCCTTTGAGAATAGTGCACTATATCGTGTCTATCTGAAATTTCCGAATGAAGAACCTAAGAATCATATCTGTGATTTGCAGTACGTTGCAGACTTCTATCGAATGGAGTTTAATAATATCACCGAGTTGGAGTTGGCTTTTGATAGTACGTTTAACTATATCTCGAAAGTGCGGAAGATGATTAAGGATACTGATGCTTACGACTTGTATCTCAATGGAAAGAAAGTCAAGGATGACGAGACGTTAGACGGATATGGGGAGTACTATACCCGTAGCCGAGTGAAGATGTCGAAACTGCCTACCTTGTATTTCTCGCAAGCCAAGGATACAGATATGAAGATGCGTGTGTATGACAAGGCTCGTGAACTTAATGAAAATTCTCCTAATAAGGCAGAGCGTCTGAAAGAGTGGCTTGGGTGGGATACAATAGATAAATTATATCGTGTTGAGGTGGTTCTGCACAATACCAACGTCAGAGAGTTCGTCGAGAGGTATGGAGAGCGTCTGTATAGTGAGTGTGGCGAACATTCCAATGTGTTGAACCTGCTCGGAATGTCCGACTTCCGCCTCGCGATGTTTCTCGATAGCGTGGATAGGCTCATCTACTTCCGTAATAAGAAAACCCGCGAGAAGATAAGTCTTGTTGAGCTCGCCTCGGGTATATAACCAATATACCTGAGCGAGCATAGAAAAACTTTACTTATCTTTGCAGAGACTTACTGAAAATACAATAGAAGATATTGTAAACCGTAGTGTAAACTATAAAAATATGAATAATCATAACGATTTGAATATCAACAACAAATACAAAGTCCTTTTCGTGTGCCTGGGAAACATCTGCCGTTCTCCGGCTGCGCAGGGTATATTCGAACATATAGTAAGGGAAAATGCCATGCAGGACAGGATCGTGGCAGATTCAGCCGGCATATATGGCGGCCACAGCGGTTCTCATCCTGACAGACGTATGCGTACTGCTGCATTGTACCGCGGATACGGACTATCTCATTCTGCCCGTCAGGTACGCGGATATGATTTCCCGGAATTTGATCTGATAGTGGCAATGGATGATCAGAATTATGAGGATCTGATGCATCTTGCCCCTTCGGTGGAGGACAGCCATAAAATAGTAAGAATGGCTTCCTATCTGACTGAACACAAGATTTCATATATTCCAGATCCGTATTATATGGGGTCGGAAGGTTTCAGTCTCGTTCTGGATCTTCTTGAAGATGGCTGCAGGAATCTTTATGAGTCCATAGTCAAAACTCTTTGAATTTTATCTTCTTCTGATAAATAACGCCTATATTTGTACCGGGATTATGGAGTAAGGGAATCCGGTGCAAATCCGGAACTGTGCCCGCAGCGGTAAATCTCTTAACGCACCTGCATCATGCCATTGCAGCCTTTGGACTGTGAGAAGGCGCTGGATGCGGAGATGAGTCCGAAGACCTGCCATAGTCAAGTCAAACGAATGGGGCCCGGGGGCAGGCTTCTGTTAAGGCGTAAACAAATGTTATTATCAATTCTTGTTTCGGCAGGTCTGCTTTCTTCGGGCCTGCATTCAGGTTCGCTGCAACCTGTAGCAGACACACTTCATAGTGTGACTTTAACAGCAGATAAAGGTGTGGCTGTTTCCAGAAAGGATACTCTTTCCACATCAGGTTCGTTTTCAGTGTCAGACATTCTTCAGCAAAGTCCCGGATTGCATGTCGGAGACAATGGGGGCTATGCCGGTCTCAAGACCGTGAGCCTCAGGGGAATGGGCAGCGCCCATACATCAGTCTATGTGGACGGGGTGAAGGTGGGCAATATGCAGTCCGGCCAGAATGACCTCGGCATGCTTGGGGTCGAGTATTGCAGTGATGTGGTACTGGATTATGCTCAAAACAGTGTATCATTCAATACGGCCAGACCTTCCTTTAGAGACATCCCTGTATCTGGATCAATCCGTTTCTCTGCAGGCTCATTCGGTACTTACCTCCCCAGTGCAAGAGTGGATTTCCGCCTTTCCGACAAAGTCTCATTATCTGCAAATGCAGCCGGGATTTTCAGTAAAGGAGACTACAGTTATGGCGATGGGCAGAGGCGCACTAACAATGATATCAGCCAGATAAGGTCCGGTCTTGATCTTTGGGGCAAGCTGGATGAGGGCGATTATCATCTCAAAGCGTATTTCAATACTGCGCAAAGAGGAACTCCCGGCTCCATTGCCTGGCCGTCAGATGACAGACAGAAGGATATGAATGCCTTTGTGCAGGGTAGACTGACGAACAGATTCTCACCTTTATATACACTCGATCTCAGCCTGAAGGCCGGCTATGATGATATTTTTTATACAAGTATCTATGGTGACAGTGAGTATGGACAGACAGAGGTCCAGTTGAATTCATCTCACAGTTTTCAGATCACTCAAGGCTTGAAGTTATCTCTTGCTGCAGACTTGCAGTGGGACGGATTGAATTCTTCGAATTATAACGCATCTCGTCTTACCGCATTCTCTGCTTTGGGTGCATCTTATACCACCGGAAGGTTTGCAGCAGATGCGGCTCTTGAGTTCAACATGGCATATGATAATGGCGATCAGGCAAGGACAGCTGTATCACCATCCATAGATCTTAAATATACAGTGTTCAAAGGATTCGATATAAGGTCATTTGCAAGAAGATCCTATAGAATACCGGTCTTCAACGAACTCTATTATGTGGGCTATGGAAATCCTGAGCTTAAACCTGAGGATGCATGGATGACAGACCTTGGAATGCAGTATAATAAGCCGCTCGGAGTCTCCTGGAGAGTTGAAGCAAGTCTCGATGCATTCTGTAACTGGCTTACAGACAAGATTATATCTGCTCCAAGCGAGGCTGATCCGAATATCTGGCAGCCGTACAATATCGGCAAGGTGTTGTCGGCTGGATATGATGCAGAGGCCGGTCTCCAGTATGTCAGAGGCAGCTGGATCTTCGCTGCAAAAGGTCAATATACCTTCCAGTCGGCTGTAGACCGGACTTCGGAAAGCGAGTCTTTCGGCCAGCAGATTCCTTATATTGCCAGACATATTGCGATACTGCGTATGGAACTCTCATGGAAGGGATGGAAGTTTGATCCATCCTGGCAATGGCGAGGAGGAAGGACTGACGGATATGGTGACCTTCCGGCCTGGAACACCTTGGACGTGGAATTCTCGAAGAAATTGTTCATGAAGAGGGCGGGCAGCCTTGTATTGAAGGTGGCTGCCAGGAATCTTGCAGACTGCAGATATGAAACGGTCAGCGGATATCCGATGCCTGGACGTAACTTTATAGGTGGGATAGAATACAGTTTCTGATATGCTTAGTCTTTTATACGTATTGATTTCAGGGATTGCCCTTCCGATAGGAGGCATCCAGATGCAATATCTCTGGCGTAATCAGCTTGGAGATGTCTATAGTCTTGGACTGGGAAGTGCTGCTTGCCTTGGAGCTGCTGCAGCGACTATGACCGGGTGGTGCTCTTTGACCGTGGGAAGTTTCATATGCACGTTGATCTGTACGATTGTCTGTTTTTTTGTGACGCTGAAAGTGAGCACTCAGAATCTGATCACTTTCGGTATCCTTTTCGGCACGTTCATCGGCTCGCTCGGAACTATCGTTGTCACCAATGCTCCTAACGGAGATTTATTGAAACAATATTATCTCTGGGGAGCGGCAAATTTCAATCTCGAGGGGGTGACCGGTGCAGATATTGTCTTTTCGCTTGCTCTTTTTGCCGTCGGATTTGGGGCTGCCTTGTGGTCAGCAAAACTTCTGACAAGACATTTCAGCGGGGAGCTCGAACTGAGCAATATGGCCAAAGCTCTGCTGCTTCTGGCAGTAATGTTCCTTGTAACCAGCTCAGTGTCAATATGCGGACCAATCGGTTTCATCTCGCTTGGTGTACCTAACCTTAGTCGTATAGTATGCAAGAGTACGGATATCAGGAAGCATTATCTGATATCTTCAGCTATGGGAGTAGGTCTGCTGATCGTGACTTATCTGGTAGTGAAATATGTCAGCTTCGGAATATATCTTCCTATCAGTGCTACGATGGCGATAATCGCCCTGCCTCTGATGGCAGTTCTGTTTGTCAAAAAATAGATGTCTTGAGCGGGTAACGGGGGTCGAACCCGCGGCCCTCGGCTTGGGAAGCCGATGCTCTACCACTGAGCTATACCCGCATGCTGCTGCAAATGTGCGCAGAATGTCATATTGACGGCTTGGATCTCTACAGGAAATCCAAGCCGTTCCTGTTATTTGAATATGGTGTTCAAGACATATGCCAGACGGTAGCCGGCGTTCATCAGCTGCTCTTCAAGCAGAGGTGAGAAATCATACACGAACTGGTATGAAAGCTCGGGGACTCTTTCTGTAGAACTCTCCACATAGTTGTATATCTGGGCTGCGCCCTCCACTGTCTCTGTGAACCAGTCCTCATAACTGCCTTCGCTGATTTCCTTTCTGTATTTTCTGTCTGCTCTGTCCAGCTGCTCCACCCACTCGCTGTAGCTCCATTTGCGGGCAGAGTCGATCATCTTGCTGTCCCATACAGAATGCAGGCTGGTCTCGCTTCTGAACCAGCTCACTCTTGTACCGTTACCGCCACGGTCAGAGAGCCTTCCAGCGTGCATAGGGCAATGAAGATCACCGACCATGTGAACAATCATCTTCAGGTAGTCTACTCTCATGCTGTCAGTGAGGTTGTCGTAATTCTCTGTCATCTGCTTGGTAAGGAATTCAAGACCGTTGACAACGTCACCGCTCTCGTTCTTCTGCATTGTCTGATATGTGAGACCTTTGTCGACATTGGCGTAATGCCAGGTCTTGGTCTTGTTGTAACCGTTTTCCCAGTACGGTGAATTCTGGATATTGTCCATCCATGATGAATAATAAACGATCGATCGTCCATCCAGGAGCTTATTGATCTTTCTCTTGGCCTTCGGGGTCAGATGCTGCTCGGCTATGGCTGCCACGACATCGTGTCCCTTTGCACCCCATGCAAATCCGTTTGTGGGGTCAAGAAGCATAAGTATGCATACAATTGAAATAGTAAGTCTTTTCATGTAATTGTTGATTTAGTCCGTAAATATAAGCAGAATTGAGCGTAAAATCCTCAAAAACTCGCTCAAAATCATTAAAATACCTTCGGGTAAGCGAGAAATATGCAAAAACTCGCTCAATAGGATTTCGAAATCATCGTTTTAAATGTGCTTTTGATTTGAGAGTTTGGGTCTGTGAAATATTACTGATTTTAAGTAATTCGCGTTGAATGCTTTCAAACTGTAAGTTGGTAGATTGTTAACTTTCTGTTACAGTGTTTGTTATGTTGTTTTGTTTGTATATCTTTGCGCGCGCAAAGTTAGAAAGTGTGTGGCGGTGTGATGCCGCAGAAATAACAAACTTAAACAGATTAATTATTATGGAAATCAACAACATTGGAAACAACGCAGGCATTCTCTGGAATGTACTCAATGCAAACGGTAAGATGACTGAGACAAAGCTTAAGAAGGAGTCTGGTCTTGGCAGCGCAGAGTTCTACACTGCCCTCGGATGGCTCGCTCGTGAGAGCAAGATCAATGTAGAGGTAGAGGTTAAGGGCTCAAAGTCTTGCGAGTACTACTCACTTAACGCCTAATCAGGATATATCTTGATGCTGAACGAATCAGGGCGGCCCGTCTGGGTCGCCCTGAATTTTTATTCCATATTCTTGATTTCTTCCATTACTGTACCAGCTTTCTCATATCCGTCTGCCGGCGCCTTCCAGATAGTGGCAATTACCAGGCAGCCGATAAGTCCGAAGATAACGGCTACTAGGAATACTGAGTTCCATCCGAACTTGTCGGCAATGTAACCGAATCCAATACCGGCAATAGTGGTGGCTGCGTATCCGAAGATTCCGAGGATTCCGTTTGCTGTAGCACACGCTCTCTTTGTGGCCTGCTGTGAGGCTGCTACACCCAGAAGTGCCTGAGGTCCGTAAACAAAGAAGGCCGAGAGACAGATGAGCAGTGCGCTGATGAACCAGTGTGCTGTCTGAGGAGTCTGCCAGAAGAGGAAGAAGCTGAATGTAGCTCCGATTGTACATAGCAGACATGTTCTGTGGGCCTTGTTCTTCATGAATTTGTCAGTGAACCATCCTGCGACAAGAGTTCCAAGTACTCCGCCGGCGAGTTCTGACATTGCCACGATATTGGCAGACAGGTCGATCTCGAAACCTTTGTACTGGGTGAGGAATGAGGTTCCCCACTCGAGAATGGTAAAGCGGATCACGTAAATGCAGAAGTTCGATAGCGCAAGAATCCAGATGATAGGGTTCTTGAATACAAGTCTGTTCAGGAAGTGATTGTAGGCCTTGCCCTTGAGCTGTTTCTCTGGCTCTGAAGTATGACCTTCTGCCTTATGGTCAAGCTCTTCCACTTCTGGAAGTCCTACAGATGAAGGAGTGTCGCGCAGGGTAAGGAATACTACGATTGCGCCGATGAATGCAATGGCTGCAGGAATTGCGAAACAGAGGTTCCATGCTGACATTCCGAACTTAGACAGGAGCCATCCGCAGAGGGCGATTACCACTCCGGCACCTATCGAGTGCGAGGCGTTCCAGATGGACTGCTTCGTAGCAAGTTCAGACGGTTTGAACCAGTGTGCCATGAGGCTGGCGCATGGGGGGTAACCCATTCCGTGTATGTAACCGTTTATTACCCAGAGGGATCCGATAAGATATACAAGTCCCATTGTGGCCTTTCCTTCGGCGTCGAGAAGATTGAATACTCCGTCGAGCTTAGGGCTGAATGCAATAGCAAAGTTGATGACAGATGAGATGATCAGACCTCCGGCGAGAAGTTTTCTGCGGCTGCAACGGTCAGCGATGAATCCGTTCACAAAACGCGAAAATCCATATATGATACCGTTGAGGGTGATGAATGTACCGAGCTGAAGCTTGGTGATTCCCAGTTCCTCCTGCATTGCCGGAAGTGCGGCGCTGAAATTCTTTCTGAGAAAATAATAAAGAATGTAGGCAATCATCAGGACAATAAGGGTCCTCCACTGCCAGTAATTGTACTTTTTTGTAATCTGCTGATCCATTTGAGTGTATTATAATATGCGGTGCAAAAATACTGTTTTTGCACCGCATTAGCAAAATCAATTATGATGCTTCATATCGAGCTTGATCTTCTTCAGCTCTTCGAGCGGTCGCTCAGGCTGCTGCACATCTTGTGGTACAGGCATTCCAGAAAACTCTCCGAAGTACTGCACGCAGGCGTCGCGCCACCATCTTGCGTCGCTTTCCTGGATTTCAAGTTTTGCGCGGACTGCTTCCCATCTGGCCTCATCTACATAAGGACGGACACCCTCCCAGATCTTCTGATAACCTTGGACTGTGTTTATACCTCTTTCATAATGCAGGCAGATTTCATCCCAGAGAGTGCGTCCGGATGCCATCTCATAGTCCCACGGAACATGGTGGAACCATAGCAGAAGTTCCTCAGGGCAGGTCTCGATCGAATCATACATTGAAGCCAGTGGCTCGTGGTAGTGGCATGTATTGCCGCTTCCGTTGACGGTCCTGTCGAATCCCACACCTTCCTGGTCAGCCTTGTGATAATATTTTGGAAGCCAGTCGGGACGCGCTCCCGGTATCTCGCACCAAGGTTCTGGACCATAATGGTGGGTCCAGGCGAAAAGGTGATGGAAACCAAGTGGCATCATGTAATCGACTGCTGCTTCGCGGGAGGTCAACATCATGTCAAGTACCGGTTCCAGGAACTCAGGTTCTGATGTGAAGGTCTGCTGAAGCCATTCTCTTGCTATTTCTTGAGACGATAGATTCACGTCCCAGGCCATGCGTCCGAATGCATACCAGGATGACTGGGCGAAATCGTGTCCGCACCAGTTCTCGTCACGGCCTATGTTTGCCACTCCTGCAATTGCAGTAGTCTTATAGACAGAAGGATATGTCTTTCCTGTAGTGATGTCGGCTATAGTAGATCCGGGGCCCTTGCAATAGGTGTCGCTGTCGAGACATTCCTTGAAAAGAGGATGCAGGTAGACCAGATGATTTGAGAATCCGAGATATTCCTGGGTGATCTGGAACTCCGGCATCAGCTGCGTCTTAGGCATCTGGCCGAAAAGAGGACTGAATGGCTCGCGTGGCTGGAAATCCACCGGGCCGTTCTTGATCTGCACCAGCACATTGTCGCGGAATTCTCCATCCAGAGGCTGGAACTCTTCGGAAGCCTGATTGGCCCTGTCCGGACTCTTTGGTGAATATACGAATGCCCTCCACATCACTATACCGTCATATGGGGCAAGTGCATCTGCAAGCATATTGGCTCCGTCGCTATGACTGCGGCCGTAATCCTGCGGACCTGGCAATCCTTCAGAATTAGCCTTTACCAGGAAACCTCCGAAATCCGGGATAAGGGCATAGATCTCTGATACTTTTGCTGCCCACCATTCCTGTACCTCCTTCACGAGAGGGTCCGAGGTTTCCAATCCTCCCAGAACGGCGGGAGATGAAAAGTTCACGGACAGATATACCTTTATTCCGTAAGGGCGGAGAATGTCTGCGATTTCTGCCACACGGATCAATTTCTCCTGATTGAGCATTTCAGGTGTGGCGTTCACATTGTTAAGGACGGTTCCGTTGATACCGATCGAAGCATTCAGGCGTGCGTAGTCCTTGATAAGATCCACCGGTACGGGTTCGCCCCAATGCCAGATCGACCATCCCGCATAGCCTCTTTCGACGGTGTTGTCGAGATTGTCCCAGTGGTTCAGGATGCGGCGCTCGTATGAAGGCTCCTCCTTGATGTCGAGCACTCCGTCGGCCTTACCAGTGGCCTCGAGGCGCTGCAGGGCATATTTTCCATACAAGGTTCCGATTTCGGTCTTTGCCTTGATGACTCTGTCGCGCGGACCGCCCTGGATTATGAATCCGTCGTTAATAAGGTCAAGGTCAGGGTCTACAACCACTTCTGCCTTGACAACAGGATCTCCGTCGCAGAGCCATAATAAATCATTGCCGGTGCTGCTGGAGCAGCCGGCAATAACTATTGCTGATAATAAGATTGCAAGGAATTTATTCATCGAGTCCTTCGATTGGCTGGATTGTTCCGTCTTCATTGTATTTGAGTTCGCATACCTTGAGGCTTCTGAGCCATGTCTTTCCGCCTGAAGGAACACTGTCATGGTGGAAGAGCCACCATTTGCCGCCGAACTCCACGATAGAGTGGTGAGTGGTCCAGCCTACTACCGGAGTCATGATCACGCCCTTGTAGGTGAATGGTCCGTATGGATTGTCGCCGATTGCGTAGCAAAGATAGTGTGTGTCTCCTGTAGAGTATGAAAGGTAGTATTTACCGTTGTATTTGTGCATCCATGATGCTTCGAAGAATCTGTAAGGATTGTCTGCTGTAAGAGGCTTTCCTTCATCGTCGAGAATCATCACCGGTCTTGGATCCTCTGCAAATCCGAGCATATCCTCGCTCAGACGTACAACTCTTCCCGGGAGAGCATCTTCCTTTCCTTCAGGGAGATATGCGTTCTCGAGAGCCTTGTTGTCCTTGTAGCGTTGAAGCTGGCCGCCCCAGAGGCCTCCGAAATACATATAATAATTGCCGTCCTCTTCGTAGATTGCAGGGTCAATGCTGTAGCTGCCCTTTATAGGATCCGGCTGAGGGATGAAAGGTCCTTCAGGCTTGTCGCTGATGGCTACTCCGAGACGGAATATGTCATTTCTGTCCTTGAGAGGGAAGTACATATAATATTTGCCGTCCTTTCTTGCCACTTCACAGTCCCAGAGCTGTCGTCCGGCCCAAGGGATGTCCGCTACGTCCAATACTTTTCCGTGGTCGATGACTTCTGCTGTCATCGGGTCGTTGCCGTTGAGGCTGAACACGTGGTAGTCCTTCATGTTGAAGTGGTCTCCGTTGTCGTTTTCCACGAAGTCTTCCGGCTCCCAGTCGTGTGAAGGGTAAATATATACTTTTCCGTCCCATACGTGAACTGATGGGTCTGCCATGAAGTCGGCAGGAACGAGATATCTTTTCGGTGTTTTCATATTTTCTGTGTTATTACTTTGTTGTACATTAATTACTTGTCACTTTTTTCGAGGGCGTACATAATATGAAAATATATCTACGTTACCCTCCTCCTAAATCCTCCTCCTCGGGAGGAGGACTTACTATCGCTTCGCTCAAATTTTCAGCGTTATTACTTTGTTGTACATTAATTACTTGTCACTTTTTTCGAGGGTGTGCATAATATGAAAATATATCTACGTTACCCTCCTCCTAAATCCTCCTCCTCGGGAGGAGGACTTACTATCGCTTCGCTCAAAAATTCAGTGTTATTACTTTGTTGTAAATCAATTAACTTTGAGGGGATTCCTTATTTCAGATATTCGTCGAGGAATGGCTTAGGCTGGTGGTTGCGGTCGAAGAGGAGAGGGTACTCCTTGCGACCTTCCATTGGCCAGTCGTTCTTCCAGGAGTCTCCGTCTGATACGCCCCAGACTGTGACTCTGCTGATCTTGTCCGAGTGTTTTACATAAAGGTCCATCAATGCTTTCATACGTGAATTCCACACGGCCGCTACATCTTCAGGAAGCTCGTCCGGATATGGATTGTAGGCCTTTTTGAATGCTACTGTGTCTCCGATATTTGCACCGAAATTGATGGTAGGGAGTGCTGACATTTCCCACTCGGTGATCATTACATTGCATCCTGTGCCGGCGAAGGCGAGAAGGCTCTCTTCATATTCCTGCATATCAGGATAGTCCATGCCCACGTGGCTCTGCATTCCGATTCCGTCGATGCGCAGACCGCGTGCCTTGAGGTCGTTGGCGATCTTTACATATGTGGCTCTACGTCCCGGGCTGCTCATTCCGTAATCATTAAGGTACAGCTCTGCATCTGGGTCAGCCGCATGGGCGTACTCGAATGCCAGAGGGATATATTCTTCGCCGAGAATCTGATAGAAAGGACTGTTTCGATAAGATCCATCCTCCAGAACAGCCTCATTTACAACATCCCAGCCGTGTACGCGTCCCTTGTAGCGGGTGACAACTGTAGTTATAGCTTCTTTCATACGTGCTTTAAGCACTTCTGGAGTTACAAAATTACCTTCGTCATCATATGGGAACCATTTTGCAAGTTGTGAATGCCAAACCAGGCAATGTCCGATGATGAACATGTCGTTTGCTTCGCCGAATTCTACGAATTTATCAGCGAGATCGAAATTGTAGACTCCTTCTGCAGGATTGATAACTTCGGATTTCATACAATTTTCAGCAACGACACTGTTGAAGTGTTTCTTGACTATATCTACTCCCTTTGTGTCGAATCCGAGGATCTGTGCCTCGTTTAGAGCAGTTCCGATGTAGAAGTTCTCTGAGAAAGCTTCTTTCAAGGTTTTTTCCTGTGGCGCTGTGCAAGCAGTCATAATAGCTGCTGCGGCAATGAGAAGTGTTTTATTCATAGTATTAAAGGTTTAAGCGTTCTTTGCTCTTGCTTCGATCTCCATATTGATCTTGTCGATCACGTCATCTTCAAGCTCATACTTTGAGATGATCCAGATTGCCAGAAGGAGAAGAACAGCAGGAATCACGCATACGAGCCAGAGGATACCCTGCTCGGCGAAAGCTGTCTGGTGTGACAGTGCAGCGTCGAAGCCGACGATAGAGAGTACCATACCAGGAACCACGCCTCCGAGTGCCATTCCGGCCTTGAAGAAGATACCTGTCAATGCATTCACGATACCTGCGATGCGTCTTCCTGAAGTATATTCTCCATATGATACTACCTCAGGGACAAGAGCCCACATATAACCTGTAGCCACGATGATACCGGTGCTCTTTACGAACTGTGCGATGCAAAGGAGCCAGAATTGCTTGAGCGCCTCTACCTGTACGAATACATACATCATGGCCATACCTGTGATTGCTGTTCCGAGGAAGAGATAGAACATTCCCTTCTTTCCGATCTTGCGCTTGATGGCAGGTACCAATGGCATGAAGATGAATGCTGGTATGGTTCCCAGCCACATGAATGCCGTAGTCATTACAGGCGTAGCCTCGACATTGTATGTCATGAAATATGCGTCAGCTGCGTTTCCGATGCTCATCATCGCGAATGCTGTGATGAAGAAGAAGGCAAGGACTCTCAAAGGACGGTTGCGGAGGAACTCCATCCACAGGTCGCTGACCTTCACGTTTTCAGACTCCTTCTGGTCCATGACGACTCTTTCCTTGCATTGTGAGAAAGAGAAGATCAGAAGGGCGAGGCCTGCCACTGCAAAGATTGTCATGGTTATGAACCAGGCTGTTGCAGACTCGGGCTTGTCTGTGATAGCTGATCCGTCGGCCGCAACCGGTGCGAAAATGGCAATGATCATAGGCAGTGATTTTACGATCAGCGCGCCGAGGTTGGCCATGAACATACGTGTCGATGTGAGGACTGTGATTTCCTCTGTGTCTCTTGTGAGTGATGAGTTCAATGCACCGTAAGGCACGTTCACCAAGGTGTAGCACATACTCATTCCGACATAGGTGATATATGCATATACAATCGATCCGCTGAAACCGTTCCAGAAGCAAAGTACTGCCAGACCGGCGAGAGGAATACCTCCCAATACAAGCCAAGAGCGATACTTGCCCCATTTAGGGTTGCTCTTGTCAACGAATGCTCCTACGAGAGGGTCCCACAAAACATCGACCAGGCGGACAATGAGGAACATAAGTGCGGCTGTTCCGGGAGCCAGACCGTAAACATTGGTGTAGAAGAACAGCAGCCAGATGCTGACTGTCTGATAAATCAGGTTCTGAGCCATGTCGCCGCTACCGAAACCGATTCGTTGCAGCCATGACAGCTTGTAGAAGCCTTTCGCTTCATTTGCAGTTTGGTTCTGTGCCATATTCAGTGTTATTATTGGTTATTTCATATTTTTGATAGTTGCCTCGGCGGCCCTTCTGCCGAGCGTCTTCTTGTCAAGAGGGTGAATATCGTTCCACTCTCCCAGATCGCTGTTCTTTATCAGCGTTGTGTTGCGGTTCATCTTAGCGGCCTTGGCCTGCTGGATTCTCATCTCAGCCCATGCAGCCCTTCCGCTGACATCATCCTTGTGCAGGAAATCGGCGAGTTCGACGATATAGAACGGGAGGTCATTGTCATTGAATGTATACCTCCAGCATCCGATCATTGCCGTGAGAAGGTCAGCGTATTCGTTGCGGCGGTCGACATTGGATTCTCCCTGATACCACAGAACACCGGTGAATTTGAGATTCTTCAGCGGATGTATCATTGCATTGTAAAGGCATACAGGCTTGTAGCAGAAGAACATCATTGAAGGTGCTGCAGGCATGGGGGCTCCAAGGTGATATTTCCAATTGCCCTCGAGGCTGACTTCCTCTCCTTCGCATATGATCTTGTACGGCTTCTCCTGTACGAAACGGGGTTGCCCGCCATTGCTTATTATCCTGACTGTTATGTTGTTAAGCCCTTTCTTGAGCACGCCTTCGGGTATGCGGTAGATTCTTGGAGGATACTGATAGCCTGTGGTCCCGACGAAACGGCCGTTTACATAGACAGAGTCGGCATCCACAATGCATCCAAGACGGATTACTGCCTCCTTGCCTGCCCATTTGCCAGGAATCTGTACATCCTTGCGGAGCCAGTGCGAGCCACCCTGAGGGTTCAGCCCGTCATTACCCCAGTCTTTTGAGAACATGTCTGTTTCCGGCCATGTTCTGTCGTCGTAGTCTTCTTCGTACCATTTCACATCTTCCTGCATGCCTGGATCCGCAGCATGAAGAGTTGTGTTCCAGAGATGGAAATTCTCCCCCTCGAGCGTTTTGATCCTCTGACAATAGGCGGGATCCTCATATAGACGTTTCTCGTTGATATGCCTCGGGAAGTCCTTCAGTGCTTCTTCGCTGGTCCAGGCCTCCACCGGGGTGCCTCCCCAGCAGCAGTTCACGATTCCCACCGGTACCCCTGTCTTGCTGTAGATTTCCTTGGCATAGAAATATGCGAGGGCGGAGAATTCCATCACATTCTCCTGTGTACATCCCTTCCAGTATGATTTCGGCGTGTCCTCCTGAGGAGCAGTGAAATTGAAAGTGTCAGGGACTATGTATTGACGTATCTTGTCGTTTTCGTATGCAGCGACTTCTTTGGCGAACATATCGGTAACTCGCCTTATCGGGAGTTCCATATTGGACTGTCCTGTGCAGAGGAAGACGTCACCGATGAGGATATCCTTGAGCGTGATATCACCTACGGTCATTGTATATGGGCCACCTGCCGGGCATGGAGGAAGGGTGATCTGCCAGCGTCCGTCATCTCCTGCCGTTATATGGTGTGCAGCACCCTGCCAGCTGATCGTAAAGCTTTCTGAGGCATCTGCCCGGCCCCATATCTCTATCGGTCTTTCCCTCTGTATGACCATCCCGTCATCAAGGATGGAAGGGAGCTTTACCTTGGCCTGTGATCCGAATGAGGCTGCAAGAAAAATAACTGCTGCAATGAAGTGTTTCATATTATGTGATTTCTTACAAAGATAACAAATAAAGTCAAGATATAAGCAGAACGGACTGACTATGAGTTTCAATTTTGGAGTCAAAACTATCAGAATTGTTGCAAAAACGCGTTTATTTCAAGGGTTGAAACAATATTTATATCAATTTGTGTGTTTTTATCTGAAGAATGTAGCTGGGCAGGATGAAATATTGCGGACATAATGTTAAATTTGCCTTTCAATACTGAAATGATTAAAAATCCTATAAATTATGAACGACACTAAGGTAATGAATCTTGCTGCGGACAATATCCGAATCCTTGCAGCTTCGATGGTAGAAAAGGCAAAGTCTGGTCACCCGGGTGGTGCGATGGGTGGAGCCGATTTCATCAATGTGCTCTATTCCGAGTATCTCCAGTATGATCCTGAAAATCCGAAGTGGGAGGGACGTGACCGTTTCTTCCTTGATCCCGGACATATGGCTCCGATGCTTTATGCACAGCTTGCTCTGGCTGGCAAGTTTACCATTGAGGAGCTTCAGCAGCTCCGTCAGTGGGGTTCGCCTACACCAGGCCATCCGGAGGTAGATATCATGCGAGGCATCGAGAATACGTCAGGTCCTCTGGGACAGGGTCACGTTTTCGCAGTAGGTGCAGCTATTGCCGCAAAATTCCTCGCCGCGCGTACATCCAACCCGACATTCGCAAAGGAAACAATCTATGCATATATTTCTGACGGAGGAATACAGGAAGAGATCTCGCAGGGTGCGGGCCGTATCGCAGGTCACCTCGGTCTGGACAATCTCGTGATGTTCTATGACTCGAACGATATCCAGCTTTCTACCGAATGCGGCGATGTCATGACAGAAGATACTGCCAAGAAGTATGAGGCATGGGGATGGAAGGTTCTGACAATCAATGGAAATGACTGTGATCAGATCCGTCAGGCCCTCGATGCTGCCAAGGCTGAGACAGAGCGTCCTACACTCATCATCGGTAAGTGCGTGATGGGTAAAGGAGCACGTCAGGCTGACAACTCTTCGTACGAGCGTAACTGCAAGACTCACGGTGCACCTCTTGGCGGAGATGCATTCAGGAATACAATCTTGAACCTCGGCGGTGATCCTGAGAATCCTTTCGTGGTATTTGAGCAGGTGAAGGAGCTCTATGCAAAGCGCGCAGAGGATCTGAAGGTAATCGTTGCAGACCGCAAGGCAGAGGAAGCTGCCTGGGCTGCCGCTAATCCTGAAAAGGCTGCCGCTCAGGCGGAATGGTTCAGCGGAGCTGCTCCTAAGGTGGACTGGAGCAAGGTGCAGCAGAAGGCAGGCGATGCTACAAGAAATGCTTCAGCTGCCGTTCTCGGACAGCTTGCAGAGCAGGTTCCTAATATGATCTGTTCATCTGCAGACCTTTCTAATTCTGACAAGACAGACGGCTTCCTCAAGAAGACCACTTCATTCATTAAGGGAGATTTCAGCGGTGCCTTCTTCCAGGCAGGTGTGGCAGAGCTCACAATGGCTTGCTGCTGTATCGGTATGGCTCTCCACGGCGGTGTGATCGCGGCCTGCGGTACATTCTTCGTGTTCTCTGACTATATGAAGCCTGCAGTCCGTATGGCTGCTCTTATGGAGCTTCCTGTGAAGTTCATCTGGACTCACGATGCATTCCGCGTAGGTGAGGATGGCCCTACCCACGAGCCTGTCGAGCAGGAGGCTCAGATCCGTCTTATGGAGAAGCTTAAGAATCACAGTCACAAGAACTCTATGCTCGTGCTTCGCCCTGCTGATTCGGAAGAGACTACAGAGTGCTGGAGAATGGCTATGGAGAATATCGACAGCCCGACCGGACTCATTCTTTCACGCCAGAACATCGAGCAGCTTCCTGCCGGTACGGACTATGCTCAGGCTGAGAAGGGAGCCTACATCGTGGCCGGTTCTGACGAGAATCCGGACGTTATCCTCGTAGCTTCCGGTTCAGAAGTTGCTACACTCGTTGCGGGTGCGGGTCTTCTTCGTGAAGACGGTCTCAAGGTGCGCATCGTAAGCTGCCCTTCAGAGGGACTCTTCCGCAGCCAGTCGAAGGAATATCAGGATGAGATTCTTCCAAACGGAGCAAAGATCTTCGGTCTCACAGCAGGCCTTCCTGTGAATCTTCAGGGACTTGTGGGCTGCAACGGAAAGGTGTTCGGTCTCGAAAGCTTCGGATTCTCAGCTCCTTACAAGGTTCTTGATGAGAAACTTGGCTT
Source organism: Candidatus Cryptobacteroides sp. (assembly GCA_045118995.1). Lineage (GTDB taxonomy): Bacteria > Bacteroidota > Bacteroidia > Bacteroidales > UBA932 > Cryptobacteroides. The sequence continues at coordinate 20,248 of JBGVCR010000011.1, forward strand.
TACAGCCCAGAATGTCTATAATCAGGTGAAGGCTATGTTCTAAACATAAGGTCAATATTAAAATCCGACCGATATACCGGTGACCCCCGCCTCCCTCTGGGGAGACACCCCCTAGCCGGGGGTGGCATGTCACCTATATATCGGTCGGATTTTATATATGGCATAATGAAAAATAAGTGTAAATGTTACACTTTTGAAAAAATTTTCTATATTTGTAGTCACCACAATAGTATAAATAACCCATTAATTGATAACATTATGAAAATCATTTTCAAGACTATGCTGGGAGTGGCGGCTGCCGCTCTTATGCATTCCTGTGCTACGGCTCCGACTCAGACCCTTTCAGGACTTACACGTGATAAATTCGTAGCAGAAATCAATGGGAAACCCACAGACCTTTATACTCTTACAAATGCCAACGGAATGGAGGTCTGCGTGACAAATCTTGGAGGTCGAATCGTATCGGTGATGGTTCCCGACAGGAACGGAGAAATGAAAGATGTTGTCCTCGGATTTGACAATGTGGCAAACTATGCCGACAAGGTGAACTCTCCAAGCGACTTCGGTGCATCTATCGGACGCTATGCCAACAGAATCAACAAAGGTATTATCGTAATCGACGGTGAGGCTGTCCAGCTCCCTCAGAACAATTTCGGTCATTGTCTTCATGGCGGTCCTGACGGCTGGCAATATCAGGTGTATGAGGCAGTCCAGACTGATGAATCGACAGTAGTCCTGACGATGGAATCTCCTGACGGCGATGCCAATTTCCCTGGTGCCGTTACTGCGACGGTTACAATGAAGGTTACAGATGACAATGCCATTGACATCCGCTATGAGGCTGTGACTGACAAGAAGACTGTCATCAATATGACCAACCATACTTATTTCAATCTTTCCGGAGATCCTGCCCGTCGCGTAGATGATCAGATACTGCAGATCAATGCAGATAACTACACTCCGGTAGATTTTACATTCATGACTACCGGCGAGATACTTCCTGTGGAGGGTACTCCGATGGATTTCAGACAGCCGGTGGCAATCGGTCAGGATATCAAGAACTTCGATTTCCAGCAGATCAAGTTCGGAAACGGATTCGATCATAACTGGTGTCTCAATACAGCAGGTGATGACACTCAGGTGGCTGCACGTGCATATTGTCCTGAGACAGGAATCTGCCTGGAAATGTTTACTGATGAGCCGGGAGTGCAGTTCTACAGCGGTAATTTCCTTGACGGAAGTGTAACCGGAAAGAAAGGCATCGTCTATCAGCAGAGCACAGGATTCTGCCTCGAGACTCAGAAATATCCGGATACTCCTAACAAGCCTGAGTGGCCTTCTGCATTCCTCGAGCCTGGTCAGAAATACTCAAGCCACTGCGTATATCGCTTCTCTGTAGTAGAATAACCAATTAAACCACATAATTATGCATTTACTTGACTGGATCGTGATAGGCTTTTTCTGCGTGGCCTTGATCGCAATCGTAATCTGGGTTCTGAAGCAGAAGCAGAACAGCTCTTCAGACTATTTCCTTGGCGGAAAAGATGCTACCTGGATCGCAATCGGAGCATCTATCTTCGCATCCAACATCGGATCCGAGCACTTGATCGGTCTTGCAGGAACAGGAGCAGCCAGCGGTATGGCAATGGCTCACTGGGAGATCCAAGGCTGGATGATCCTCCTTCTCGGATGGGTATTCGTACCTTTCTATTCAAGAAGTATGGTGTATACAATGCCGGAATTCCTCGAGAAGCGATATAATCCTCAGTCGAGGACGATTCTTTCCCTGATATCCCTCATCAGTTATGTACTTACAAAGGTGGCTGTGACCGTATATGCGGGCGGACTTGTCTTCCAGCAGGTATTCGGCATCGAGGAACTCTGGGGCATCGATTTCTTCTGGATCGCAGCCATCGGACTTGTCCTTATCACAGCACTCTATACTGTGGCCGGAGGTATGAAGTCTGTCCTTTATACATCAGTGCTCCAGACTCCTATCCTCCTTCTTGGCTCATTGATCATCCTTGTCCTCGGACTTAAGGAACTCGGCGGATGGGAAGAGATGATGGCAATCTGCGGTGCGACCACAGTGAACGAATATGGCAATACTATGGTCGAGCTCATGCGTGACAACCGTGACCCTCAGTATCCATGGCTCGGAGCCCTTGTAGGCTCTGCCATCATCGGTTTCTGGTATTGGTGTACAGACCAGTTCATCGTACAGAGAGTTCTCTCTGGAAAAGATCAGAAGGAAGCCCGCAGAGGTACTATCTTCGGAGCATATCTCAAGCTTCTCCCTGTATTCCTTTTCCTTATCCCTGGTATGATTGCATTCGCCCTCCATCAGAAAGGCATAGTAATAAACGGTGAAGTATTCAGACTCTCTACTCCGGATGCCGCCTTCCCTACATTGGTGGCCAAACTTCTTCCTGCCGGTGTGAAGGGACTTGTCGTATGCGGAATCCTTGCAGCCCTGATGAGCTCGCTGGCTTCGCTCTTCAACTCTTCTTCAATGCTCTTTACAATCGACTTCTACAAGAGGTTCAAGCCTGATACCCCGGAGAAGAAGCTTGTGACCATCGGACAGATAGCTACAGTTGTGATCGTGGTTCTCGGTATCCTCTGGATTCCTATCATGCGTTCTGTAGGTGATGTCCTTTATAATTATCTCCAGGATGTCCAGTCTGTTCTTGCACCTGGTATCGCTGCAGCATTCCTTCTCGGTATCTGCTGGAAGAGAACTTCTGCCAAGGGAGGTATGTGGGGTCTTATCTCAGGTCTTGTGATCGGTCTTACCCGTCTTGGAGCCAAGATATATTATACAAATGTTCCTGAGGCTGCTGACAATTTCTTCAAGTATATCTTCTATGATGTGAACTGGCTCTTCTTCTGCGGATGGATGTTCCTCTTCTGCATCATTGTGATCATCATTGTCAGTCTCTGCACAAAGGCTCCTGCACCGGAGCAGATCAAGGGACTTGTATTCGGTACAGCAACACCTGAGCAGAAGGCAGAAACACGTGCAAGCTGGGACAAGTGGGATATCATCCACACAATCATCATCCTTGCCATCACTGTCGCTTTCTACTGGTATTTCTGGTAATATATGGAGAAACTTCGTTCATTCTATGAGTCTCATCCGCGTTTCCACGTGGCTATCGACTGTGTGGTCTTCGGTTTCAAGGATGGAGTTCTGAAGATCCTGATACAGCAGCGAAATTTCGAGCCGTTTCAGGGAGTATGGTCGCTTATGGGAGGCTTCGTGCGTGAAGATGAGGACATAGATGAGGCTGCAAGACGTGTCTGCAAGGAGCTTACAGGTCTAAAGGATGTATACATGAGACAGGTAGGTACTTACGGCAAGGTCGATCGTGATCCCGGTGCCCGTGTAGTATCGATAGCCTATTGTGTGCTCATCGACATCGACAGATACAACCAGCAGCTGAATATGATGAACAATTCCTACTGGGAGAACATTACGACGCTCCCTGATATGTTCTTTGATCATAAGGATATGATCAGGGATGCGTTGAAGCTGCTTCAGCGCAAGGTCAGTCGTGAGCCTGTCGGTTTCAATCTTCTTCCTCCGCTGTTCACCCTCACCCAGCTCCAGACACTCCATGAGGCCATTCTGGGAGAGAGGATGGACAAGAGAAATTTTAGAAAGAGGGTAGGCGAAATGAATTTCATCGAAAAGACCGATCTGGTCGACAAGACCTCCAGCAGGAGAGGTGCGTTCCTGTACCGTTTCAACAGCAGTGAATACAAAAGAAATCCTGAATTCAAACTTTAAAGCTAATGTTAGAAGAACTAAAGAATAAAGTGTTCCAGGCCAATCTCGAACTGGTCCGTCAGGGACTGGTGATCTACACCTGGGGCAACGTATCCGGAATTGATCGCGAAAAGGGGCTTGTAGTAATCAAGCCAAGCGGAGTCAGTTATGACGATATGAAGCCGGAAGATATGGTGGTCGTAAGTCTGGAGACAGGTCAGACTGTCGAGGGAGACCTCAATCCTTCTTCAGATACTCCTACCCATCTGGCTCTCTACCGGGCTTTTCCGAACATAGGCGGAGTGGTGCATACACATTCTACCTATGCCACGGCATGGGCTCAGGCCGGTATGGATATACCGAACATCGGTACTACCCATTCGGATTATTTCCACAAGGACATACCTTGCACCGATGATATGACTGCTGAGCAGGTGCAGGGCCGGTACGAACTCGAGACCGGAAATGTCATTGTCTCAAGATTCGAGGGAATCAATCCTGACCACACTCCGGGAGTGCTTGTGAAGAATCACGGCCCGTTTACCTGGGGAAAGAATCCATCCGATGCAGTATATAATGCCAAGGTGCTTGAGCAGTGCGCCCAGATGGCCTATATTTCATTGACACTCAATCCCCAGACCGGAATGAATCCTCTTCTGGTGGAGAAACATTACAGCCGCAAGCACGGCCCGAATGCATATTACGGACAGAAAAAGAAATAAGAAACACAAAAATTGATAACACTATGATCAACGCATTTGACAACTATGAAGTATGGTTCGTGACAGGAGCGCAGCTCCTTTACGGAGGTGATGCCGTCAAGGTTGTGGACGGACATTCAATCGAGATGGTAAAGGGACTCAACGAGTCCGGCAATCTGCCTGTAAAGGTAGTATATAAAGGTACAGCCAACTCATCCAAGGAAGTCGAGACTGTATTCAAGGCTGCTAACAATGATGAGAAATGTATCGGAGTCATTACCTGGATGCATACATTCTCTCCGGCCAAGATGTGGATCCACGGACTTCTTCAGCTTCGTAAGCCGCTTATGCATCTGCACACACAGTATAACAGGGAAATCCCTTGGGATACAATGGATATGGATTTCATGAATCTTAATCAGTCTGCTCACGGTGACCGCGAGTTCGGTCATATCTGCACCCGTATGCGTATCCGCAGAAAGGTGGTGGTAGGACATTGGCAGGATGAGGAAACCCAGCGCAAGATTGCCGTATGGATGCGTGTCTGCGCCGGTTGGGCAGACTCTCAGGATATGCTCATCCTCCGATTCGGAGACCAGATGAACAATGTTGCTGTGACCGACGGAGACAAGGTCGAGGCAGAGCAGAGACTCGGATATCATGTGGATTATTGTCCTGTAAGTGAACTGATGGCATATCAGAAACAGGTCAGGGATGAAGATGTGGAGGCTCTGGTGAAGGAGTATTTCACTCTTTACGACCATGATGCTGCACTCGAAGACAAGACTACTGAGGGTTATCTGAAGGTTTGGAATTCCGCAAAGGCAGAGCTTGCCATACGTGCGATACTCAAGGATAAGGGAGCCAAGGGCTTCACTACCAATTTCGACGATCTGGGAGACGTGGATATGGAGTGCAATTTCTTCGATCAGATCCCTGGTCTTGCGTCTCAGCGCCTTATGGCCGAGGGTTACGGATTCGGAGCAGAGGGTGACTGGAAGTCGGCCGCATTGTACCGTACTGTATGGGTGATGAATCAGGGCCTCCCTCGCGGATGTTCGTTCCTTGAGGACTACACCCTTAATTTCGATGGCGCCAACAGCTCGATCCTTCAGTCCCATATGCTCGAGATCTGTCCTCTTATCGCTGCCGCAAAACCTCGTCTTGAGGTGCACTTCCTCGGTATCGGTATCAGAAAGAGTCCTACAGCACGTCTCGTGTTCACAAGCAAGACCGGTCCTGGATGTACTGCTACTGTGGTTGACCTGGGCAACCGTTTCCGTCTCATCGTGAATGATGTGGAATGCATTGAGCCTAAGCCTCTTCCTAAGCTTCCTGTAGCCAGCGCACTCTGGATTCCTATGCCTGATTTCGAAATCGGAGCGGGTGCATGGATCCTTGCCGGAGGTACACATCACTCTTGCTTCTCATATGATCTTACAGCTGAATACTGGGAGGACTATGCTGAGATCGCAGGTATCGAGATGATCCATATCAATAAGAACACCACTATCAGCGAGTTCAAGAAGGAGCTTCGTATGAATGAGGTGTATTATATGCTCAATAAAGCACTTGTATAAATGAAAAGATTGCTTCTGACGATCCTGTCGCTGTCTGCGGCTGCATCCCTTTCAGCACAGACTCTGCAGATGAAGGTCAATGTCAACAAGCCTGGAGCAGAAATCCAGCCTACGATGTACGGAATCTTCATCGAAGATATAAATTTTGCTGCTGACGGGGGACTCTATGCCGAGCTGGTGAAGAACCGCTCATTCGAGTTCCCTGGCAACAGGCTTCAAGGCTGGAGTGTGGGTGGTCGCGTAGAACTGAAAGATGATGGACCTTTCGAGCGTAACCCTCACTATCTCAGACTCTGTTATCCCGGTCATCCGCATAAACATACTGCTATCGAAAACAATGGTTTCTTCGGTATCGGACTTGCCGAAGGTGCTCAGTATCGATTCAGTGTCTGGGCCCGTGTTCCGGAAGCCGGACAGACAGCCAGACTGGGTATAGAACTCATTGACCGGGCTTCGATGGGAGAAGTCCAGGCCCATGCGACAGCAGAAATCACGGTAGATTCCGGAGATTGGAAGAAATATGAAGTGATATTGACCTCCGGAGTTACCGACCCTAAGGCGACTCTCCGCATCTTCCTGAATTCGCCTGTGGCTGTGGATGTGGAGCATATCTCACTCTTTCCGGTGGATACCTGGATGGGACATGAGAATGGTCTCAGAAAAGATCTGGCACAGGCTCTCTATGACCTGCAGCCCGGACTTTTCCGCTTCCCGGGAGGATGTATAGTGGAAGGAACTGATCTGGAAACCCGTTACAGCTGGAAGAACAGCGTGGGTCCGGTGGAGAACCGTCCGCTTAACGAGAACAGGTGGCAGCATAGCTTCAAGCATCGCTATTATCCTGATTATTACCAGTCTTACGGACTTGGCTTTTATGAGTATTTCCTTCTGTCTGAAGAAATCGGAGCAGAGCCTCTTCCGGTGATCAGCTGCGGACTGGCCTGCCAGTTCCAGAACGAGACAATGGATGCCCATCAGCCGGTGGACCAGCTTGACTGTTATATCCAGGATGCTTTGGATCTTATAGAATTTGCCAATGGCGGTGTGGATACACAATGGGGAGGCCTTCGTGCGCAGATGGGACATCCTGAACCTTTCGGAATGAAGTTCATCGGCGTCGGAAACGAACAATGGGGCCCTGAGTATCCTGAGCGTTTGGAGCCTTTTATCAAGGCTATCCGCAAGGAATATCCTGAAATTCAGATAGTAGGCTCTTCCGGACCGAACTCTGAAGGAGAACAGTTCGATTTCCTTTGGTCGGAAATGGAGAGACTTGATGCAGATCTTGTCGACGAGCATTTCTATCGCCCGGAATCATGGTTCCTCAGCCAGGGTGCCCGTTATGACAATTATGACCGTAAAGGACCGAAGGTCTTTGCCGGTGAATATGCCTGTCACGGTGCAGGCAAGAAGTGGAATCATTTCGAAGCATCCCTTCTGGAGGCGGCTTTTATGACCACTCTTGAGAGAAATGCCGATATCGTGCACATGTCTTCATATGCACCATTGTTCGCACATGTAGAAGGGTGGCAGTGGAGACCTGATATGATCTGGTTCGACAACCTCCGCAGTTTCCGCTCATGCAGCTGGTATGTCCAGAAGCTTTATATGCAGTACTGTGGTACCAATGTCCTGAAACTCACCGATATGGAGGGAGTCAATATCACAGGAACAAACGGAGTGTTTGCAAGCTCTGTGTGTGATGCGGACAATGACTGTATATATATAAAGGTAATCAATGTCTCGGAACAGCCTCGTGAAATAAAGATCAATTTCGAAGGGCTCCGTAAGAAGGACATCCTCACAGGTGTTGAGGCAGTGAGCTTCCACTGCGAAGATCCGGATGCTGAGAACACACTCGATGAACCATACAAGATCGTACCTCAGACAACCTCTCTGGATTTTGAGGGCAAGGTTCTCGAAACTGCAGTCGCTCCGAAGACATTTATGGTGTATGTAATTAAGAAATAAGATTATGAGTAAATATGTTATAGGACTTGATTACGGAACAGACTCGGCACGTGCTCTTGTCGTGAATGCACTTACCGGCGAGATTCTGGCTTCTTCCGTGAAATATTATCCACGCTGGATGAAGGGACTTTACTGTGTCCCTAAAGCCAATCAATGGCGTCAGCATCCGAAAGACTATCTGGAAGTATTGGAGGCAAGCGTAAAGGAGGCATTGGCTAAATGTTCTCCTGAAGTGGCTGACAATGTGGTCGGAATCGCTTTCGATACCACAGGCTCGACTCCGGCTTTCACAGACGAGACCGGTACGCCTCTGGCAATGCTTCCGGAATTCGAGGAAAATCCTGACGCTATGTTCGTCCTCTGGAAGGACCATACGGCTGTAAAGGAAGCCGCCGAGATCAATGTGAAATGCAAGGAAAACGACATTGATTACTCTCAGTATGAGGGAGGAATATATTCGGCAGAATGGTTCTGGGCTAAGGCTATCCATGTTCTTCGCGAAGACCCTGAGGTAGCTGCAAAGGCATATTCAATTGTGGAATATTGCGAGTGGCTTCCTGCTGTGCTCACAGGTGTGACCAAGGCTAAGGATATAGTCCGCAGCCGTTGTGCGGAAGGACATAAGGCAATGTGGCATGAGAGCTGGGGAGGACTTCCGCCAGAAGAGTTCCTGGTGAAATTGGATCCACTTCTTGCCGGATTCCGCGAGAGACTTTTCGAGACTACAGAAACAGCTGACAAGCCGGTAGGAACACTTTGTCCTGAATGGGCGGAAAGACTGGGTCTGAGCACAGATGTAGTGGTGGCCGGAGGTGCATATGACTGTCATATGGGAGCAGTAGGTGCGGCGGTGACCCCTAAGACATTGGTGCGTGTGATCGGTACTTCTACATGCGATATCATGGTGGCATCGTATGAGGAAGTCGGTGACAAGCTTATCAAGGGCATATGCGGCCAGGTGGATGGCTCTGTTATTCCTGGAATGGTAGGGCTGGAAGCCGGTCAGTCATCTTTCGGTGACGTATATGCCATGTTCCGCCGCGTACTTGAATTCCCTGTCAGGAACATCCTGCCAAAGACATTGGCAGGTAAGCTTACGGAGGAAGAAATCCAGGCAGCAGTCGACGAAACCTGCGACAGAATCATCGCTGAACTTACAGCAGAGGCTGAGAAGATTCCGTTGGAGGAAAGTACAATGATAGCCACCGACTGGATAAACGGCCGTCGTACTCCGGATGCGAACCAGCTTCTTCAGGGCACGATTTCAGGCTTTACCCTCGGTACAACAGCCCCTCAGATCTTCAGAGCTCTGGTGGAAGCTACGGCATTCGGAACAAAGGCCATCGTAGACAGGTTTGTCTCTGAAGGCTGTCCTATAGAGTCTGTGATCGGTATCGGAGGAATTGCTCTCAAGTCTCCATTTGTGATGCAGACTATGAGTGATGTGCTGAATATGCCTATAAAGGTCTGCAATACAGATCAGGCCTGCGCCCTTGGTGCGGCAATGTTTGCTGCTACAGCAGCAGGTGTATATCCGAAGGTGGAAGACGCGATCGCTGCGATGAACTCAGGTTTTGCTAAGGAATATCAGCCTGATGTGCAGAGACATAGCCAGTATGCGGCACTTTATGAAACCTATCTGAAACTGGGTGACTTTACAGAAAAGGAACTTTATAGATAATATGAAAGGATTTTTATCTCTTATCGCTATGGCTGTGGTGTACTTATCCACAGCCATAGCTGCAATGGCTCAGCCCGACTGTTTCATTTCTTCTCCCAACGGAATAACAGACGTGCATATACTTACAATGGATGGCAAGGCATACTATCAGGTGGAACATCATTGTGAGCCGTTTGTAAGTACTTCCAGGCTGGGAATGAAGACCAATATCGGTGACTTCTCGCAGCTGGAATTTGTCTCTGTGGAGCAGGAACAGATCGAAGACAGTTATCATCTCAAGACAGTCAAGTCTTCCGAGATCAGCTATAAGGCCACCAAGGCTGTCTGTACCTTCAAAAATCCTGAGGGACAGAAACTTCAGGTGGAATTCCGTGTCGGAAACTATGATGTGGCTTTCCGTTATGTCCTTCCTAAAGAGGGTGAGACAGGAAGTGCCAGGATATTCGAGGAACTCACCGAGTTCACCTTCAATGATGATCCTGAGCATACTTATCTCAAGACTTATCTCACTCCTCAGAGCCATGCCATGATCGGCTGGAAACGTACAAAGCCAAGTTATGAAGAGTATTACGGCATCGGCAAGCCAGTGACAGCCCCGTCAGGTTACGGACACGGCTATACCTTCCCTTGTCTTTTCCAGCTCGGAGGTAACGGATGGGTTCTGGTCAGCGAGACAGGAGTCGACAGCAGATATTGCGGTTCGAGGTTGAGCGAGTATTATGAGACATCAGGCAATATCCAGGGATGTGTCGGAGCTGGATACAAAATAGAATATCCGATGCCACAGGAGAATAACGGCAATGGTACGGTCGAGCCTGCAATCGGTCTTCCGGGTGCTACTCCTTGGCGTACCATCACCTTGGGACAGACCTTAAAGCCTATAGTGGAGACTACAGTTGCATGGGATGTCGTGGAGCCTCTGTACGAGACAGAGCATGATTATCAGTATGGAAAATCCACTTGGAGCTGGATCGTATGGCAGGATGCAAGCATGAATATGGCTGATCAGAAGACATATGTGGATCTTGCTGCTGAGTTGGGTTTTGACCATATCCTCGTGGATGCCGGATGGGATAAGAATCTTGGTTATGACGGAGCTGAAGAACTTGTCCGCTATGCCGCTTCGAAGAATGTGGATGTCTTCCTGTGGTACAGTTCGAGCGGATGGTGGAACGATATAGTGCAGAGTCCTGTCGATGTGATGAGCAATCCTATTGCCCGCAAAAGGGATATGCGCTGGATGAAGAAGATCGGCGTAAAAGGTATCAAGGTCGACTTCTTCGGTGGTGACAAACAGGAGACAATGCGGCTTTACGAGGCTATTCTCAGTGATGCTGACGATAATGGCCTGCTTGCCATCTTCCATGGCTGTACCTTGCCGAGAGGTTGGGAGAGGATGTATCCGAACTATGCCGGCAGCGAGGCAGTAAGGGCTTCTGAGAATCTGATTTTCGGTCAATACGAATGCGACCAGGAGGCTCAGGCCGCGACCCTTCATCCGTTCATCCGCAATGCCGTGGGCTCTATGGAATTCGGAGGATGCTTCTTCAACAAAAGGCTGTCGAGGTCCAACCAGCACGGAACAATCCGCCGTACTACTGACGCTTTCCAGATCGCTATAAGCGTTCTCTATCAGAATCCTGTGCAGAATTTCGCCATCACCCCGAACAATCTTACGGATGCTCCTGAGGTCTGTATTGATTTCATGAAGGAGGTACCGACTCTTTGGGATGAGACGAGATATGTGTCCGGATGCCCGGGAGAGTCTGCCGTAATCGCCAGAAGAAACGGCAGGACCTGGTATGTGGCTGCGGTCAATGCTATAGACAAACCTTTGGAAATCAATGCTAAGGATGTTCTTGAGGCTTTGGATGCCACCGAAGCCGAGGCCTATGTGATTTCAGGAGGCAATGAGCCTGTGAAGGAAAAGATGGACCGCAGGACCAAGGTTTCAGTGCCGAAGAATGACGGATTAGTAATGATAATTAACTTGTAGGATTATGGAAAAGACTTGGAGATGGTTCGGTAAGAAGGACAAGATTACTCTGGATATGCTCAGACAGATCGGTGTCGAGGGCATCGTCACAGCTTTGCACGAAGTCCCTAATGGCGAGATCTGGACTTTGGAGGCGATCGAAGATCTGAGAGACTATATTGAAAGCTTCGGACTTCGCTGGTCTGTAGTGGAAAGCCTCCCTGTATGCGAGGCCATCAAGTATGCTGGTCCTGAAAGGGATCGGCTGATAGATAATTATAAGGCCAGTCTGGCTAACCTCGGAAAAGCCGGAGTGAAGACTGTCTGCTATAACTTCATGCCGGTAATCGACTGGATAAGGACAGACCTTTATCATCCTTGGCCTGACGGTACCTCTTCCTTGTATTTCGATATGGCGAGATTCGCATATTTCGATCTGAAGATTCTTTGTCGCGAAGGTGCGGAAGCTGATTATACCCAGGAAATTCTGGAGAAGGTCGAGGCTTTGGACAAGGTCATTACAGATGCAGAAAAGGACGACCTTATCGATTCCATAATCGTAAAGACACAGGGATTTGTGAACGGCAACATCAAGGAAGGAGATCTGAATCCTGTCGAGATATTCCGTGGTCTTCTGAAGCAGTATGACGGCATAACCCGTGACCAGCTTCGCGAGAATATGAGATATTTCCTGGCGGAGATAATGCCTGTATGTGAAGAGTATGGAGTGAACGTGTGCGTCCATCCGGATGACCCTCCGTTTCAGGTTCTTGGCCTTCCGCGAATTGTCACTTGCGAAGAGGATATCGAATGGTTCCTCAGTGCTGTGGACAACCCGCACAACGGCCTGACATTCTGCGCGGGATCGCTTTCGGCCGGAGCTCACAATGATGTGGTGTCAATGGCCCGCAAGTTCGCAGAACGTACCCATTTCGTGCATCTTCGCAGCTGCAATGTCCTTGAAGGAGGCAATTTCATCGAAGCCTCCCACCTTTCCGGCAGGGCCGACCTGGTGGAGCTTGTCAGGATATTCCAGAAGCAGAAAGCCGATCTTCCGATGAGGGTGGATCACGGCCGCACGATGCTCGGAGACGAAAAACTCGGATATAATCCCGGCTATTCCTTCCACGGCAGAATGCTTGCCCTGGGACAGGTGGACGGCATCATGGCCGCAGTAAAGCAATTGTGTGAAGAGAAATAGGCAATGAGAAGGACAATATCGCTTCTGGTGCTGTTTCTGGCTGCATTTACGGCATATGGCCAGAAAAGTTCCCTGAACATAGATAAAGGGAATGCGCGATTGACCGTGGACGGAAGGCCTTACCTTATTCTTGGAGGGGAATTGGGGAATTCTTCTGCTTCCTGTCCGGAAGATATTGAAACCAATATGGCAAAGGTGGCAAGGATGGGACTGAATACTATCCTTGTTCCTGCCTGTTGGGACCTTATCGAACCGAAGGAGGACTCTTTTGATTTCTCTCTCATTGACAAGGTGTTGGAAGAAGCACGCCGTAATGATCTGAAGGTGGTCTTCCTATGGTTCGGTGCCTGGAAGAATTCGATGAGCTGCTATGCTCCGCTCTGGTTCAAGGAGGATTACAGGAAGTATCCACGCGCATATACAGAAGGAGGTAAACCTCTGGAAATCGCCAGTGCTTTCTCTGAAAATGTATTCAAGGCCGATAACAAGGCATTCCGTGCCTGGCTGACCCATATCGCAGATGTCGATAAGGATTATGGCACCGTCATAATGATACAGATAGAGAATGAAATCGGTATGCTGGAGTCAGCCCGTGACCATTCAAAGGAGGCTGACAGACATTTCAATGCTGACGTCCCTTCAGAACTTACGGCTTATCTGAAGGCCAATACTGAGAAACTTCATCCGTATATGGCCTCCAGATGGTTTGAAAACGGCTCTATGACAAAAGGAACATGGGAGGAAGTCTTTGGAAAAGGAATATACACTGATGAAATCTTCATGGCCTGGCATTATGCAGGATATGTGGAAAGAATGGCGCGCAGTGCCCGCGAAATCTATGATGTCCCTCTATTTGTGAATGCGGCCATGAACAGCCGTGGGAGGAAGCCGGGTGAGTATCCTTCTGCAGGACCGCTTGCTCATCTGATAGATGTCTGGAGATGTGCGGCTCCGTCAGTGGATTTCATAGCTCCTGACCTGTACGATGATGGATTCAAGGACTGGGTAGCCAGCTATGACCTTCATAACAATCCTCTTTTCATTCCGGAGATAAGGCATACTCAGAACAACGGAGTTCGTGCGTTCTATGCTTTCGGTGAGCATAATGCATTGGGAATCAGTCCTTTCGCGATTGAAGACGGGTCGGATGATCCTCAAACTCCCTTTGTGGCAGGCTATACTAAACTCCGTGAGATGATGCCTCTTGTCACTGCATGGCAGGGATGTGATGCGATGTGGGGATTGCTCTTTGATCAGCAGGACAAGGAGAGGATAATAGAAGATGGCGACATGGTGCTTACCTGCCGTCATAATTTCACTCTGCCATGGGATCCGCGTGCCACTGACGGCTCTGTATGGCCAGAAGGAGGAGGTATCATCATCAGACTGGCCGAGAATGAATATATCGTGGCTGGAAACGGTATCGTTGTGGAATTTGCTAAGGCTTCTGAAAAGGAATTTGCGCAGGCGCGGCACTCTCTTGGTGAGGATGGCTTTGTCTCGGCAGGAACAGGTGAGGTGTCAAGGGATTCCGGTAATGTCTGGAAGGGAGCGCGCTGCGGAATAGGCTCTGTGGATGAAGTGAGAGTCCTTCCTGACGGTTCTTTTGAATATATGCGTCGTCTCAACGGTGACCAGGATCATCAGGGGCGCCATGTACGTATTTCTGTGGGAGATTATAAGGTGCTGCACGTAAAACTCTATGAATACAGGTAAATCCGTTTAGCACAATAATTGACTATCGTATCGCTGATTAATTGTTAGTGATATGAAACGTCGTTTTGAAAATCTTACAAGAGGAGCTGCCCGTGCGATAAAGCATTGGTGGCTCCTTGCCGTTGCAGGTATTCTCTGCATTGCTCTTGGCATTGTCGTATTTGCTTTCCCTCTTCAAAGCTATGTGACATTGGCGATCCTCTTCGGAGTGCTTCTGCTTATTGTGGGAGCGGCAAAGCTTATCTCGGCATCTACAAGCGCCAACTTCTTTATGATGAGGGGTTATGTAATCGTTTCCGGAGTCCTGGATCTTCTGATCGGAATCTTCCTGTGCATCTATCCGGGAGTGACATTGGTTGCTTTGCCTATAATGATGGGATTCTGGATGATGTACAACAGCTTTGTATTGATCGGATTTTCCGGTGACTTCGAAACATTCGGCATTCCGGGCTCCGGATGGGTGATAGGTGGCGGAATATTGCTGCTGATTCTGTCGATTCTTGTGCTTGTGAATCCTTTCGGTGCGGGAATTGCTACAGTGGTGGTGCTGGCGGGCGTCGGCCTCATTGTCTTCGGAATCCTCCTGATTTCATTGGCAATGAAACTCAAGGAAATCCACAGGAATTTTGATTCCGAGTACGTCCGATAGCAGCATGGACTGCTTAGACAGTTTATTTGAGTAGTGTTGTGTTAGTGGCAGTCGGATGGCCGTTCAGAGCCGTCCGACTGTGTGTACGCCCAGCATGGGCATGTTCTGATGGGTGAAAGTCCCTAATGCACCCAAATGACGGGAAGCATATAGCTAATGGCAAGGGTGTCTATCGTGAGGTAGAATCTGAAGGAAGCCGGCGGCAAAAGTCTGGCCTGACGGACAGAAATCGCATATAAGGCCTACATGTAGGGTAAGACTGCACACGAAGTCAAAACCCGATAGTCATTCGGAATACATGTGGGTAAATGCGGCAGGCATAAGGCGGAAAGAGCATGTTCTTATCTGGGGAGGTCTCGCAGACGAGCCAATAGGCAAGTAGTAACAACGAACTGCGAGAAGTCAGCCGAAGCCATAGTACCCGAAAAAAAAATCGGCACGTTCGGGGAAGGGCAGAACCTTATATAAACAAGTGCCGTGAATGAAGACCCTATGACGGAAGAAATGCAGAAAACGAAAGACTGCCTGCGGAGGGATAGGACGGAATCCGAAGAGTACGCAGGAGTGCAGACCGTAATAGGCATATCACATGAATCACTTGTGGAAGTGAACTTGAGTAGTGAGATGCTGTTGGAAACGGTAATGTCCCGTGGAAACATGAACGCGGCATATAAGCGCGTCATGTCCAACAAGGGCAGT
>JBGVCR010000012.1:0-24272 GCA_045118995.1 Candidatus Cryptobacteroides sp.
GCTCGCTCCGCCTGCTTTGTGCCGGTGGTGGCCATAAATAAGCCTGATTTTCTGGCCGGATATTTATTATTCTATGAGTCGGCCAGATATAGAGGCGATTTTCTGGCCGCAATTGAAACAACCGGAATTTTACGTTGAGCCTCAATTGCTCTTAATGCTTAAGGGTAAAATACAAAAAACCGCAACAGAATGACTTCTATTGCGGTTTTGTTGTGGTGCCACCGGGAATCGAACCAGGGACACAAGGATTTTCAGTCCTTTGCTCTACCAACTGAGCTATGGCACCTTTTTGAGGTCTCAAACGCTGTTCTTATCGTTTGGGATTGCAAAGGTAGACATTTTTTCTTTACCTCCAAACTTTTTTCCAACTTTTTGCTAAAAAAGTGCATTTTTTATGCAAAAAAGTGGTTTTTTCGTATCTTCGCAGGTGTTATGACGGCAAAAAGATACATATCGGTTATACTTCCGCTTCGATTGGAGTGGGAACCGTGCTATTCAGTTCCTGAAGAAATCGAAAGAATTGAGGTCGGCGACAGGGTGAAAGTAAGGTTTGCCAATAAAGAGTACAGCGGTGTGGTATCAGATATCGACATAATTCCGGAGACCGACATCAAGAAAATAAAGCCTGTCATCTCGATCGAGGAAGGCATAGGCAGGATCCGCATCGAGGAGATCGCATTATGGCGTGCTGTAGCGGATTATTATCTTTGCAGCATAGGTGAGGTCTATAAAGCCGCATACCCCCTGATGAAGGTCAATATGGAGGAAGCACGAGCTACCGCACGCGAAAAAGCCTTGGCAAGAAAAGAGAAGCTCGCTGAGAGCATCAGACAAAGGATTGTCAAGCTTGAGGCAAGGGTGGAGAAAAAGAAAGAACAGCTCGCAAAGGCGAAAAAAGAATCTACAAGGCTGACAGGAGCTCAGGCTTTGGAAGTCGCCTTAAAAGACCTCGAAAGAGCACAGGAAGCGTTGGCCAATATCAATCGAAATGCAGACAGCATCAATACAGAGCTGAAAAGCACAAACAAGGACATCGTCCTCAGCCAGGCACAGTATAAGGCATACTCTGACATAAAGACCGGAATTGCCCAGGGACTGCCAGTCCTTCTTAATGGTGTAACCGGCTCCGGCAAGACGGAAATTTATATGAAACTGGCACAGGAATGCCTTGACCAAGGTCATAATGTTCTCTATCTGGTACCAGAAATTGCCCTTAGCCGTCAGCTTGAAGACAGGCTTTACGAACAATTCGGAGAAGCACTTCTGACTTTTCATTCCGGAGAGACTGCTGCAGCAAGGATGAATACTACCGAATCTGTCAGAGAGTCAGAGGTTCTGAAAAGAAATTACATTCTTCTTGGAACCAGGTCCTCCCTTTACCTGCCTCACAACAATCTCGGCCTCGTGATCGTAGATGAAGAACATGACAATTCATATAAGCAGGACTCCCCTGCTCCCAGATATAATGGACGCGATACGGCTCTGATGCTGCACAGAATACATAAATGCGGCATAGTACTGGGTTCTGCGACTCCATCACTTGAGGAAATATACAACTGCCGCTTCGGAAAGCATAAGATGGTCCAGCTGAAGGAAAGATTCCATGGCTCGGAAGCATCAGACATTGAAATCATAGACACCAAAGCCGAGTGGAAGAAGAACGGCATGAGGGGCAATTTCTCGATAAAGCTCATAGGCCATATACGTCAGACTCTGGACAAGGGCGGACAGGTGGTAATCCTTCGTTCCCGTCGAGCATGGGCCAGCGCAATGCAGTGTTCGTTGTGCGGTGAGATTGTCAAATGTCCTCACTGCAATGTAAGTCTGAGCCTTCATCGAGACGGAAGGATGGTATGTCACTATTGCGGATGGTCTGCTTCATATTCGGGTAAATGCGGCAAATGTTCCGGAGAATTGAAAAATCTTGGTGCGGGAACACAAAAAATCGAAGAAGAGGCAGCCGCCCTATTCCCGCAAGCCAGGATTGCCCGCCTCGACAGTGACACTGCACAGAACAAGAAATTCGAGTCGAAGACCATCAAGGATTTCACTAAAGGAGACATCGACATACTCATCGGTACTCAGATCGTTACCAAGGGATTCGATTTCAGTAAATTGAAGCTTGTAGCAGTGGTATCGGCTGATTCGCTTCTTGGGATTCAGGATTTCAGAGCTGATGAAAAGGCACTGCAACTGCTCGAACAATTCCGCGGCAGGTGTGGAAGAAGAGAGGACAAGGGACTTTTCGTCATTCAGACATCGCAACCTGAACACCCTGTATATCAAAAGATTGCAAATAACGAAGCAATGTCACTGAATTCCGATCTTCTTAGGGAAAGGAAGGATTTCAATTTTCCTCCATACACAAGGATAGTTGAGATCAATATCAAAGACAATATCGAGGACAGAGGTAAAAGAATGTCCGAGAAACTTGCCCTCAAACTAAGAGGACAATTCGTATCCGGAGGAGCGTCATTACTTGACGATCCTATAACCGGACCGTACTCCCCCACCGTTGACAAGGTTGCCGACCAATATATAAAAACCATAAGATTGAGCCTTAAGAAAGACCGCAATCTGACAACCGGTAAAGAGAAACTAAGGAAAACCATCAGCGTTTTCGAGAAAGAAAACCGCTATGACGGACATATCACGATAAACGTTGACCCTTCTTAAGGAATCAATATATTAAGCTGATGCTCAAGGATATCGAAACGAACCGGAGCCGATCCTACAACTTCACCATCGACTTCCACAAGAGCATTGTCATCTTCCGGGAGAACCAGGATAGATTTACTTCTTGCAGTCACAAGTTCCGGGACTGTAAGGAATCTTCCATCGAACAGTTTGGAAGCCTCTTTGGCGATTTTCATAAGAGGGAGATCCGGGATAATCGTCATATCCAGTAAACCGTCGTTAGGAACAGCTCCGGGCGTCTGACGCATTCCACCACCGGAATATTTACCGATGCCAAAAGCCATTGAAAGATATGCGCCTGTGAAGATTTCCTTACCGTCGCATACGACCTTTGCCAATAACGACGAACGATGGATAATATTGTAAATCAATGCACTGAGATACAGAATCTTTCCTCTTTTGCCTTGTTTCTTTGCAGCATTGACCATTTCGCAGACACGGGCATCAAGTCCTACTCCACCGATATTGGCCATATACGATACTTCCTTCACCTTTTGCTCAGGCAGCGCAGAGGAATCCAGGAGACTTACCTTCACCACATCCTGCTTTGATATTGTACCGTTTTTGAGTAAGGCAGCAGCCTCGACAATATCTTTGGGAACACCCGCAGTCTTGATCCAATCATTTCCGGATCCGACAGGTATGACAGCCAGAGTGAAGTCTTCCAGGGTAGCAGAAGTATCCTGATTTACAAAAGCCATGATTCCGCCAAGAACATCGTGAACTGTGCCGTCGCCTCCCACTGCCAGCAGCTTTCTGCACCCGCTGCTGCAAGCATTATATGCAAGAGTGGTCGCATTGCCGGATTCGCCGGTGAAATATGTTTCAAAATATATCCCGTCAGACCTTAAACGGTCTTCCGCACGACGCCACAAAGAAGCTGCCTTGGAAGATGCAGCAAAACTATTTACAATGGCGGACCATTTATCAGGATTTGAAGTGACTTGCATAATAATCAGACTCTTAAATCAGAGACACGACTTCCAAAATGAAAAGTTATCAACAAATGTAGCAAATAAAGCCAATGAATGAAATAATTTTTGTAATTTTGCGAGAATAATGTCCTTAATGAAACTAAGATGGGAAAGGTAATAGCAATTGCAAATCAGAAAGGCGGCGTGGGTAAGACCACTACTGCCATCAATCTGGCCGCTTCATTGGCCGTACTTGAGAAAAAGGTACTCATAATCGATGCCGATGCTCAGGCCAATACGACTTCGGGACTAAACTTTTCACCTGACAATGACCAGAAAAGGACTTTGTACGAAGTGATGATCGGAGAAAGGGATATCCGTGACACCCTCATACAGACCGAAATCGCAGGCCTTCACATGATTCCGTCCCACATCAATCTTGTCGGAGCCGAAATCGAGATGCTTAAGGTGGAAAACAGAGAGTCTGTGCTTAAGGAAGCTTTGGCACCGATCAATAATGATTACGATTTCATAATCATAGATTGTTCTCCATCCCTGGGTCTTATTACAGTCAACTCACTTACTGCAGCAGACTCAGTAATGATTCCGGTACAGCCTGAATTCTTCGCTCTGGAAGGACTCGGCAAACTTCTCCAGACCATCAGACTTGTGCAGAACGGCGTGAATCCGTCACTTAACATCGAAGGCTTCGTAGTGACAATGTTCGACGGAAGGACAAAGGTTCACAATCAGGTACTCAAGGAGCTTAAGGAGCATTTCAAGGACATGGTATTCGAAACCATCATTCAAAGAAACATCCGCTTGAGCGAAGCTCCTTCACACGGCAAGCCGATCATTCTCTATGATGTGATTTGCAACGGAACCACCAACTACCTGAACCTTGCAAAGGAAGTACTTGAAAAGAACGGAATGACCGTCAGAAACAATTAAACTGAAAGAAAATGGCAAAACAGCAGAGAGGATTAGGAAAAGGCATCGGCGCATTGCTTGGTGGCGACACTGACTTTGTACCGCTCAGACAGCCCGTAGGCTATGTCAATAAGGAAGTTGTCGGTCAGCGTGAAAGCCAGGACACAGCGGACATTCTTCGTATCCCTGTGGACATGATCGAGCCGAATCCTTACCAGCCGCGCATGAGTTTCGACCAGGAGGCTCTTGATGAACTTGCAGAGTCTATCAAGACACTCGGTCTCATCCAGCCTATCACCGTACGCAGAAAGTCGGAAGGCAGATATCAGATCATCAGCGGAGAACGTCGATTCAGGGCATGCAGACAGGCTGGAATGGACATGATACCGGCATATATCCGTGATACCAATGATCAGGGAATGCTGGAAATGGCGATCGTAGAGAACATCCAGAGAGAGAATCTCGACCCTATCGAAGTGGCAATGAGCTATCAGAGACTCATCGAAGAATGCAACCTGACCCAGGAACAGATGGCCATCAGAGTGGGAAAGAAGCGTGCATCAGTCACAAACTATCTCCGCCTTCTCAAGTTACCTGCCAAGCTGCAGCATGACCTTAAGGTAGGACTTCTGAGCGTAGGACACGCAAAGGTTCTCCTTGGAGTAGAGGATCTCAAAATGCAGGAATACCTCTGCGACCTTGTGATCAAGGAAGACATGTCCGTGCGTCAGCTCGAAGAAAAGATCAAGAAGCTTACTGAGCAGAAACCTGCTGACACACAGGAGGCTCAGGATCTTCCTGAGGAGTATTTCAAGGTATTGGAAAGAGTCGGCAAATATTTTGAAAGCAATATAAGCCTGAAGCGCACAAACAACGGCAAGGGTACAATGACGATCCATTTCAGCTCAGACGAAGAAGTGAGAAACTTCCTCAAAGCACTTGAGGACTCAAATTTTTAAGTTCAGGACATCATAAAGATGCATAGACAATTCATCAGATACATATCTTTAATGATTATCTGCCTTGCAGGGTTCGCTGTCAGAAGCGAGGCCCAGTTCAAGGAAGAGGCCTTCAAGCAGACCTACAACGCCGACAGTACATCAAAAGTCGACACTGTGGACAAGATGTTCTCCTTCAAGGATTTTGCGGGCGGACTGGCTCACAAGAACAAGATGAAGATCGGAACAATGTTCATCGGTTCGGTAGTATTGCCGGGAACCGCGCAGATATACAACAAGGATTATTGGAAACTGCCCGTCATATACGGAGGAATCGGTGCACTGGCCGGAACCGGAGGCTATTACCTTTACCAATACAACCAGACTCAGAACCGATACGACAAATGGTTCAATGAAAAGACCGCATTCGAAAAGAAATACAATATAGAATATCCATTCGAGGCACCTTATGTAAACACAAAAGCCAAGCAGACAGGAACCTGGCTTATAGCTGGAGCAGCTCTCATTTATTGGGGCTCGCTTCTTGACGGAGTGGTATGTTACGAGTCTGATAAAGAGCCCAATCCGGGCAGAGCTACGTTATATTCGCTCTTATGCCCAGGCTTAGGCCAGATCTATAATGGAGAATTTTTCAAGATTCCAATATACTGGGGAGGTCTGATGGCCTCAGTGCATTTCCTTAGCGTCAACAATCTTAACTACAAGAGATTCAAGCGAATACATAACGAGGCCACAACTCCTGGAAGTGGTTATAACGAGAATATCTCAGCAGAAACAGCCAAATGGTACAGGGATGTTTACAGAAGATACAGGGACTACTCTATCGTTGCCACAGCTGCTGTTTATCTCCTTCAGGTTATAGATGCCAATGTATTTGCATATATGCACGATTTCGAGATCACTGACGATCTTACCATGAATATCGAACCAGCGGTGATTTCACCATACAACGCCTATGCGATAAACACTCCGATGCCGATGAACTCAGGGCAGAACGCCATCGGAATGAGACTGGGCTTCACTTTCTGATAAATCCAAACATAAAACAATATGAAACCATATAGAATTCTGGCAGCCTTGATGACTGCCTTATTAATTACTGGAAACGTTGCAGGAGCAGTTCCGGGGCAGCCAAGGAAGGATGAGAGGACGCGTCTTAAGCTGAAAGAGCAGAACCGTCGTCTACAGGAGCTCGTAGATTCGCTCCAGTTCGAACTTGAAAGATGCAAGTCTGATCTCCATTATACAGACAGTATAGCAGGGGAAATGATAGCTGTATATGAAGAAAATGAACACAGAAGCCCTGCCGGCCTTGCTCCAGAGGATTATACTGCGGAAGTATCTGACAGTCTGCTCAACATCTGGTACACTCATAAGATCGCATCTGACGATGAAAGCGAAGTATATGATATGGACTCTGTCAGATTTGAGTCTAACGTACCGGATGAGGTATATATCGAGAGGCTGAAGAACATGAATTCATTCATATCATTGCCATATAATGATATCGTGAAGAATTACATAATTCTCTATTCTGAGAAGATGCCTACAAAGATGGCTCATATGCTTGGCCTATGCAGATACTATATGCCTATATTCGAAGAGACATTCAACAAGTATGAGATTCCTGAAGAGTTGAAGGCAATGGCCATAATCGAGTCTGCTCTGAATCCAAGAGCAGTATCCAGAGTCAATGCCAAGGGAATGTGGCAATTCATGTATTCGACAGCCAAGATGTACGGTCTTCAGATCGATTCATTTGTAGATGAAAGATTTGATCCGGTCAAGTCAGCTGACGCCGCAGCCAGATATCTCAAGGATGCATATGCGATATTCGGAGATTGGAATCTTGCCATAGCCTCATATAACTGCGGAGCAGGAAATGTCAATAAAGCCATCAGAAGAAGCGGAGGCAAGAGAGGATTCTGGGATATCTGGCCATACCTTCCTCGCGAAACCAGAGGATATGGACCGGCATTCGTAGGAGCCCTATATACATTGACTTACTATAAGGAACACGGAATCAAGCCTGAGGCAGTGGAAATACCTTTGCATATTGACACTCTTAAAATCACACGCCAGCTTCATATGAGACAGGTCAGCGATCTTACAAATGCGCCTATCGACGAGCTCAAGAATCTGAACCCTCAATATCTCCATGAGATCATACCAGGAGGCAAAGAATACATACTTAGGATACCTTATGCATACACCAATGCATTCATAGAGAATGAGGATTCCGTATACAGACACAAGATCGATGAGTATTTCAATCCGACAGCTATCAAAAAGATAAAGGACGGAGCTGACGGTGAGCGAATCACTTATAAGGTCAAGAGCGGAGATACACTCGGAAAGATTGCCGGCATGTACAGATGTACAGTCGCTCAGATAAAGCGTTGGAACAATCTCAAGAGCACTAATATCCGTATTGGTCAGCGTCTTGTAATTTACAGAGGCGGAAATTCATCGGCGTCATCATCTTCATCAGCCAGCACGAACAAATCCCAGTCTTCATCTTCAGCTACGACCTCGGGAGCAAGCTCATACACTGTCAAAAGCGGTGATACACTTTCGGCAATTGCCGCAAGACACGGAGTAAGCGTAGCGAATCTCAAGTCATGGAACGGTCTGACCAGCAACAATATCAAGGTAGGTCAGAAGCTTAAGGTAAAGGCAGCGGCTGCATCACAGTCTTCAAGTGCAGCAAGTTCAGGAGATTACACGACCTATACAGTAAAGAGTGGTGACTCATTCTACAGCATTGCCAAGAATTATCCGGGAGTAAGTGCTCAAAACATTATGGATTTCAATGGATTGAGCAGTTCATCCCTCAAGCCTGGAATGAAGATCAAGATTCCGAAGAAGTAATCATATCCGGATCTCAAGCATTAGTTTAAGCTCGGCTTTGCCGGGCTTTTTCTTTTCCATCAAAGGGTATCGGGTCAATGATCCTCTTAAATAAACTTTCCCCCATCTGGAGAACTTCCAGTGTCCTATAAGAGATAGCCAGTATCCTCGTCCATAAAAAGCGGGGACATTGAAAGAGCCTGGAAGATCCCTCTCATATGCATAAATCCGATCATTCCAGCTGTCTGCAAGAAAGACTCCAGATCGTAGAGAGAACTTTACAGACCTTCGTTTGACAGTACCTTCAGCATATAGAAGAAAAGAGGTTGATTCACAATTCACGAGATTAGTCCTCATACTGAGATCGAGAATCCGGGAAAAATAAAAGATATCCAATCTTAAATCTGTACGGAAAGGATTTCCCCAAGACCTTATGCGTTCGGTCATGCGCCATTTCAATGTTATTGACTGATTAAGAACGAGATTGACTTCAGCAAGTGATTTCAGCTGAAATGATGGCTTTGAATCATCCGATTCCGGAACCGGGAAACAGGCCGCATCGACAGAGAATGTACCTTTAAATCGTCTGGAAGATGAGCCGAAGCCATCTTTTCCATTTATACTGACCCATCGGCCTGCTGAAAAGTCGCTTGACACAGAAACCCCATATTCATTCTTACATTTTGTCAAGGCTCGAGCCGCTGCGCTGTATGTAGGATGGAAATCATAAGGATAATACCTAAGCAACGAAGCCATTCTGATATTGTCTCCAACTGGAAAAACCACACCTGCCAAAGCTGCAGTGACATTTGATTTCCAATCGTAAACGGCTTCGGCAAATAGATCCAGTCCTCTGACCGTCAAGGCAATATCATACGAGGTTTTCATATCGGAAATACCCGAAGTCAAAAGCGGAGATCGGAAATCAGCATAATGGGTCAGTCCGCATTGCCCACATGACCATAACCAGGAAAGATTCGCAGCAGGCATCAGACCGACATCATCCTTTGATCCGGTCAATGCAGTAAGGAATGTCATCCGGAGCTTCCCTGCAGTCATTTCTGCTGCCGCACCTTTGAAGGCATAGTTACCTGTATATGAACTTGATGGGGAAAGATTAGATGACCGTTTAAGATATGCAGAAGGACTGTCAAGTCCAGATAAGCTCATACCATTCCATAAAGCAAGTCCTTGTCCGAAACGTGCATTGAAATTCCCGACAGCCACCTTGGCAGCATATCTTCTGAAATACCAGAATAAGCTTCCGGCAAGCGCATTCGGACTCTTCGCATCGGAGGATCTGGAAAGAGCGAGGGAAGCATGAAGACTCTCCCCAACTTCAATTCTGTATTTCATAGCATATTGTTCCTTAAGTGCATCACCACTGCTACGGATACCTCCTTTGACTTCCAATTTCTGATAGATCTTCGGTGATCGAGAGGTACTTTGTCCGGGCAAGCTATTGGTTTCCAAGGATATGAAGGGAGAGAGCCTTATGACAAAATCCTGACCGAACCCATCCAACGCAGACAATTCCGTCAAGGACAACACATCACCATGGCGGCTACGATAATCCATCAGAGATGCCGTCTGATATTGAGTCAACAGACCGCTTTCCCTTATTCTGGATATATTCACCATATTGATTCTTAAAGGATGTTCGATAAACCCCTCCAATCTTTCTACCTCCGCCGGATCAGTTCCTTCCGCTGCCCCGGTTCCCATGAACGCAGATATTGCTGCAAAAGGATCAACTTCCTGAGCTCCGACATTCCAAAAGACAATCAGCATTGCAGCTGCGATTGATTTCCATCTCCACATGATTCCCGCCATTAATTTGCCCAAAATTATTGAATGCCTTACGACTTATCGTTGTTTTACCTAAAAACAACTGAAGATTTTTCTTTTTTTTATGTCTTTTATATTAATTTTGTGTGATTAAAAGAAATGCGCATGAACAAAATCACGCTTTACGACAAAACTTTCAGGACTTTTATTCCTTACGAGAAAATAATGACAGCTATTGACGAGGTAGCTGTAAAGATCAACAAAGATTTCGAAGGCTGCACAGATGTCCCTATTCTTCTTTGCGTACTGAACGGCTCTATAATGTTTATGGGAGAACTGATGAAAAGACTGAACTTCAATTGTCAGACAGTTTCCATCAAGCTCACATCATACGAAGGCACCAACACTACCGGACGCGTGAAGCAGGCACTTGGACTTACAGCTGATATCACCGGCAGGAGAGTGATTATTGTGGAAGATATCGTTGATACAGGCAATACAATCGTTGAACTTAAGGAAATTCTTGCAGAAAAGGGTGCGTCAGAATCAAGGATATGCACATTGCTGTACAAGCCGGAAGCATATAAGAAGGATATAGTTCTCGATTATGTAGCAATGGAAATCCCAAATGACTTCATTGTTGGATTCGGCCTCGATTACGACGAACTTGGCCGCAATCTCAAAGATATCTATGTGCTTGATAAGTAATAAATTAAGAAATATCAATTACAGTTATGAAATATTTTATTCTCTTCGGCCCTCCAGGTGCAGGAAAAGGCACACAGGCCACAGCAATGGTTGAAAAGTATAATCTTCACCACATCTCCACAGGAGCCCTGCTCCGTAAGGAAATCGCCGCAGGAACCGAGCTTGGTCTCCAGGCTAAGGCGCTGATCGAAAAAGGCTGTCTTGTTCCGGATGAAGTGGTGGAGGGTATGATCGAAAACGAATTCAAGACTGTGACCGGAGTAGAAGGATTCCTTCTTGACGGTTTCCCAAGAACTATCCCTCAGGCTGAAGCCCTCGATCAGATTCTCAAAAAGACTTCAGAAGAAGTCACCGCTACGGTTTCCATCATGATTCCTGATGAAATGATCATGGAAAGAATCAAGGGACGTGCACTTAAGGAAGGTCGTGCTGATGACGCAAGCGAGGATATCATCAATAACCGTATCGTCACCTACCACAACCAGACCGAGCCTCTTATCGAGTACTACAACAAAGCCGGCAAATACAATGAGATCGACGGCGTCGGTACAATTGAAGAAGTTCAGGAGCGTATTTTCAGCGTAATGGACAAGTTTTAAGTAAATCTACAACGGACTGAGAATCAGTCAATTACCATATATGCCTGCTGTATTTTTACAGCAGGCATTTCTTTTAACAATCTATAAATCAATATCTTAAGCGGCATCATTTTTATTAGAGGTATTTTTTGTATATTTGCAAGTTCAATTAAAAGAAAAGATTATGGCGGATTCGAATTTCATTGACTATGTGAAGATATATTGCCGTTCGGGCAATGGCGGTGCGGGCTCTACGCACATGAGGAGGGAGAAATATGTTCCCAAAGGTGGTCCTGACGGTGGAGACGGCGGACGTGGCGGCCACATTATTCTTAGGGCGAATCCGCAGTTCTGGACTTTGATCCACCTTAAGTACCGCAAGCATATCATGGCTGAGCACGGTGGTGCAGGAAGCGGTCAGCTTCAGAAAGGAAAGAACGGCGAGGATATCTATCTGGATGTTCCTCTGGGAACTGTAGCAAAGGACGCTGAGACAAGAGAAGTACTTTTCGAGCTCGTAGAGCCATATGAGGAAAGAATACTCGTGAAGGGAGGACGCGGAGGTCTTGGAAACAACAATTTCAAGACCGCTACGAATCAGACTCCGCGCTATTCCCAGCCTGGAGAGCCATTCGAGGAAGGATGGTTCATCCTTGAGCTTAAGCTCCTTGCAGATGTGGGTCTTGTCGGTTTTCCAAATGCGGGAAAATCAACACTTCTTTCTACTGTATCTGCGGCGAGACCTAAGATTGCAGATTATCCGTTCACCACACTTGAGCCAAATCTCGGTATCGTAAGCTATTATGATGACAAGTCTTTCGTGATGGCAGATATCCCGGGTATCATTGAGGGAGCTCACGAAGGAAAGGGTATCGGAATGCGATTCCTCCGTCATATCGAGAGAAACTCCATCCTGCTGTTTATGGTGGCCGCCGATCAGGACGACATCAGAGAAGGATACGAAGTGCTTCTTAACGAGCTCAGAGAATACAACCCCGAACTTCTCGTAAAGGACAGAGTACTGGCTATCACCAAGTCCGACATGCTTGACGACCAGCTGAAGAGTGAAATCGAGGAACAGCTTCCTACCGATATTCCTCATGTATTCATTTCGTCATTCACTCAGGAAGGAATCAAGGAACTTAAGGATATGCTTTGGGAGGCTTTGCAGAAAGAGACTCCAGTAGAAGATGAGCCTGTGGTTCTGTTCCCGGGAGACGATAACGAGAAGCAGCTTTAGTTTATGATCTGGCAGGAAATTCATCAGTTAGACCAAAGAATCACTCTGGAAATAAACAGCTGGGACTCCCCCGTCACAGATCCTATATGGCAGTTTTTTTCAAATATCCCTGTGTGGATACCGATGTATGTGCTGATTGTGGCCGGGCTTATATGGAGGCTGGGATGGAAGAAGGGACTGATAATGACATTGGCCGCAGCTGCGACCTTCGGTTTCTGCGACCAGGCGTCCAATTTCATCAAGGACATTGTATGCAGAATACGCCCGCTCAATGAGGCATATATGCTTGAAAACGGTCTGAATGTGCTGGAACATGCCAGCAGCAGTTTCAGCTTTTTCTCCGGTCATTCAGCAAATTCATTCGGACTTGCGACATGCACTGTAATCGGATTCCGTCTGGATAAACGACTGAAATACAACGGATATGCGACATGGATGTTTTTCTGGGCGACAATGGTGGCAGTAAGCCGAATATTCGTCGGAAAGCACTATCTGGGAGACATTATCGTTGGTTCACTGGTAGGTATCTCGGCCGGATTCGTCTTTGCAAACATCGCCAGAATCATCATTAACAGATTTCTTAAATAGCTTATATACATAAACAATTGTTGACATAAAGGTGATCTGATCTATGGTCACCGATATGTCAACAATTGTTTTACAAGCAGATTATTTATCGTGATGCCTATGATGATCCTTCATCTTGTCCTCCTGGCGTTTCATATCCGCCTTGGCATCTTCGATCTGTTTATCTAATTTAGTCTTGAGCTGATCCTTGGTCAAACCTTTGGTTTCGCGTTTATGCTGATCTTCCTTCAGCTTGTAGCGCACCTGATTTTTGAAAAGCTCGACATTATCATAAAGTTCCGCTCTCTCGATCGCGTCTCTGTAATGGCGTAAAGCACTCATCTGATTTGGGAAGGTATAGACTCTTTCAGCAGCGACACAGACATCACCATCAAAGGTATAAGCTTTCACGTCGATGATGCCATCATATATATGGGTATATACGAGAGTACTGTCTATGATATCGACTCTCATCACATCCGGACTATGCTGCTTGATAGCCTGACGCATGAACTCACGCTCCTGCTTGAACGGCTCGTCCATTGCTTTCTTCTCCTGCTCAGCAGTGGTGTTGCAACCTGTCAATGCAGCTATCAAAGCCGCACAAGACACTACTAACATAATTTTTTTCATATCACTAATAATTTAAAAACACACTGCCTGAGGCCAAGTCAATTTCTATGCCTTATTTATTAAATTTGCAGCCTAAATCGAATTGATATGAAGAGTAGCACCAATATCTCCGGTCACATTGCCTGCTTCACGGCATATGCAATTTTCGGAGTCAATATAATAGTATGTAAAGACCTCACCAGCGGGCACTTGATTTCTCCTATCGGAATATTCACACTCCGCTCCCTTGGTGCAGGACTTATGTTTTGGATTCTTTCATTGTTTCTTCCCGCAGAGAAGGTGGAAAAGAAAGACTATCTGAAAATCTTGGCAGCAGCATTCCTTGGATATTTCGTGACTCAGCTTACATTTCTTGTGGCAATACCGGACGTAACTCCGATGCATTGCTCGATAATCAGCTCAATGTCTCCGATTTACACAATGTTCATTGCAGCAGTTGTTCTAAAAGAGCCTTTGAGCTGGAAAAAAGCAGGAGGAGTGGTCCTCAGCCTCTGCGGCATATTGTTTCTTATATTCAATAATGCTTCCGGAACTTCCGGGGTGTCTGAAAGCAAACTATCCGGAATATTCCTTATGTTCCTGAATAGTCTGAGTTTCTCACTTTATCTGGGAATATTCAAACCGGTGATAGCTAAATATTCGGTCGTGACATTCATGAAATGGATCTTCCTTTTTTCTGCATTTATGTCGCTACCGTTGTCATTAAGAGAGGTAGTGTCATTGGAATGGACAAAGATTCCATCCGTGCAGATGTGGGAACTTGGATTCCTGATAGTATTCGCCACATTCGTCAGCTACTTCCTGATACCTTTCGGTCAGAAACGCATCCGTCCTACACTGGTAAGCATGTACAGCTATATACAGCCGATAATTGCCACCATCATAAGCATAATTCTTTGTATGGACATATTGACCTGGCAGAAACTCATGGCGGCACTGATGGTTTTCGCTGGAGTATTTATCGTCAGCCGCAGTCGTGCAAAGGCATAATATCAGCAGCAGGCAGATATATAGGTGACATGCCACCCCCGGCTAGGGGGTGCCTCCCGATAGGGAGGCGGGGGTCACCGGAATATCTGCCTGCCGCTGATATATGCTGTCGGATAACAGCTGAACTATTAATACTGATCCCAGCTCTTGATCTGGATCTCATCTATGCTCATCGCGCAGAACGCACGGATGAAAGCTGTGGCCAGACGGGCATTGGTAATCAATGGGATATTGAAGTCAACTGCTGCTCGACGGACGTGATATCCATTAGTCAACTCTCTGTGTGAGAAGTTCTTAGGGATATTGATCACGAGATCAAGTTCCTTATTTGCAAGCATTTCCATTGCCTGCTTGTACTGAGCTGCGAGTTCAGGATCCTGAGCCTCTGTCGGCCAGATCACACGCTCAGCAGGTACGCCGTTCTCATTGAGGTACTTTGCAGAACCTTCTGTACCGTAGATCTTGTATCCTCTTTCATGGAGAAGCTTGCAGGCATTGAGAAGGTCAGCCTTCTGAAGAGCATTACCTGATGAAATCAGGATATTCTTCTTAGGGATTTCGTAACCTACTGAAAGCATTGAGTTAAGAAGTGCTTCGTTGAAGTCATCTCCGATACATCCCACCTCACCGGTAGAGTGCATATCCACTCCAAGAACAGGGTCAGCCTGCTGGAGACGTGAGAACGAGAACTGTGAAGACTTGATACCTACGTAATCAAGGTCGAATGCAGACTTGCGAGGAGCCGCCGGCTTGAGTCCGAGCATCGCCTTAGTCGCCAGTTCGATCATATTGATCTTAAGAACCTTTGATACGAATGGGAAGCTTCGTGAAGCACGGAGGTTACACTCGATGACCTTGATATAATTGTCCTTTGCGAGGAACTGGATATTGAATGGTCCTGTAATCTCGAGGGCAGAAGCAATCTTCTTTGCAATCTTCTTGATGCGGCGTACAGTCTCCACATAAAGCTTCTGCGGAGGGAACTGGATGGTAGCGTCACCTGAGTGAACACCGGCAAACTCTACGTGCTCCGAAATTGCATAAGCAATTACCTCACCGTCATCTGCCACTGCATCGAACTCGATCTCTTTGCAACGCTGCATGAACTCAGACATCACAACAGGATGTTTCTCAGACACTTCCGCAGCGAGTCCGAGGAAGTTACGAAGTTCCTCGTGGTTGTAGCAGACATTCATTGCCGCACCAGAAAGTACGTATGAAGGACGTACAAGAACAGGGAATCCTACCTGGTCGATGAACTGGTCCACCTCGTCGAAATTGGTAAGTTCCTTCCACTTAGGCTGGTCGATTCCGAGAGCATCCACGATTGACGAGAACTTGTGACGGTCCTCTGCCTTGTCGATTGATGTTGCCTTTGTTCCGAGGATATTGACCTTGTTCTGGTCGAGACGAAGGGCGAGATTGTTAGGAATCTGACCTCCTACAGAAACCACTGTTCCGTGCGGATTCTCGAGGTCGTGAATATCCATCACGCGCTCGAATGTGAGTTCGTCGAAATAGAGACGGTCGCACATATCGTAGTCAGTAGAGACAGTCTCAGGGTTATAGTTGATCATGACTCCCCTGTATCCCTGGTTGCGGATGGTCTGAAGAGCATTTACAGAACACCAGTCGAACTCTACAGAGCTACCGATACGGTATGCTCCGGATCCGAGAACGATTACCGAATTCTTATCGTGCTTGTACTGAACATCATTGAAGTTACCACCATATGTAAGGTAGAGGTAGTTTGTCGCTGCAGGATATTCAGCTGCAAGGGTATCGATCTGCTTGACGCAAGGAACGATGCCGTGAGCCTTACGGAAAGCGCGGACGATGTCTTCCGCCATCTCGCTGTCCATACCTTTATATAATGCATTGGCTACCTGAACATCCGAGAAGCCCTGTACCTTGGCCTTTCTGAGAAGTTCGAGAGGCATCTGCTCGCAATTGTCATACTGACGCATCTCTTTGTGGGTATTCACGATGCCCTGGAGCTTATTGAGGAACCACTTGTCGATCTTTGTGAGAGCATGAATCTGGTCAACAGTGTAACCTGCCTGCATTGCCTTGGAAATCACAAAGATACGGTTATCAGTCGGTTCATTGAGAGCCTCATCGATATTGTCCACTTTGATGTCCTTGTTACCTACGAATCCGTTGGCACCCTGTCCGATCATACGGAGACCCTTCTGGATGATTTCCTCGAAGTTACGGCCGAGTGACATGACCTCACCGACTGACTTCATTGAAGATCCGATCTTGCGTGATACACCTGTGAACTTAGAGAGGTCCCAGCGTGGAATCTTTGCAACGACATAGTCAAGAGCTGGTTCGAAGAATGCAGGAGTCTGCTTGGTCACAGAGTTCTTGATATCAAAGAGACCGTAACCCAGACCTACCTTTGCAGCCACGAAAGCAATCGGGAATCCTGTAGCCTTGGAAGCAAGGGCAGATGAACGGCTGAGTCGTGCATTCATCTCGATCACATAATATTCCATTGAAACTGTGTCGTATGCATACTGCACGTTACACTCGCCGACGATACCGATATGACGGACCATCTTGATCGCTAGGTCATGGAGGAACTGGCACTCCTTGGCGCTGAGTGTCTGTGTCGGAGCGACTACGATTGACTCACCGGTATGGATTCCGAGCGGGTCGAAGTTCTCCATGTTACAGATGGCGATGCAGTTGTCATAGCGGTCACGCATCACCTCATATTCGATCTCCTTCCATCCCTTGAGAGACTTCTCTACGAGAACCTGTGGAGAGAATGAGAATGAGCTTTCGCAGAGGGTAACGAGTTCCTCTTCGTTATTACAGAAACCTGATCCGAGTCCGCCGAGAGCGTAAGCTGCACGCACGATGACCGGATAACCGAGCTCCTTTGCAGCTTCCTTAGCCGCATCGATTGTCTCCACTGCATGAGACTTGATGGTCTTCACATTGATTTCCGCAAGCTTTGCATTGAAGAACTCACGGTCCTCAGTATCCATGATGGCCTGCACCGGAGTACCGAGCACCTTTACATTATATTTCTCGAGAACGCCTGCCTCGTAAAGATCCACACCGCAGTTCAGAGCTGTCTGGCCACCGAATGCAAGGAGGATTCCCTGAGGGGCTTCCTTCTGGATAACCTTCTCCACGAAGTAAGCAGTAACAGGAAGGAAGTAAACCTTATCAGCTACCTGCTCCGATGTCTGGACTGTAGCGATGTTAGGATTGATGAGGA
The DNA here is from genome assembly GCA_045118995.1 of Candidatus Cryptobacteroides sp. GTDB lineage: Bacteria > Bacteroidota > Bacteroidia > Bacteroidales > UBA932 > Cryptobacteroides. Next base: position 18,090 of record JBGVCR010000012.1, read on the forward strand.
TGGTCTCGATGCCTTCTTCCTTGAGGGCCTTGAGAGCCTGTGATCCTGAATAGTCAAACTCTCCGGCCTGACCGATCTTGAGTGCTCCCGAACCGAGCACGAGGACTTTCTTTATGCTGTTGTCAATCATAATATTGTCATTCTGAGCGAAGTCGAAGATTCTCCTTCCTATAGTTTGCTGATAAATTCATCGATCAAAGTGATGTTCTCTGAAGAGCCCACGCATACCTCCGGGTTGAACTGAGCTCCTGAGAAAGGCTTGGTCTTGTGCTTGATGCCGTCTACTGCACCGTCATTGAGATTGGTGAAATATGCTTCCCATCCTGACGGGATCGAAGCCGGCTTGACTGTGCAAGCCACATTCTGGGAAGTGATGTAGGTACGGTTGCTGCCTTCTTTGCGAACAGGCTGATTGGCACTTCTGTGCGGTCTCTTGAGCTTCATTGTCTCGCAGCCTGCTGCTTTGGCAACAAGAAGATATCCAAGACCAAGACCGAATACAGGCTTGTCACCTTCGAGCACCTTCTGAATGTTTGCTATTGTCTTTTCACAGTCACAAGGGCATCCAGGACCATTTGATACATATACACCGTCGAACTCGAGTTCAGTAAAGTCATAGTCGAAAGGCACTCTTATCACCTCAGCTCCCCTTGCGAGAAGGCCTCTGATGATGCTATGCTTCACACCGCAGTCCACAACAACCACCTTCTTTCCGTCTGTTGTCGCAGCCTTGCTTCCGTTAGCATTCTCAACATCCTGTGCAGGCTGGGCAGAATAGGTAATGACTTCTTTGCAGCACACATCGGCAGGAGTAGCCTTCACCGGTTCTTCAGGTTTTTCCGCGCCTTCCGGGATAATGCTTCCTTTCATGGCACCTTTGTCGCGAAGAATCTTGGTGAGTTCTCTGGTATCGATTCCATAGATACCGGTAAGTCCCTGCTCCACCATCCACTGCTGAAGGCTCTTGACTGCTTCCCAGTTACTGTAATCCTCGCAATAATCAAAGATCACAAGTCCCTTAGGATGAATTCTGTCCGACTCAAGATTCAATGAAAGCTGATCAGCGATGAGTTCCTCGGAAGGAACACCGTAATTACCGATCAGAGGATAGGTCAGACAAAGGATCTGTCCGCTGTAAGTCGCATCTGTAAGCTGCTCGGGATAACCGACCATGGAAGTATTGAATACCACCTCTCCGCTCACTGCTTTAGTACAGCCGAACGAATATCCGTGGAATTCCATACCGTTCTCCAGTCTAAGTGTTGCTTTTTTCATTATATATCAGTTTAAATTTATTATTTTTCTTTCGTTTGTCAGCTTGACAAATAAAAAAACGACCACTTCTCGATAAGAGAAAATGGCCGACACTACATAGTTAAAGGGAAAACGAAAGGCTGTGCATTAGCTGATAATGCGTTCACTCTCAGATATGTACCGACTGTTGATCGTTTACACATGACGTTTTCCGTTTAAATTTATAAGTTCGCTTCCCATTCAGGATGCGGAAATCTTTGCGAAGATAGGAAATTTTCTGCGTTATTCAGCAAATTAATTTCTATTTTTGCAATACAATATTTCCAGACAATGTACATTAGAAACGAAGATACAATATGCGCTCCGGCGACAGTGCCGGGAACAGGAGCGATTTCGGTGATAAGGGTAAGCGGACCGCAGGCCTTGGAGATAGCAGACAAGGTGATCCAATGCCGCAAAGGAACAATCTCATCAGCCAATGGATATACATTGAAATTCGGAACAATCACTGACGATTCCGGAGCAGTAGTTGACGAAGTACTTGCAAGCGTTTTCCGCGCACCGCACTCATACACAGGTGAAAATTCAGTCGAGATTTCCTGCCACGCATCATTGTATATTGTTTCCACTGTAATGGGACTTCTTCATGAGGCAGGAGCAAGGACTGCAGAGCCGGGAGAATTCACCCAAAGAGCTTATTTAAATGGAAAGATGGATCTTGCTCAGGCTGAAGCAGTTGCCGATGTGATAGCATCACAGAATGCAGCAGCGCATCGCATAGCTTTCAAGCAGATGAAAGGAGGTTTTTCTTCCGAACTTCGCAACATGAGAGGCGAGCTTCTCGAGCTGGTTTCCCTGATGGAGCTTGAACTGGATTTCAGCGAAGAGGAGGTTGAATTTGCCGACCGCTCACGACTGGATTCCTTGTTGTCCCAGATCATTTCGCACGTTACCAGGCTGATCGACTCTTTCCGACTCGGCAATGCCATCAAGAACGGAGTGCCGGTCGCGATAGCGGGAGCGACAAACACCGGTAAAAGCACGCTTCTGAATGCTTTGCTGGGAGAGGACCGGGCCATAGTATCCGATGTACACGGAACCACGCGCGACACGATCGAAGAGACTTTGAATATAGACGGAGTACTTTTCCGTTTCATAGACACCGCAGGTCTTCGAGAGACTGACGAGGTGGTGGAACAGATAGGAATCGAAAGGACATTCAAGAAGATATCAGAAGCATCGATCGTGCTTGGAATGATCGACCTTACACGAGATTTCGAAACCACCAGCGAGACCATCCGCTCAATCATCGAAAAGGTGGACTTTTCGTGTCAGAAACTGGTATTTCTGCTCAATAAAACGGACATCTGCGAGATTGACAGAAACAGCGATATAACAAACTACATTGTTTCTTTACTTAATGATAAGGGCAGAAGCTGCAGCTTCTTTGAGGCAGACAAGAATTATGACTCAGACGTACTGATAATCCCGATTTCAGCAAAAACAGGCACAGGCATCCAGAACTTACGCTCAGCATTAGCCACCTCACAACGCGATCTCCTCGGTGACAGTGACACCACCCTCGTAACTAACCAGCGCCATATCCAGGCCCTTACCGACGCCCGCACTTCTCTTTGGCGCGTGAGCGAAGGCCTCAACGCCGGCCTGCCTACGGATCTAGCTGCACAGGATATCCGCGAGGCGATTTACCATCTGGGAAGCATCGTGGGAGAGATTTCGAGTGATGAGGTGCTGGGGAATATCTTTAGGAATTTTTGCATCGGAAAATAGAACCCGAAAACAACCAAAAACATCGATAGCTAAGTCATTGACACTTACAGATTTTAACATCTGTAGGTGTTGATAACTTTTTGCTTTATTTATGCTTATTAGGGTTATTTTTGTACCGCAGTTGTGACTGAGTGGTACAACAGAAAATAAGACTGAGGCGTTTCGGACAACGTTACATAGATTTACGTACATTTACACATAATGGTAACATTAGTCCAAATTTGATTCGCGGAAGTCCTGCAAATAACTCTAATAATAAGCATATGTTGATTAACGAAAGGATATGCCGCGAATGTGGGAAAGCGTTTAAGCCTGAATTTGGCCGTCAAATATTCTGTAGCGTAGAGTGTCGTAAAGCAAAACAGCAATAGTAAACGTCGTGCTCAAAGGAACCTAGAAACTAACCTTCACGATCGCCAGGCAATAATAGAGATACTATCAAAACGAGCTTTCCTGTCCATAAAGGAGGCTGCTCTATTTCTTGGAGTCAGCAGACCAACTATATATAGAAGAATAGGATATGGGGAATACCACCCAATCAAAGTATCCAGCAAAACAGTGCGTATTCCAATTCAAGAGGTCATAGCTTCATCTGACATGGAAATAGATAAGAAGATTGGTGATTTCTCGCTAGTCCTAAATCTTCAAGAGGCCCTCCTGAGATATGACACCACAAGAACAAAATTCTACGAAATAATCACCGCTAACAACATCGCCGTAAGAAAACGCCGTGGTATCGCCTACTACCCTCAGAAAACCCTTGACCAATTCCTGCCGCTTAGATCCGAATTCAAGCCTGACGAGTGGTATACCATAAACGAAGTCATGAAATCCAGCGGATACTCCAGAAGCACCATCCGCAACATATGCCTGAAGGCCAACATTCCAAAGGTCAAAAAAGACGGCACCCTCTACATCTCCAAACGCTGGGACAACCACCGCTACACCAAAGAAGACCTTGAGAAAAACTACATGACCCACAAACAAGCAGTCCTTCACTACCGCATAGGCAACGATAAATTTTATAACTTTGTAAACGAGTCAGGAATCCCAAAACACAGAGACGGAAACCTCGTTTACTTCAAAAAGAGCGACCTCGACAAACTGTTTAAGAAGAAGTAACATGGCAACAAAAGTAACACTAAGGCGTAGAGAATACCCAAGCGGCAAAGTAGCCCTCTACCTAGACTTCTATCCCCCTGTCCGCAATCCCAAAACCATGCAGATGTCTCGCAGGGAATACCTCGGCATATACATCCACCCAAAGCCAACCACACGAGAAGAACGCAAGATCAATGAAGAAAAACTCCGCATAGCCGAAGGAATACGAGCCATGCGAGAACTCGCCCTATTGAACGAACAATACGGATTCCTCGACAAGACCACCAAGAAGATGGACTTCCTCAAATACTTCAAAGGCTTCCTCCCAAAAGAGAACGCCAAATGGGGATTCGTATACAAACACTTCTCAGAATATGTCAAAGGCAGCTGCAAATTTGAAGACCTCACAGTCGAACTCTGCAACGGCTTCCGCACCTATCTCCTGAACGCCAAAATGCTCAGAGACCCAAAGAGAAAACTCTCCAGAAACTCCGTAGCAGGCTACTGGAGCACCTTCCGTGGTGTCTTAGCCCGAGCATACAAAGAACGCTACCTATCGGAAAACATCAACGACTACCTTGAAAAAGTAGAAACCGAAGACACAAGACGAGAATACCTTACAGCAGAAGAACTCCAGAAGCTCGCCAAGGCTCCGTGCCAGGACCCTGTAGTCAAAGCAGCCTCCCTCTTCTCCTGCCTCACAGGACTCAGACGAAGCGACATCCTCCAGCTCACCTGGGAAGACTTTGCCACCTACCCAGACGGAGGTCACTGCATCCGTATCAAAACCGAAAAGACAGAAACCGAGACTACACTCCCGATCTCAAATGAAGCATATAAACTTTGCGGAAAGCCAGGCACAGGACTCGTATTCAAGAACATATCCCCTTCTGTCATCAACTACCAGCTAAAGAAATGGCTCCCGGCAGCCGGAATCACAAAGAACATCACATTCCACTGCTTCCGCCACACCTACGCCACCCTGCTCCTAAGCAACGGCACAGACATCTACACTGTCAGCAAGATGCTCACCCACAAAAACGTAAGCACAACGCAGATATACGCAGAAGTAATTGATGGCCGCAAACGCCAGGCAGCAGAATCCATCAGCATCAAGAAGAAAAAGAAGAAAAAGTAACTTATAGTATAATTATAGTATAAGATTCACCCCAAATCTATACCCCATCTTTGCCCACGAAAACAGTCGTGGGCTTTCTTTGTAATTTTAGGCGCCAAAAGAAAGAAACGACTCGCGACATAAAACTCATTTTATGTCACAGCAACATTACACATTCGACCAGCTGCCAAGCATCGTAGCAATGCTAGCCGCTGAAATCAAAGAACTTAAGGCACTTCTAACAGAACAAGGTGCCCTGCAAAAACATGATCCAAACGAAATGATGAGTCTCAAAAGGCTCCAGGAATTTCATCCAGACCACCCAGCAGCACAAACCATATACGGCTGGGTACACAGCGGCCAGATTCCTTACTACAAGACCGGCAAAAAGCTAATCTTCAAACGCTCTGAAATCGAAGCATGGATCAACGAAGGACGTCGCATGTCAAGTGCTGAAATCACCGCACAAGCCATCGACTACGTAAACAGCAGGAGGACCGATCAATGAGTAAGACCCAGACCATCGGCAACGTAATCATAGCCATCGCAGCCGACAATAAAGACGCACTCGGAAAAGTCCTCCGTCAGCTTCCATCTATCCAGGAAGAACTCCTCAAGAGAAAACTTTTCTCCCTTGACGACCTTTCAGACAAAGAGATAGAGAACCTGTCAGAAAGAGCCTTCCTTGAAGACTGGATAGACGGCCAGGAAGTAATGCAGAAGCTCAAAATCAGTCCTCGAACCCTGCAGACCCTACGCAGTAACGGAACCATCCCTTACACACGCATCGGTCACAAGCTCTACTACCTCAAGCAGGACATCGAGCGTATCCTCCGCAACAACTACGTAATGTACAATATTCGTAAGCGTTATGGAGAAGACTATTGATAAGCAGACTCTCCTTAAGAAGACAATGTGGG